>NZ_SADD01000002.1:300000-587037 GCF_004005565.1 Lujinxingia sediminis | reverse complement strand
GTTGGTGGCTAGAGCGGAGAGGGTCCACCCGATTCCATCTCGAACTCGGAAGTTAAGCTCTCCAGCGCCGATGGTACTGCGACCGAGAGGTCGTGGGAGAGTAGGTCGCTGCCAACCATTTCATTACAAAAGCCCGCCCCCTTCTACGTAAGTAGAAGGGGGCGGGCTTTTTTGTGTTTTGGCGTCGGGGAAGGGGCGTGTGGGGAAGGAGCGTTGGTGCGGATTCGGTGGGATAGCTGGAGGGTTCGATACCGATGAACGGGTGCCAGGGGTTCGATCGGGCGGGAAGATCGGGGGCCAGGCGTTCGATCGGGTGCCAGGGGTTCGATCGGACGCGATGAACGGGTGCCAGGGGTTCGATCGAACGCGAGGATCGGGTGCCAGGCATTCGATCGTGCAGGAAGATCGGGTGCCAGGCATTCGATCGTGCAGGAAGATCGGGTGCTGCGATGAACGGGTGCCAGGCGTTCGATCGTGCAGGAAGAGCGGGTGACCATGATCGGGTGCCAGGCACCCGATCTCGGGCAACATCGTCGAACGCATGGTATGCGAAGTTGATCGAGCCGTGGGAAAGGTGGGCATCTGAATCTTAAGAACGTGTTCGAGCGGCTGTCACCCGATCCCGGGCAACGTAATCGAACGCATGGTATGCGACGTTTGTCGAGCTGTGCGAAAGGTGCGCATCTGAGTCTCGACAACGTGTTCGAGCGCCTGGCACCCGAATAGAACTCGGCCTCCATCATCGATGTTCGCCAGGCAGCAGGCACAAAAAAACCGCCCGGTCTCCCGGGCGGTTTGTGATCTCCTGCAACGCACGATTGTGCTCAGGGCTTCGCTTCGGAGCCCTCGACCTTCTCGGCGTCTTCGGTCTTCTCGGCATCGTGGCCTTTCTCGGCGGCCGGTGACTTTTCAGTCGTTTCGACGGCAGCGGGGCTTGCTTTCACGTCCGCCCTTTCATCGCTTGCAGCGGGTTTGGCGCTGTCGGCGTTTTCGATCGTTTCGACATTTTGGGCCTGCTCGCTGGCAAAGCCAGCGCGCTTAAGCTCCTCTTCGAGCAGTTCAACGCGCTCGCGAGCCGCGTCGAGCTGACGCTGGGTGACCTTGTAGGCTTTGTCGTTGTTGTCGGCGCGGCGACGCTGTTTGTCGACCTCGCGAGCGGTTTTATTGAGCTTGCGTTTCAGATCCTGCTCGGCGCTGCGTACCTCGTCGGCCTGGGCCTTGTTCTGCGATTCGATGCGTGCGCGCAAGCGTTCGATTTCGTCGCGCTGGCGGGCGAGTTCGTCGGTGTCGAATTCGACCTTCTCCGGGGCGGAGGGTGTCGGGGCGGCTTTGGCTTCGGCGACTCTGGCCTGAGCTTCGGCGCGAGCGGCGCTGACGCGCTGGTCGGCGTTGGCGAGTTTCGCTTTGAGGTCGGCGATTTCAGCCCGGGCCTCCAGGAGCGCGGTCTGGTCGACGCCGGCAGCCTCTTCACGGGCCTTGCGGGCGTTCTGGCGCGACTCTTTGAGTTCGTTTTTAAGCTCGTAGACCTGTGATTTCAGCGACTTGGTCTCGTTCTGAGCTTCGGCGAGCTCTTTTTCCAGGCGGCCGGTGTCGACGGAGGGCGTGGCCTTGGGGGCTTTATCGCTGTCGATCTTCTTGGTGGAGCCTTCTTTCTTCTCGAGCTTCTTCTCACGAGCATCCAGATCGGCCAGGCCGGCGAGGTAGGCGCGCTTGGTGCGGTTGCCTTCCATAAAGAGGACGATGCCGGCGATGAAGGCGACGACCCCGATGGCGATGTAGAGCATTTCCATGACGAACCCTTCGTGGCGCCGCTCGTCGAGTTCGGCGCGGTCGGTAAAGGCAGCGGTGGACCCGGTGAAGCAAGGAGGAGGTCTGCGCGATGCGACGAGCCACCTGACGCGAAACGTCCTCCTCGGCTGCGCCGACCCGAAACCTGGGGGGGCCGGCAGATCTTCAGTCCCGCGATGGCCGCATCAGCGTGCAATTTCGAGCATAAAGACGCGTGGTCTTAACACCGTGCGTCTTTTAGCGTCAAGGCGGCCGACCTTCAGATCCCCTTGATAGGGCGGGGGGCGGCGGGCATACTCCCGGCGCACAGACGAGGTGGAGTTCGATGAGTGTTGTGAAGTTCGAGAATGTGGCAGTGGCGGGACTCGCAGAGATGCGCGCTCCGCGTGCAATCAGCTCCGGGGCGATTGAGGCCAGGCTGGAGCCAGCGCTCAAACGCGCGGGGCTGCCGACGCGGGGGCTCATTTACCAGCTCACCGGCATCGCCGAGCGGCGCGTGTGGCCTGAGGGCGTGATGGCAAGTGTGCCGGCGGCGATGGCCGGACGGCGTGCGCTGGAGCGCTCCGGGGTGGCGCGTGAGAAGATCGGCGTGCTCATCAGCACGTCGGTCTGCCGCGACTTCGTGGAACCCTCGGTCGCCTCAATGGTGCATCGCAGCCTGGAGCTGAGTTCGCATTGTTTGAACTTTGATGTGGGCAACGCCTGTCTGGGCTTTTTGAACGGCATTCAGGTCGTGGGGGATATGATCGAGCGGGGCTCGATTGAGTACGGGATGGTTGTCAACGGGGAGTCCAGCCTGGAGGTGATTGAGGCGACGATTGCGCGTCTTAATCAACCCGACTTCCCGGTAGAGAAGATGCGCGACCAGCTCGCCACGCTGACCCTGGGTTCGGGGGCGGCTGCCATGGTGCTGGGCCGGCGCGATCTTCTCGCGGCGAATGCGCCGCGTGTGGTGGGGGCGGTGACGGAGTCGGCGAGCGAACATAATGAGCTCTGCCGCGGCCAACGCGATTGGATGGAAACCGACGCGGCGATGCTTCTTTTGCGCGGTGTTGAACTCGGCCAGAAGACGTTTGCCCGCGCGGCGGATGAGCTGGGGTGGTCACCCGGGGGGCTCGACCTTGTGTGTGCTCACCAGGTCAGCGCGGTGCACATGACGCGGGTGGCCGAGGCGCTTGAGCTCGATCGCGAGCGTTTTTTGAAGATCTACCACGATCATGGAAACGTCGGCCCCGCCTCCATTCCCATCGCGCTGGCAAAGGCGGTGGATCAGGGCCGGGTGCAGCCCGGCGAGAGGGTGGGTCTTATGGGGATTGGCAGCGGATTAAACTGTTCGATGATGGAGATTGCGTTTTGACCCAACCACAGCTTCACCCGAGCCAGGAGGCTGTGAGCCCCTCGCTTTACCCCTATTCGCCGAACTTTCATCAGGTCGCCGACGGCCACAGCCTGCATTATGTCGATGAGGGTGAGGGCCCGGCGGTGTTGATGGTACACGGCAATCCGACCTGGTCTTTTTATTACCGCAACCTCATTGAGGCGTTGCGTGGCGGGCATCGCACCATTGCGCCCGATCACATCGGTTGCGGTCGATCCGATAAGCCCGCAGCCAGCGCGTATCCGTATACGCTGGAGCGACGTGTCGAGGATCTGGAGAGCCTTGTGAAGGCGCTCGATTTGCGGGAGCCGCTGACGCTGGTGCTTCACGACTGGGGCGGCATGATCGGGATGACCTTTGCGGCTCGGAACCCGCATCTGGTGGGGCGCATCGTGTTGTTGAATACCGCGGCGTTTCATCTTCCGAAGACCAAGTCTTTTCCGCTCCCGCTCAAAGTGGCGCGCGACACTGCGGTGGGGTCGGTTCTGGTCAAGAAGCTCAATGCGTTCAGCCGGACGGCCTCCCGTGTGTGTGTGACATCGCCGCTTCCGGCGGAGGTGCGTCAGGCCTATGAGGCGCCCTACGATACGCCAGCCAATCGCATCGCCACGCTGAGGTTTGTGCAGGATATCCCGCTCTCGCCGGGGGATTCGGGTTACGAGCTGGTCAGTCAGACGGAGGCGGCGCTGCCTTCGCTCGGGGATCGTCCGATCTTCATCGGCTGGGGGTATAAGGATTTCGTTTTCGACCGCCATTTCCTGGCGCGTTGGAAGGAGATCTATCCCCAGGCTACCTACGCGGAGTATCCCGAGGCGGGGCATTACGTGCTCGAAGATCGGCGTGACGATCTGATTCCGAAGATCGTCGGCTTCATTCAGAGCACGGATGCCTGGGAGGGCGCATGAGCGCACCGGCAACGGCCCAGGATGCGAGCAGTGGGGAGATGCCCGATCCGAACATCGCGCGGGCGATCAGCGCGATGGCGCAGGCGATGCCCGATGCTCCGGCGATTCACTTTCCGACCTCGCGCGCGCCTGATGGCACCTGGCGCTACGAAACGACCTCCTACGCCGAGCTGGATCGGGTCAGCGATGAGATTGCCGCCGGGTTGCACGCCATCGGCGTGGTGCCGGGCATCCGCGCGGTGTTGATGGTCAAGCCTTCGATGGCGTTTTTTGCGCTGACCTTCGGTCTTTTTAAGGCCGGGGTTGTGCCGGTGATTGTGGACCCGGGGATGGGCCTTAAGAACCTGAAGGTATGTCTGGCTGAAGCCGAGCCCCAGGCCTTTATTGGCATTCCCGCCGCTCACGCGGCGCGCCTGGCGCTGGGGTGGGGGCGAGGCACGATTGAGCATTGCGTGACCGTGGGACGGCGCTGGTTGTGGGGCGGGTTCACACTCGAGCAGGTGCGTCAGAAGGGGGCAGCTGTCGATGGCTGGGAGCCGCCGCGGGTCAAGCCCGATGATATGGCGGCGATCCTCTTTACCTCCGGGAGCACCGGGGTGCCCAAGGGGGCGGTGTACACGCACGGGAACTTCGCGGCGCAGGTGGCGCTGATCAAAGCGACGTATGCGATTGAGCCCGGGGAGGTCGATCTTCCGACCTTCCCGCTCTTTGCGCTCTTTGATCCTGCGCTGGGGATGACGACGGTGGTGCCGGATATGGATTTTGCGAATCCGGGCAATGTCGATCCGCGAAACCTCATCGAACCCATCCGCCAGATGGGCATCACCAACATGTTTGGCTCGCCGGCGGTGCTCAACAAGCTCGGGCGATATGCGGAGGCCGAGGGGGTGAAGCTGCCCGGTCTCAACCGTGTGATCTCGGCCGGGGCGCCGGTGCCGGCGGTGACGCTGCGGCGAGTGAAGGCGATGCTCGATGAGCGGGCGCAGATCTTTACGCCTTACGGGGCCACAGAGTCGTTGCCGGTGGCCTCGATCGGCAGCGATATGATTCTGGGGGAGACGGCTCAAGCCACCGATGTGGGGAAGGGCGTGTGTGTGGGTTTCCCGGTCGATGGGGTCGAGGTGAAGGTGATTAGCATCACCGATGAGCCGATCGCGAGCTGGGACGATGCGCAGGTGCTCAACCCGGGTGAGATTGGCGAATTTGTGGTGAAAGGGCCGCAGGTCACCCGCGCCTACTACAACCGCGACGCATCGACCCGTGGCGCGAAGATCGCCGATGGTAAAGAGGTGCGCCATCGCATGGGCGATGTGGGGTATTTCGATGCGTCGGGGCGGATGTGGTTTTGCGGCCGCAAGACCCATCGGGTGGTGCTCGATGAGGAGCGCACGATGTTCACGATCCCGGTCGAGGGGATCTTTAACACCCATCCGGCGGTTTTTCGCACGGCGCTGGTCGGGGTGAAGCGTGCGGGTCAGATGGTGCCCGTCTTATGCGTGGAGCTTGAGGCGGAGCATCAGGGCGCGGTGCGCGATGAGGTGCGCGAAGAGCTTCTGGCCATCGGCGCAAAGCACGAGCTTACCCGCGGGATGAAAGAGGTGCTCTTTCACGCGGGCTTCCCGGTGGACGTGCGGCATAATTCGAAGATCTTTCGAGAAGCGCTCACCGAATGGGCGCGGGAGCAGCTGGCATGAAGGTTCTGGTCACCGGAGGCGGTGGATTTCTTGGCGAGGCGATTGTCGATCACCTGCTTGCCAGGGGGGATGAGGTGCGCTCGCTGGCACGCGGCGACTATCCGAATCTGCGTGCGAAGGGCGTGGAGGTGATGCGCGGTGATCTGGCCGATGCCGAGGTGGTTTCTTCGGCCGTGGAAGGCTGTGAGGAAGTCTACCATGTCGCAGCGCGCGCCGGCGTGTGGGGGCCTTATGAGGACTATTACCAGGCCAATGTGGTGGGCACTCAAAACATCATTGAGGCCTGTCGCACCCACAACGTTCCTCGCCTGATCTTCACCAGCTCGCCGAGCGTGGTCTACGGCGATGATCCGCTTGAAGGGGTCGATGAGTCGGTGCCCTATCCCTCGACGTACCTGACGGCGTACCCCGAGACCAAGGCGATGGCGGAGAAAGCGGTGCTCGCGGCGAACAGTGACGCGTTGAGAACCGTGTCATTACGCCCGCATCTGATCTGGGGACCGGGCGATAATCATCTGGTGCCGCGCATCATCGATCGGGCACGGCGCGGCAAGCTCAAGCGGGTGGGTGATGGCAGAGCGCTGGTGGATTCGGTCTATGTGGACGATGCCGCGCGCGCGCATCTGCTGGCTGCCGAGGCGCTGGCAGGCGATGGGAAGCCCGCCGGCAAGGCCTACTTCATTACCCAGGATGAGCCGATGGCGGTGGGAGAGCTCATCGATAAGATCCTTGTGAGCGGTGGGCTTGAGCCGCTTAAGGCGCAGGTGCCCGCCGGGGTGGCCTACGCGGTGGGCTGGGCGATGGAGACGGCCTATAGGGCGCTGGGCAAGCGCGAGGAGCCTTTGATGACGCGCTTTCTGGCCAAACAGCTATCCACGGCACACTACTTCGACATCTCTGCGGCGCGCCGGGATTTTGGCTACGCGCCCCAGCGCACCATTGAGGAAGGGATGGTCGAGCTGGGCGCGTGGATTCGCAAGACCGGGCTCTGAACGTATCGCGTGTTCGGGTGCCAGGCGAACGATCGTTTTTGAGAGGTTGTTCGGGTGCCAGGCGTCCGATCGTTTTTGAGAGGTTGCCCGGGTGCCAGGCGTCCGATCGTTTTTGGGAAGTTTCCCGGGTGCCAGGCGTCCGATCGTTTTTGAGAGGTTGCCCGGGTGCCAGGCGTCCGATCGTTTTTGAGAGGTTGCCCGGGTGCCAGGCGTCCGATCGTTTTGGGAAGTTTCCCGGGTGCCAGGCCATCGAGCCGCGTTGCCAGCCTGTTGTAGCAGATCTACGATGAGCGCCCGAACACACTGAATGCGCCCTGAGGCCCCGATGTTTGATGCATGGACGAGGCAGGATGATTCACCGCTCTTTCGCCTGGCGAGTGAGCGCTCGCAGCTGGTGGCTGAGGTCAGCCGGCGTGCGTTTAATGACTTTGTGCGGGCCTCGCGCGACGCGCGGGGGGCGGGCATTGAGTACGTGCTCAACGACGCGGCCTACCAGGAGATCGCCCGGCTTCAGCGGGAGCGGGGCGCGGAGGAGGAGGTGCGCTCGATCGCCTGGTGGCGCAGCATGTCCCGGCGTCTGGCGACGATGCCCGAGCCCAAAAAGCGCGAGATCCTCTGGAAGCTTGTCGAGAGCTACGCCGATGATCTGGCCGGGCGCTTTAACCCCTGGGTTTACAAGATGGCCACCGGGGCGCTGCCCATCGGGTTGAGTTTTTTGTTCAAGGCCCAGGACCTGCCGCGAGTGGCCACCATGCCCACGCGGGTCGGCGAGCTGCGTGAGACGCTCTCGCACGTGCGCGATCTGACGCAGCGGGTGGTCTTGCAGGGAGATCTGGCCACATTGCGGGTGCTTGCGAAGAAAGGGACTCTGGTCTTTGTGCCCACGCATAGCTCCAATATGGACTCGATTCTGGTGGGATGGGCGCTCTACGAAGCCGGGCTGCCGCCGGTGACATACGGGGCGGGAAAGAATCTCTTTACCAACCCCCTGATGGGCTTCTTCATGCATAACCTGGGGGCGTATAAGGTCGACCGGCGCCTCCAGCATCGTCTTTATAAAGATGTGCTCAAGACCTACTCGCAGGTCTTGATCGAGCGGGGCTACCACAGTCTCTTTTTCCCGGGAGGGACGCGCAGCCGCTCCAATGCGGTGGAGCAACACCTGAAGCTGGGGCTCTTAGGGACGGCGCTCAGCGGCTACATCCACAGCCTGATGCGCGATCCGCAGGCGAAGCCGGTCTACATCGTGCCGCTGACGATCAACTACAACCTGGTGTTGGAGGCCGATAGCCTGATTCAGGATCATTTCAAACGCGAGGGCAAGGGGCGCTACCTGCTGGAGAATGATGAGTTCAATCAGCTCTCGGCGATCACGCGTTTTGTGATGAATACGATGAAGATGGATTCCACCACGATCCTGCGTTTTGGCGAGCCGCTGGATACCTTTGGCAATCGGGTGCGGGTCGACGGGGAGAGCTACGATAGCCGGGGGCGGCGCGTGAATCGCATCGATTATGTGCGTTCGGCGCGCACTGGCGAGGTGGTTGAAGACGCTGCCCGCGACCGCCAGTACACCCGCCATACCGGTGAGCGCATCGCGCAGGCCTTTCTTGAGCATACGGTATTGATGCCCACGCAGGTGGTGAGCTGGGTGCTTTTCGATCGTCTGCAGCGGCGATTTCCGGGCTGGGATGTTTACCGGCTGGTGCGTTTTGGGGCCGAGGAGATTTTGCCCTGGGAGGAGGTCCACGCCGGGGTGGAAGATGCGCTCGCTCGCCTCAAGACTCTGGAGCGCAGTGGCAAGGTGCAGCTCTCACCCTTTTTGCACGAGGCCGCGCCCGACCGGGTGGTCTACGAGGGGCTGGAGTATCTGCGCATGTACCACGTGCCCGAGGTGGTCAAGACCTGGGCTGACGGGGTGATGTTGCAGAAGCTTGAGGTCATCTACTTTTACGGCAACCGGGTGCGTCCTTTTGAGGATGCGATGCGCGCGCTGCCCTGAGCTATGCCATGAATGATATCCGGGGGGATGGGGTGCCAGGCGTTCGAACATGGCGAGAAGATCGGGTGCCAGGCGTCCGAACATGGGCGTGGATCAGATGCAGAAGATCGGGTGCCAGGCGTCCGAGAAGATCGGGTGCCAGGCGTCCGAACATGGGCGCAGAGCAGATGCAGAAGATCGGGTGCCAGGCGTTCGAGAAGCTCGGGTGCCAGGCGTCCGAACATGGGCGCAGAGCAGATGCAGAAGATCGGGTGCCAGGCGTCCGAACATGCAAAAAGGCCTGACGCCCGGCCAAGAACTCCAAAACCCGCCACAGGATGGGCCTGGGCGGGTTCATGGAGTGCGGGCTGCAGGGTTCAGGCGCGCTGTGGCGCCTTAGCTTTTTGCGGCAGTGATGGGTGAGGCATCACTGGGGCAGGATGTGGCCGACCAGCTCGTTGTCGCATTGCGGAGCGGAGGGCCAGGGGTTGGGGGGAGGCGGCGGACAAACTTGTCCGATAGGGCAGGGGGTTAAGATGATGGTGTGATTAACGCATCCACAATGGCCATTACACATACGCGCGCGAGTTTGCCTGTTACATGTGTTGTTGCAGCTATCGACGTGCTTCTGGTTGGCGTAGCATTTGCTTCTAAACGAGAGCGTCCCTGGACGTACGTCGCAAAAATCGTTGGTCACGCGGTAGATGGGCTGAGCACCGTCGACCGCCGCGACATCGACAGACCCCTCGGCGAGCATGCCGGCGGTGATGGAAGCCGCCTCGTCGCGGGGGACGAAGTCCAACAAATTGAAGCCGGCGAGTTCGGCGGCGACGTCGGCCACCGCGGCGCTGTTGGCACGCGCGGCGTAGGGCACCGAGCCCACAGCCATGCGGGGGCTCATTTCGCTGTCGGTGCCGACCTTGACGCCCAGGCTCAGCTCGGAGAATTGCGCAAAAAGTTCGGCGTCGAGGCTCTCGACCGAGCCGACGTAGTGAGTGAAGGCGCCGTTGTCGATGTTCACCGTGGCAAGCTCGGTGAAGACGTCGTTTTCAGACGCATCGTAGAGGCGAAAGCGGATGTCGAGTTCGCCGTCGATGGGAGCGCCATCGGCGTCGGTGAGGTAGCCCTGAACCGGGTAGAGCGCGGGCGTTTCAGCAAGCGCGGAGGGCAGCGCAAGGGCGGTGGCGGCCAGGGCGGTGGCGAGGCCGGTGAGCAGTCTGGAAGTGTTCATGTTTTCTCCCCTGAGTTGAGTTTTGTCTGGAAGGTACAGATAGGTCTGGGTCAGAGCGTTGGGGGCGTTCATCCATCCGTATTAGTTGCCGGCACCTACGGCCGGTCGAGCTTTGTAGCTGGAACTCTCTGCGGGAGCTGCGGTCGGAGCGCCGAGGTTGAGGCGCAGCTGGTAGCTCTCCGAGCTGGCGCTCTGGGCGCCGGCGCTCTGTTGCACGATCGAGCCCACGGGCGCTGCTGGCTCGGGGGTGTTTCCGGCATCGTCTTCAGGACCGGGATTGTTTCCGGCGTCGTCTTCAGGGCCGGGATTGTTTCCGGTGTCATCTTCAGGACCGGGATTGTTTCCGGTGTCGTCTTCGGGACCGGGATTGTTTCCGGTGTCGTCTTCGGGACCGGGATTGTTTCCGGTATCCTCGCCGACCTGGTTATCGGGGGTAGGCTGAGTGTTGGTGGGATCGGTGGTGTTACAGGCCGTGGCCATGAGCAATGCGCTCAAAAGCAGCGCGAACCAGCTGGCTTTTGGGCCAAAGTTGTAGCGCATGGAGACTCCTTTGAAGGGGGCGGAATCAGCATTATGGAACGAAGTGGGGATACCAAAGCATAAGCGGGAACGGGGATCAAACCCGAAACTGACTCCCCAGTCAGAAGCGCCTTTCGGGGGCTTCGTGCTGGTGAGCACGTGTTACATTGCGTCAATGGAAGGGACGTTAAGCAAAGCAGGCGCAAAAATCAAAGGGTGATTTTTGCGCCTGCCGGGGGTTTCGCGGGGTGTCCTGTAAAAACGCATGACACCGCGTTATGTGAACACGATCAGGGCATGGTGACCGTGACGTTGGTGGTCAGATCGGCGTTGACCACGATGTCGTGGGTGTGGGTGAGCTCGAAGGTTCCGGTGGTGGAGCTTTCGATGTAGACGCCCACTTCCCACTCACCGGCCGGCACGTTCTGCAGGTTGAAGGTGCCACTGGCGGTGGTGTGCATCGCGGGCACTGTGCTGTTGATAAGCCCGCGGTTGAGCGAGATGGTGGCGTTTGCCACAGGCTGCCCGCTGCTGTCGGTGACAATGCCGCTGACCGAGCCTTTGCCGGGATCCTCGCCGATGCGCAGCACGTAGGTGGAGGCGGTCCGGTTGAGGTAGCCCATGGTGTCAACCGAAACCAGATGGAAGGCCCAGATGCCCGGATCGAGGTCGGCCAGCAGGATCTGCTTCTGGGTGACCGGGAGGGCGAGATCGTCGTGGGTGGGGATGGTGTCACCAAAACGATCGATGACGTAGCGGTAGCCGGTGAAGTTGCTGTCGTCGTGGCGATCGGTCCAGCGGATGAAGGCGTCGTCGTTGGTGTAGAAGTTGGCGGAGTTGGAGTGAGTGTCGCTGGAGAGGGTGGGGGGCCCGTCGGTCAGGCGCACGGTGAAGTGAGTGGGCGACTCACCGACTTCAAAGCCGCTGTCGACCGAGGTGACGTGCAGGTAGTTGCGTCCAGCGTCGACGTCGTCGCGGGTGTAGGTGATGACATCCTGGTCGGTGAATTGACCGTTGGAGGGCTCCACCAGGGTGTAGGGGTTGCGATCGACGCGGTGGTAGTAGCCCTGCAGGCCGGGGAAGGGGCGCTCCCAGCTCAGCGCGATGGTGTCAAAGTCGTCGTTATAGACACGATCGCTGACCGGGTGCGTGGAACTGAAAAGCTGGAGCGGCGGCAGGATGTCTTGCGTGAGGACGCCGGTGACGGTGCCGGTGATCTCGATGGCGTCGCCGTAGAAGAGCTTGAGGCGGCCCTCACCTCCGTGGCCCGCGCCGTTGTCGGTGATACCACCGGCGGCGCTGATGGTGCCGGAGACCGTCAGGTCGTTGGCGGCCAGACGAATGCCACCGCCGGAGCCTGCGCCGCCCTGGTAGGCGGCGCCGTCCAGAACATCCTGGCCGTCGGCGCGCAGGCTGCCTTCAATGAGGATGGTGTTGGCCTCCAGACTCAAGCGGCCGCCGCCCAGGCCGCCGGGGGTGCCGTTGTTGCCGTATCCTTTTCCTCCGGGGCTGCCGGCGCTGACATCGGAGTTGGGTTCCACTCCGTGAATTGAGCCGCCGGAGCGGCAGGTCTGCGCCTGGCCGCGGGTGCCGTAGCCCCCGCCGGTGCCATCGGTGTACACGTAGGTGGGGTAGGCGCAGTAGACACCATCAACACCTCTGCCGGCGGCGGTTTGGCCGGTGGGTGCGAGGACGATGGAGCCGCCCAGTTCCACATGAATGGAGCTTGCGCGGATGGTCAGGTCACCGGTGGGGCTGGTGACCGTGACGCCGGGGCGCACGATGAAGGGGCCGTCGACGAGTACGAGTCCGTCGAGGTTGATGTCGGTGCTAATGTCGAGTTCATCAAGTGCGCAGGTTGCGGCGGTGATGTCGCAGCTGCCAGCGCAGGTTTCGGCAACTTCCCAGGCGGTGCCAGAGCTGTTGCAGGTTTCGATGTTCTGGCCGTTGCAGCGCCGCTGACCGGGCTCACAGGCGCCGGTGCAAAGACCCGCGTTGCAGCTCACAGCACAGGTGGCCACGTGAAGGTAGGCGGTGCCAGTGGCGTTGCAGAGCTCGGCGACCTGGCCGTTGCAGCGGCGAACGCCGGGCTGGCATGCAACCTCATCGTCGCACTGGCCGGCCGAACAGCTCAGGGGGCAGGACTGGCTGGGAGTCCACGCGCCACTCTGGCAGGTCTCCACGCTTGTGGCGTCGGCCGAGCAGCGTTCCTCGCCATCGGTGCAGCCGATGCAGATGCCTTCGTCGCAGGTGAGGTTTTCGCCGCAGGACTCGGTGGCAGACCAGTCCAGGCATCCGGTGCTCTGTTGCTCGCAGGCCTGAAAGGCGCCGTCGCCGTCGCAGCGAAGTTCGCCATCGGTGCAGGCATCTTCGCAGCTCGACTGGCATTGGCCGCCGGAGCAGATCAGGTCGCCTTCGCAGGATTGAACATCGGACCACTCCGGACAGCCATCGATGTTCTCGATGCAGGTGCGCACGCCTTCGCCGGCGCACTCGCTGGCGTCGACCTCGCAGATCTCCTCGCAGCCTGCGGCGCAGCGCCCGCCGGTGCAAACTTCGTCAGTCTGGCAGACCACCGGGTCGGCCCACTGTGCGCAGCCCTGAAGGCTCACGCAGTTTTGCGCGCCTTCGTCGGTGCAGCGTGAGGTGCCCGGGGTGCAGACGTCGCAATTGTCGGCGTCGCCGGGATCTTCGGCGTCACCGGTGTCTTCGGTGTCTTCGGGATCATCGGCGTCGGTGCCCACATCGGTGAGACCGCCTGTGTCCGGGGTGTTGGCTCCGCCTGTCTCGGAGCCACACGCACCCAGGGTAAGGCTCAGTGTGATGATCATCAGGCTCGCGAGCATGTGCCGGCGAACACGTCGTAAAAGCGCTCGGTTCATCCTATCCTCCGGAGGCGTCGCGGGTGATGCGACGACAAAATCACTTTGAAAGTTGAGTGCAGCGCGAAGGTTAGAGCGTGACGAGCAGCATTTCAATACGTGCGTCGGCGCGACGCTCTGAACTCTTGATGAGGTTCGCGATGATCCAAAAAGAAGCGGCGATCTACATGGTGCTTAACCCGAGCTCGGCGGCCGATGATGCGTTGCGTGAGCTTGTGGGGGAGCTTCGCCAGAAGGGCTACCGGGTGTGCCCGCGCTGCACCTGGGAGGAGGGTGACGGTGCGCGCGCGGTGAGGGAGGCTGCCGAAGACGGGGCAGAGTTGGTGGTGGCCTGCGGCGGCGACGGCACGTTGCATGAGGTGGCCAACGCGCTGATGGCGCTCGATGAGGCGCAGCGCCCGGCGATGGCCGGGCTTCCCTACGGCACCGGCAACGACTTTTTAGGCGCGTTGGGGGTCGACCCAAAAGAGAGCCCCGCGCAGCTGGCCGGGTGGCTTGATGAAGCGCCCTGGCCGGTGGATGTGGGGCGCATCAACGATCGTCATTTTATCAACATGGCGACTGCCGGGGCGGGCGCGACGGTCACCGCCGAGACCTCCCGTGGCTTTAAAGATGTGGCCGGAAGTCTGGCCTATTTTGTCAAAGCCATTCCCGCTGCTTTTGATCTGCCGGTGCATCATCTTAACGCCCGCGCTCCCGGGTTGGAGTGGGAGGGGGATGCGGCGTTTATCTTTGTGGGAAACGGCCCGCAGTCCGGCGGCGGCTGGAGCTTTTGCCCGGCGGCCCGGGTCGACGATGGCCTGCTCGATCTGGTGATCGTGCCGGCGATGGGGCTTAGCGAGATGGTTCGGCAGATGCGCGAGCTGGTCAGTCAGCCCGAGGCCACCGACTGCCACGACATCGTCTACCGCCGGGTCAAAGAGGCGCATCTTCGCTTTGAGGAGGAGGTGCCGCTGAACCTCGATGGGGAGAGTTTTCCCGGTCGGGAGTTTGCGTTTTCGGTGCGGCCCGGCGCGCTCGCGTTTCTGGGGCCGCGTCCTCCCCGCGTCACTGCGGAGGAGGAGCAGGGGGACGAGGGTTAGGCCCGAGCCTGCGAAGTTGAAACAACGTGTGAACCGGTTTGGCAAAGGGCTGCGGCGAGCCTATGGTTTTGCGACACCTGGGAACATGTGTGCAGGGTTCGGGGGATATGAGTCCGAATGAAATCTGAATACGTCAGGAGATGATGTGAGCAACGAGACGATCTTTTCGAAAATCATTCGCGGGGAGCTTCCCTGCGATAAGGTCTACGAGACCGACGATGTGCTGGCATTTCGGGATATCAACCCGGCCGCGCCGGTGCATGTGCTGGTGATCCCCAAAAAGCCCATCGTCAACGTGGGGCAGGCCGACGAAGACGATGCGCTTTTGCTGGGCACGTTGATGTTGGCGGCCAAAGAAGTCGCGCGCATCGAGGGGTTGGAGGAGAGCGGCTTTCGGCTGGTGGTCAACAACGGGGCGGAAGTCGGTCAGACGGTCTTTCATCTGCACGTGCATGTGCTGGGCGGGCGTGCGTTCTCCTGGCCTCCGGGCTGAGTCTGGCGAGCAGGTAGGATGACGATGCAGCGTTGGGGGGGCGTGTGTCGTCCGGCTCCGGGGCAGGACATGGGCGAGGTGGACGTGCGCCTGATGATGGTGTGTGAGGTGATGGTCCAGACCGCCGGGGCGGGCGCGTTGGCACGGGGGCTGCTGGCGAGCACCTGGCGTCGCGGGGCGGTGAGAAGCGATGTTGAAGATGCCTTCTTAGAGCACGGCAATGAGAGGAGTGAAGATGGGTGCGTTTGATGGAAAGGTTGCGTTGATCACCGGCGCCGGCGGTGGGCTGGGGCGCGCGTATGCGCTGGCCCTGGCGAAGGCTGGAGCGGCGGTGGTGGTCAACGATCTGGGCGTGAGCCGCCACGGTGAGGATGAGGGGCAGGCCCTGGCTGAGAAGGTCGTCGACGAGATCAAAGCGCTGGGCGGCAAGGCCGTGGCCGACCGCGGCTCGGTCTCCAGCGCCGACGACGCGCAGGCGATGGTGACCCACGCCATTGAGAGCTTTGGGCGCCTGGACATCGTCATTAATAACGCCGGCATTTTGCGCGATAAGACCCTTGTGCGCATGAATGAGGCGATGTGGGATCAGGTCCTGGACGTGCATCTCAAGGGGACCTTTCTGGTCACGAAGTTCGCCGTGGAGGCCATGCTCAAGGCCGGACAGGGCGGGCGTATCATCAACACCTCGTCGTACGCGGGGCTTAAGGGGAACTTCGGGCAGAGCAATTACGGGGCGGCCAAGGCGGGCATCGCCGGGCTGACGCGGGTGGTGGCGCTGGAGTGCGCCCGTTACAACATCACCTGCAACGCGATCGCGCCGGTGGCCAAGACCCGCATGACCGAAGCGCTCGACATGGTGCCCGAGAGCTATGCGGCGGAAGACGTCGCGCCGCTGGTGCTCTGGCTCGCGAGTGAGGATGCCGCCGGGGTTTCGGGACGTGTGTTCGGGGCGCATGGTCGCCACTATTTTGAGTATATGATGGAGACGACGCCCGGTGTGGAGCGCGAGGATGCCTGGACGGTGGAGGAGGTCGGCAGGCGTTTTGAGGCGATCACCGCGCCGGCTGGCAGCTGCAGTGAGCGTGCGGTGGAGGATGCCGCGCGGGCGCGAGGGATCTTCGAGGCGCTCCCGCAGGTCTTTGATCGGGAGGCCGGCGCGAGCTGGGACGCCGGGCTGGTCTTTGAGGTTCGCGGTGCCGGTACCTACGGGCTGCGCGTAAGCGAGGGGAGTGCGAGTGTTGTGGAGGGCACCCCCGACACGGTCAGCGCCAGGGTGACGTTCGACAGCGCGCAGACGCTCCTTGAGCTGGCCGCAGGTCAGCTCTCGGCGCAGAAGGCCTTTATGTCCGGGCAGATCAAAGCCGATGCCATGGGGGTGTTGATGAAGTTCGCGTCTTACTTCGACCTTCAGGCTGCCGGGGCGATCGCTGCCGGCGCGCCGAAGGCCGATGTGCAGGCAACGAGCGGAACGTCGGAGGGGAGCGGCCAGGGGGCCGAAGGCCCCAACGGGGAGGTTGTGGGCAAGAGGTTTAAGATGCCGCCTCGCGATCTCAACCCCGCGGAGATGATCGCGTACGCCGAGGCGGTCGATGATCGCCAGGCGCGCTACCTCCGTGAAGATGCAGAGGGAGGGCTTGTGGCCGCGCCGCTCTTTGCGGTGCAGCCGCTCCTCGGCGCTCTGGAGATGGCGATGCGCGATGAGGAACTCAACGCCGATGTGCTGCGCCTGGTGCACGGGGAGCAGGAGATGACCTTTTATGATGTGCTGCGTCCCGGAGATCGTGTGTCGCCGCACTCGGAGATCGCAAAGGTGGAGGAGAAGTCGTCAGGCTGGCTCATTGAGGTACGCCAGCAGCTGATGCGGGAGGGGGGGCTTGTGGTGGAGGCGTCGAGCTCGCTTTTTGTGCGCAAGTCTGGCGACGGCACGAAGACGATCAACGGCTCGAAGAAGGTGAGGGCTGGCGAGGAGGTGCGGGAGTCGCCGGAGGTTGTCTTCACCCAGGAGCAGGTGGTGGCCGAGGACCAGCCGCGGCGTTACGCGGCGGCGTCTGGCGATCATAATCCCATTCATGTCGATGAGGAGGTGGCCCGCGCAGCGGGGCTGCCGGATGTGATCCTGCACGGGCTCTGCACGATGGCTTTTGCGGCGCGCGCGGCGGTGGAGGGCGTGGCCGAGGGACGTGTGGAGCGGCTCAGGCGTATGAAGGTGCGCTTTGCTCGTCCGGTCTTTCGGGGCCAGGAGCTGACGACGCGGATCTGGGAGGTGGAGCCGGGGCGCTATGGTCTGGAGACGCTCAATGAGAAGGGTCAGCCGGTGCTCACGCATGGTGAGGTTGAACTCGGCTGAGCGCATCGGGTGCCGCATCGCGATGACGCAGCGCGGCGTTTGCAATGTGTTTGGAGCCGCGGCTACCATCGGGACATCGCGATGACGATGAGCACCAGACGTATTTAAATGAACGCCTCCGGCCGGCCTCGGGCAGCGCCGCGGCATGACGAACGGGTTTCAGGGATGAGAGAGCGGGTGATGAGAGAACAGCGTTACCTTATCGGGCTGGCGATGGTGGCTGCCGGTATGATGTTCACCGGCGCGTGTTCCGGCGATGATGTCGGTGGCACCGATGCTCCTGACACCGAGGTTGTGGCCGACAGCGGTGACGACGCCGGGGATACCGGCGGTGACTCAACCCCCGATGGTGGCGAAGATGCCGACACTGCGGCAGAGCCCGACGCCGGTGATGCGGATGTGCCCGACGCCGACGAGCCGGATGCCGATGTGGATCCGGGGCCCGATGAGAATGATTATCCTCCGGTCGAGTGCGCGTATCCTTCCGATGATGAGACGTGCCCCGATGGTCCTTTTGGGCCGGGGACCTACTTTTCGAAGTTTGAGATCGTCACCGATAAGACCTGTTGCGCCGACATCAACGGGGATGGCTCGATCGATAACTACCTGGGCAACGACGTCGTTGGCACGCTCGGTCCGCTGCTCGGGGGCGATGTGAATGGCAACATTCAGCTCGCCATCGACAACGGCCTGCTTATGTACTTGATGGAGGCTCAAAGCTGGGGCAACACCGCCTACGACGCCAGCCTGGAGCTGAAGGTGCTCGAAGGGGATTATTCGGAAGAGACGCCGCAGACCAACCTCTCGGGGGAGGGGGCTGTGTATGTCAGCGCCGAGAGTTATGACGAAGACGGCGCGCCGCGCTTTGGTTTCACTTCGGCGCGGGTCGATGAGGGCGGGGTGTTGCGGGCGAGCGGAGGCAGCCTTAACGCGCGCTTCCCCGGGATGATCGAGGCGATCGCGCTGGAGCTGACTGATGTGAGCATTCGCGCGCAGGTGGTCGACGATCCCCAGGCAAATTTGCAGGCCGGCGGAGGCTTTGCGCTGGTGGAGGGCGAGCTTTCCGGGGTGTTGATGCGCGATCGTTTCTTTGAGTCGATGAACGAGGCGGCGCTGGAGTGTGAGTGCATCCAGGATACCCCGCTGCTCTTTACGTATGTGGGAACGGGCACCAACGATCGTTACCAGTGTTCGCTGGCGTCGAGTGATGTGCAGAACTGCAGCTCCGCGTCGGCGGCGTGCCGTACGCTGGCCGATAATACGCTTTGCGGTGGGTTGGCAGGGCTCTCAGGGCTGGCCGATATCGAGACCGATGAGGGGCGGGCGTTCAGTATCGGGGTACGCTTCGAGACGGTGCCCACGGAGCTTCTAGAGGTGCCCTGAGTTGCATTTTGTTGAGGTGTCACCTTGGCAGGTGAGAAGTGCCTCGAAGTTGTGTTAGAAGCGGGGCGGTCGTAAGGCCGCCCCGTGTTATTCAGGTCGTTTTCGTTAGAAACGCGGGGGAGGTCGGGTGCTCGCAGGTTGTGGCGAGTGGTGTCGGCCAGTTCGACGACAGGGATGTCCGGAGAGCGGATCACAGAGCGAGGACTCTATGTGTGGAATCGTGGGGTATGTTGGGGAGCAGACGTGCAGCGACATTCTGCTTAGCGGGCTGCGAAAGCTGGAGTATCGCGGCTATGACTCGGCCGGCATTGCAATCGCCGATGATGAGGGGCAGGTCCAGATCTGCCGCGCCGAAGGCAAGCTGGCGCGTCTGGAGGCGGCGTACCATCGCGAGCCTTTCGACGGCAGCATTGGGCTGGGGCACACGCGCTGGGCGACCCACGGGCGGCCCACCGAACTCAACGCGCACCCGCATCGCGCCGGGCAGGTGGTGGTGGCCCATAATGGCATCATTGAAAACTACCTGGAGCTCAAAGATGAGCTGCGCGCCCGCGGCCGGGAGTTCTCCAGTGAAACCGACACCGAGGTGGTGGCGCACCTGATTGATGATGCGCTGGAGCAGGGAGCGACAAGCCTGCACCAGGCCACCTGCCAGGCGCTGGAGCGCATTGAGGGGTCGTACGCGCTTCTGGTGATGCTCAGCGAGAAGCCCGAGGAGCTCGTGGTGGCGCGTTTTGCTTCGCCGATGGTGGTCGCGCGCGGGAGTTCCGGGGCATTTGCGGCCTCCGATGTGCCGGCGGTGCTCAGCCATACCCGTGACTTTATCTTTCTCGAAGATGGTGACACGGCGGTTCTCAGTCGCCAGGGCATTGAGATCTTTGATGCCGCATGCGCGCCTGTGGAACGGCCCGTCAAGACCATCAGCTGGGATCCGATCTCGGCGGAGAAGCAGGGCTACAAGCATTTTATGCTCAAGGAGATCTTCGAGCAGCCCGCCCGCATCATCGATACCCTGCGGGGGCGAGTGAGCGTGGAGCGCGGGGAGGTGAACCTGCCGGAGCTCGCCCTGGATGAAGATGCGGTAAAGGCCATTGATAAGATCGTGTTTGTGGCCTGTGGCACCAGCTACTTTGCCGCCCAGGTGGGGCGCTACATGATCGAGCAGCACGCCCGCATTCCTGTGGAGGTGGAGCTGGCCAGCGAGTTCCGCTACCGCGACCCGATCGTCAGCGCCAACACGGTGGTCATCGGTGTGAGCCAGTCCGGCGAGACCGCCGATACACTTGCGGCGTTGCGCGAGGCGCGCACGCTGGGCGCGCGCACGCTCTGCGTATGTAATGTGATTGAGTCCACAATCGCCCGCGAGAGTGACGGGGTGCTCTACACCCACGCCGGCCCCGAGATCGGCGTTGCCAGCACCAAGGCGTTTACCACGCAATTGGCGGCGATGGGGATGATGGCGATCTGTCTGGGTCGACTGCGCGGCACGCTCCCCTCCGGGGAAGCGCGCAAGCTTATTGAAGCGCTGCGCGAGGTGCCGGCCGAGATGGAGGTGATGTTGCGCGATATGGCTCCCTACGAGGCCATTGCCCGGCAGTTCTCCAAAGCGCACTCCTTTCTCTACCTGGGGCGTGGGAACCAGTTCCCGATCGCGGCCGAGGGGGCTCTCAAGCTCAAAGAGATCAGCTACATTCACGCCGAAGGCTATGCCGCCGGCGAGATGAAGCACGGCCCGATCGCGCTGATCGACAAGCAGTTGCCGGTGGTGGTTCTCTGCCCCAGGAATCGGGTTTACGAGAAAACGGCCTCCAACCTCGAAGAGGTTCGCGCGCGCGGCGGTCGCATCATCGCCATCGGTGATGAGGGCGACGAGCGTCTGGAGCAATTCGCCGACGTGGTCATTCGCTTGCCTCAAGCCGCCGAGTTTGTGCAGCCGCTGATCTCGGTGGTCGCCGTACAGCTGATTGCCTATCACATCGCCGATTTCAAGGGCACCGACGTCGACCAGCCCCGCAACCTCGCTAAGAGCGTGACGGTGGAGTGAGAGGGGGTGTCTGGCACCTGTGCGATCGTTTCAAGGAGGTGCGGGTGCCAGGCGTTCGAATCTGTTGGCGAAGCTCGGGTGCCAGGCGTTCGATCGCATCGCCGAAGTTACAGGAAATGAACGGGTGCCAGGCGTTCGATCGCATCGCCGGATTTTTTGAAATGAACGGGTGCCAGGCGTTCGATCGCATCGCCGAAGTTGCAGGAAATGAACGGGTGCCAGGCGTTCGAATCTGTTGGCGAAGCTCGGGTGCCAGGCGTTCGATCGTGTCGCCAGATGTATTGAAATGAACGGGTGCCAGGCGTTCGAACATGCTGGCGAAGCTCGGGAGCCAGGCGTTCGATCGCATCGCCGAAGTTGCAGGAAATGAACGGGTGCCAGGCGTTCGATCGTGTCGCCAGATGTATTGAAATGATCGGGTGCCAGGCGTTCGAACATGCTGGCGAAGATCGGGTGCCAGGCCTTCGTTCAGCCGCGGCTGCGGTATAAGGGCCCGCGCGCATCGTCGATAAGCTCAACTTCGCCACGCGCGACCATGCGCTGGAGGTGGGTGTCGCTGTTGGCGATATGAACCCACCAGCGGGAGGCGGGTTCCAGGGCTTTGCCGCCGACCATCTTCAGAACCAGGGTGTAGAGGTCAGTGGGCTCGGGGCTGAGTGCCTGGCGAAGGTTGAGGTCGAGCGATGCGACCTGGTCCCGGGAGCGTGCGACGGCGCGGGCGATATCGTCGCCGCGTTGGTGAGTGCCGTGGCCGGTGAGCAAGAGTTCGGCGGGCAGCCGGGCGACGCGTTTGAGGCTCTCTTCGTAGAGACTAAGGTCATCGCCCATCGCACGGCTCAAGGGGCTGGGCATCGCCAGCAGAAGGTCGCCGGAGAAGAGCCAGCGTCGGGTGGGCTCCCAGAGAGCCAGGTGGCTCGGGTCGTGGCCCCGGGCGTCGAGCAACTCCAGGCGAAGTTCGCCTACCTCCAGGGTTTCGCCGACCTCGTAGCGTCGGATGCGAGTGAGCGCGCCGGGGCCGAAGCGCTCGAGCATGCGCGCACCCCCGGCGCTCCGACCGACCCTCTCTTCGAGAATCCGGGAGCGCTGCGGCTCCGCAAACGCCGCCTCCACCCAGGGCGTCCAGTCGTTGACCCGGTCCTGGTAGTGATGCCAGCGCTCAAGCTGGGGCTCTACCCAGGGCCAGACCATATGCGGCGCCTCACTGCGACGCTGTAGCAGCACGGCAGACCCCATATGATCGATGTGGCTATGGGTGTAGAGCCAGTGCGTCACAGCCTTAATGCCTCCGAAGTTCAAATCCTGGAGGGCGTCTTCCAGAAGTTGCACCTCCCAGGGCCAGCCCGGATCGATGACGGCCAGCGTCTCGCGGTGGCGGTAGACGAAGGTGTTGACCAGCAGGCTTCCCACCGGGTTCTTCAGGCGAAGCCGCCACAGATCGTCTTCCATGCGAACGGAGCTTCCCCAGGGTTTGCGAAGGTAGGTCTCGGTGGATGCGTCGTTCAAGGGGGGCCTCGGTCTTGCAGAGGGGGCATGCGGGGAGGACGCCTCGTAGTGAGGCATCGCGGGGGAGGGCAGACCTACACCCGGGGCCTTGTTCTTGCCAAGTGGCGAGTCTTCGGGCGATCGCATAAAGTGATGGGAGGCGGTGACTTGAGAGTGTGTCAGCGTGTGTTCTGGGCGTTACGAGCACCGCTGGCCGGACAAAATAATGGGCACCCGAGCTGCATTTCGGATGCGCGATGCGATGAGGCGATGATGGCGACATGGCGGATGATGGCAGTGGTGTTGGTGGCGCTCGGGATGGGCGTGGGAGCTTGCAGCTTTGATCCTCAGAGCGGTGAGTACCGGCCCGACGAAGATACCGGCTGGGATCTGGAAGACCCCGGTGATGCGGACAGCGAGAACGATACGCAGGGCGGCGATCCATCCGATACCGACGCCGACGCTCCAGATGGTGATCCGGTGCCTGCCGACGCCGACTCGCCAGACTCGGAGGTGCCCGACGCCGATTCGCCCGACGCCGACTCGCCCGACGCCGAGGTGCCCGATGTCGACTCGCCAGATACCGCTGAGCCGGGGACCGAGATCTGCAACGGCCAGGAGGTGAACCTGGGCAACGACCCCGATCACTGCGGCAGCTGCGGAAACGCCTGCGACGGAGAGTTCGGCGTGTGCAACAACGGCCAGTGCGGCTGCACCGGAACCATGGAGGCCTGCGGCAGCGGCAACGCCTGTCAGGAGGTGCTTCGCGACGCCGATAACTGCGGCGGCTGTGGCGAGGTCTGCCCCGCCGGGGCCTCCTGCAATCTGGGGCAGTGCACCTGTCGCCCCGGCTACACCCTCTGCGGTGGAGAGTGTGTGGACCTTGAGACTGACGCGCGTCACTGCGGTAGCTGCGACGCAAGCTGCGGGCTGGGGCATTGCAAAGAGGGCGCCTGTGGCACCGGTGGCTGCGGTTTTGGCTGGATCGAATGCACCCAGGGCGAGGGCCTTTCGTGTTTGCCCGGTTTCCGGCAGGTCGACCCGCTCTACTGCGGGCCGCGTCCCTTCCAGGGATCGCCCTGCGGGGAAGTCTGTGAAGCCAGTGAGGTCTGTGCGCTGGGGCTGGGCGGCGCGGAGTGCCGGGGCGTGCGCCCGGCACGCGGATGCCTCAATTGCCCCTGTGAGGATTGTGGCGATGGCGAGCGCTGCCGCGATGATATCGAATCCCTCTCGCCAGGGGCCTACTGCGTGACAGGGTGATCGGACGTGTCTTCCCCCCGCGCGCTGCGGGCGAGCGGGGGGTGGAGCGATTGTACTCCACAAAATTTGACAGCAGATGGCCGGCTGGTACACTGATCGACCGGCGCTGGTGATTCCGCTGATGTAGCGCTCACTCTGCGAGGTTGTTTTTTAGCGCCTTAGACTTGCCCGCAGCTGCCAACCTCGTTGGCGAAAGAACGCCGTCCCCGGCGCTTTCGCCCCCCCTCTCCACGCACGATGAGACTTCATGGGATTGATACCGCAGTCCGTGATAGAAGACGTGCTCGCTCGCACGGACATCTTGCAGACCGTCCAGCAGTACGTCTCGCTCAAGCGCGCCGGCAACAACTACAAGGGGCTCTGCCCCTTCCATGACGAGAACTCGCCGAGCTTCTTTGTGCATCCGGGGATGGGCATCTACAAGTGCTTCGGGTGCAGTGAGGGCGGCAACGTCATTCAGTTCTTGATGTCGATCGAAGGGTGGAACTTCCCGGAGACGGTGCGCACATTGGCGGAGCGCGCCGGCATTGAGATTCCTGAGGAGAGTCCGCAGCAGGCCGAGGCGGCGCGTAAGCGTCGCGAGGGCAAAAAGATCTACCTCGCGATCATGGAAGCCGCCCGCGACTTCTATCAGGAGCAGCTCTGGGGGGCGCGCGGTGAGGTTGCCCGGCGCTACCTGGCCGAGCGCGGGATCGACGAAGCGACCGCACGCACTTTCGGGCTGGGCTATGCGCCTGATGGCTGGGAGAACACGATTGAGGCGCTGGGCCAAAAGGGCTTTAAGCCAGCCTGGCTGGAGCGTGCCGGCCTGGCGATCGCCAACGATCGCGGCGGTCATTACGACCGTTTCCGCCACCGTGTGGTCTTTCCGGTGGTCGATGTCTGGGGAAATACCCTGGCTTTCGGGGGACGAGCTCTTGCTTCTGATGGCGGCGGCGCTAAATACATCAACTCCCCGGAGACGCCCTTTTACACCAAGGGGGAGCAACTCTACGGGCTTGATGTGGCGAAGTCGGCCATGGGCAAGGAGGAGCAGGCGCTTGTGGTCGAGGGCAACTTCGACGTGATCGCGCTTCACGGCGCGGGCATCGGCGTGACGGTCGCCCCGATGGGCACCGCGCTGACCGAGGTTCAGGCGCGTCTTCTGCGGCGTTTTGCGCGCCGGGTGATCATTGCGTTTGATGGCGATTCGGCTGGTGAGGAGGCCACGTTGCGATGTCTGGGTGCATTGGAGAGTGCGGGGTTGGAGGCGGTGGTCGTGCGTTTTGATGAGGCCGACGACCCCGACACCTTCGTGCGACGTGAGGGCGCCGAGGCGCTGCGCGCGCGCATGGAGGCGGCCCAGCCCCTGGTGGCCTGGGCGCTCGACCGGGCGATCAAGCCGGTGGAGGGTGCCACCATTGAGGCGCGTCTTGGCGCGCTCGAAGGGGTGGGTACCATCCTCACCCAGGTCAAAGAGCCGGCCGCCTGGGAGCATTACGCCCGGGAGGTCGCCCGACGTCTGGCGATCGAGCCGGCGCTGTTAAAAGATTATCTCAAACGTCCCCCGGAGCGGCGCGATCAGGCCCGTCAGGCCGTGCTGAAAGCCGGACAGGGCACGCGACTGCCCAGCGCGGAGTACGGTGTTCTGGCGGTCTTGCTCGATCAGCCGAAGTGGCTCTCGGACTTTTTTCGCGAAGAGCTTGACAAACTCCTTTCCAGTCAAGAACTTGCCGACTTTCTGCGCGTGGTCCAAAACCACTACCAAACCCATGATGGTATCAACCGGCCGCTGCTCTTAGAGGCCACCCCGCCGGGCGGGATGCGTGAGACGGTGATCGCGGCTCTGGCCGAGGTCGAAAGTCAGCGCCTTTACGGTCCGGAAGAGGCGCTGCGTTGGTACCGGGACTGCGTGCGGACGCTCAAGAAGGCGTGGGCGGTGCGCATGGACGAGCATCTGCAGCGGGAGCTCAACAACGTCGACTTTCGCAGCGAGCGAGAGCGCTTTGTGCAGATCAACGAGCAGCTCGAGCAGGTTCGCCAGTTTCGAAAGGCCCTCGATCTCGATGCGAGCTCTCCGAGCTCGGCCTCGGGATGAGACGTGAAAGTGGCCACCCTAACCCCTCTTGAATCAGGATAAGGCGTTGATAATTTAGCGAAATCCTTTGAGTTCGCCCGGAATAACCATCCTCAAGCGCAGTTTCTTGCCCCGGCCTCCTCGACCATCTAAGAGATGGGGTGGGGGAGTAAACGCGACGACAGCGCCGACCCGATCCGTCGGTCGAAGTGGCACGTACCAAGGAGAAGTTTGATGTTCACAGCCCAATCGAACCCTCGAGCGACCAGCCTGGAAGTTCGAAAGCTCATCGACATGGGGAAAGAAAAGGGGTTTTTGACCTACGATGAGGTCAACAACGCCCTGCCCGCAGGCACCCTCTCCAGTGAGCAGCTCGACGATATGATGATGCTCTTCGAGGAGCTGGGGATTCAAATGGTCGACAAACCGGCGCAATACAAGCCGCCGGTTGAGGTCGAGAGCGACGTGCCGCACACCAAGGCGCAGAAGGCCAAGGTCACCAAGGGCAGCGATGAGTTTGTGAAGGGGACTGACCCGGTGCGCATGTACCTGCGCAAGATGGGACAGGTGCCGCTGCTGACGCGTGAGGGCGAAGTTGAGATCGCCAAGCGCATTGAGGAGGGCGAGAAGACCATCCTCACTGTGGTGCTGAGCACCTCGGTGGGTGTGCGCGAGATGATCCTTCTGGGCAACCGCGTGCAGGCCGGGAAGGTCAAGTTGACCAGCGTACTCCAGGCGCCCAACCCCGAAGATCTGCCCCGCGATGAAGAGGGCAACGTCATCGAGATGAGCCTGGATGAGCGCATGCGCTGGTTCCTCAACCAGATCGATCGGGTGCGTCAGCTGCACAGGCGTAATCGCTCGTTGGGCGAAGAGCTGATCACGCGTCGAGGCATTTCGCTGGTTGACCGCAAGAAGCTTCGCGAAGAGATCAAGGCCAACCGCCGCGAGATGTTCGCGCTGATGAAGAACGTGCGTCTGACCAAGAAGCACACCGACAAGATCGTGGCCAAGTTCAAGGGCATGATCCTGCGCATCGACAAGGCCGAGAGCGAGCTTGCGCGGGCGCAACGCCTGACGCGTTTTAGCTTTGTGGAGGCCACCGAGATCGCCAAGGGGCTGCGTGCGGATGACGAGCATGCCATCGCGCAGCTGGAACGTCGCCGCATGACCGCGGGTCGCTTCAACGAGATCTACCAGGAGATGCGCAGCCTTCGCCGGCGCGTGCGTGCCGTGGAGATCGAGGCCGGTCAATCGGTCAACTCCCTGCGCATCACCTACCAGGCGGTGCTTGCTGGCGAGAAGATCGCCGAGCGCGCCAAGGCCGAGCTGGTCGAGGCGAACCTGCGTCTGGTTGTCTCGATCGCCAAGAAGTACACCAACCGTGGTCTGCAGTTCCTGGATCTGATCCAGGAAGGCAACATCGGTCTGATGAAGGCGGTCGATAAGTTCGAATACCAGCGTGGCTATAAGTTCTCGACCTACGCCACCTGGTGGATTCGTCAGGCGATCACGCGTGCGATTGCCGACCAGGCCCGCACGATCCGTATCCCGGTGCACATGATCGAGACGATCAACAAACTCGCGCGTACCGAGCGCTACCTGGTCCAGGACCTGGGACGCCCGCCGACGCCCGATGAGATCGCCGATAAGATGGACATGCCGGTGGAGAAGGTCCGCAAGGTCCTCAAGATCGCCAAGGAGCCCATCAGCCTGGAGACGCCCATCGGCGAGGAGCAGGATAGCTCGCTGGGCGATTTCATCGCCGATGATGAAGCGGTCAACCCCTCGGAGGCCGTGGTCAACTCGAACCTCTCCGACCAGACCCGCAAGGTGCTCTCCACGCTCACCCCGCGTGAGGAGAAGGTCCTGCGCATGCGCTTTGGTATCGGCGGCAAGTCCGACCACACCCTCGAAGAGGTCGGTCAGGACTTCAACGTCACCCGCGAGCGTATCCGACAGATTGAGGCCAAGGCGCTCAAGAAGTTGCGGCATCCCAGCCGCGCCAAGCAACTTGAGAGCTTTGTCGACTTTTAGGGAGCCGGGGCGATGAGTCCCGGAAGCGACGACTAAGCAATCGCGCAGTGGCTGCAATCAGCTAAAAAAAGACCGCCGGAGTTCACTCCGGCGGTCTTTTTTTTTCTCACCACCGCGACTTCAGATGCGTGGTTGTAGGATCGCAGAGTCGGGAGGCGCGGTGGCGAGTTGATGCAACCTTTAGCCGGCTTTGACCGCCTGGACGGTGATTTCGATCTCGATGTTTTCTCCGACGAGTACGCCACCGGCCTCAAGGGCCTGGTTCCAGGTCAGACCGAAGTCCTTGCGGTTGATGGAGGTTGAGGCGTTAAACCCGACGCGGTCGTTACCCCAGGGGTCGACGGCTTTGCCCAGGAACTCGGCTTCGAGGGTGACGGGTTTGGTGACGTCGCGGATGGTGAGATTGCCTTCGATGAGAATCTTTTTGCCTTCGGTCTTAAAAGCGGTGCTTGCGAAGGCAAGGGTGGGGAACTTCTCGGCATCGAAGAAGTCGCCGGAGCGCAGGTGATTGTCGCGGTCCTCGTTGGAGGTGTTGATGCTTGCGGCCTGAATCATGACGGACGTTTTGGCCGCAGAGGGATTCTCCGCATCAAACTCCAGAGTACCGGTCCAGTCGGTGAAACGACCGGTGACTTTGGCGAACATCATGTGGCGCACTTTGAAGGCGACGTCGGAGTGGGAGATGTCGAAGTTCCAGGTGGCGTTGGCCATGGTGCGACTCCTTTTGAGGCATGCTTGAGAGCTTATGGTGAGTTGTTATGCAGCGGATTCGCTGCGACATCCTCAAGTCTGCGCACAGGCTTTTATCTTTCAAATGCATAATGTACGTTGTTTCTATGAATCAGATTCATTTAAAAGACGTGGACATGAACCTGCTCGTGGCGCTCGATGTGCTGCTGACGGTGGGAAGTGTCAGTGAGGCTGCGCGCCAGGTGGGGTTGAGCCAGTCGGCGATGAGTCACACGCTGGGGAGGCTGCGCGAGGTCTTTGGCGATGAGCTTCTGGTGCGCTCGGGCCGCCACATGGTGCCTACCGAGCGCGCCCAGGAGTTGGCCGGACCGCTAAAGGTGGCGCTGGAGGCACTGCAGGTTGCGGTGTCCCCGCCGGAGCGTTTTGAGCCGGCGAGCAGCGCGCGGGTGTTCAGGCTGGCGACCAATGACTATGCGCAGTTTGTGTTGTTGCCGCCGCTGATCGAGCGTCTGGAGCGCGAAGCTCCGGGCATCGATCTTCGGGTGCGCGAGCTCGGAAGGAGCTCGCCGGTGGAGAGGTTGGCCACCGGACAGCTCGATCTGGTGCTGACGTTGGGGTTACCGGAGCATGTGCCGGAGACGCTTTATCGCAAAGATCTCTTTCAGCTCGATCTGGTCTCGGTGGTGCGCCGAGGGCACCCGGGGGTGGGGAAGACGCTGGATCTGGACACGTACTGCAACCTTTCGCACATCCTCGTCTCACCGCGGGGTGATGATGAAGGGGTGGTCGACATGACGTTGGCCGAGCGGGGGCGCTCGCGGCGGGTGGCGGTGGTGGTGCCGCACTTTATGGTGGCACCGCACCTGGTGGCGGCGACCGATTATGTGCTGACAACCTCGCGCAGTGTGGCGGAGAGTTTTGCGAATTATCTGCCGTTACGCATCTTTGAGCCACCGGTGGAGCTGGAGCGGGGCACGGTGTCGATGGCCTGGCACCCGCGCACGCATCGCAGCGGGGCACATAAGTGGCTACGACGTACGCTGGAGGAGGTTGCGGTGGCGCAGGGGCTTAAGCGATGAGGTCGTCGTCAAAGAGCGCGATGAAGGACTTTGCCAGGGCGCGCCCGGTGCGCCGGGCAGCATCGGGGGAGAGGGGAGGGAGGTGAATGAAGAGGGCGTCGGCCTCAACGCCACGAGAGCGGGCGGCCTCGGCGGCGCGCAGCGAGTGGTAGAGAAGCGCGTTGCAGACGTAGGAGCCGCAATCCTGGCTGAGCATGCTCGGAGGAAGATCGGGGTCGGCGTCGCGCAGGAGCTCGTAATGCTCCCGAAGGCGGGGGAGGGGAAGTTGGGTATGGCGGCGCGGAAGATCGTCGGCGATGAGCGGCTGCTCGGGCGGGAGCGAGGGGTTGAGGGGGCGCTCGGCGTTGTCGGGGATGTGGTCGCGGCGGTTGATCGCGCGTTCTTCAAAGGCCAGATGATCGCGACGCGCGGCCAGACCCAGATGCACGAAGATGATGCGTGAGCCGGGGTCGTGCGCCCGTGTCTCCAGGTGGGCGCGGGCAAACTGCGCGGCGCTGGAGTAGGTTACCGAGAGCAGGTGGGGGCGCGCGCCGAGGGCTTCCGCCATGGCGCTGGCCGCGTCCCAGGAAGGGTTGTAGGCGTGGTCGCCAAAGGGCTCAAAGCCCGTGATGACAACATGGATGGGGGAGGTGGAGGAGGTCATCACGGGCTCCGGGCTTAGTCGGTATCTCGTGAGATATCGGCGTCGTCGGCGGCGGCGTCAGGATCGAGATCGGCGTCGGATCCTGCGTCGGCAAAGGAGTCGCCCTCATCGACAGGCTCATCGTCGAAGGAGTCTTCGCCGCAGCGTTGGGGCACAAATTCGAGCATCTCATTGAGGATGACACCGCTCTCCGGGAGGCGGTTGGAGTCGAAGCACCACAGGGCGATGGGGCTTGCCTGGGGGTCGCCATGTTCGTCGAAATTCAGCGGGCCGGAGGCGCCGCGGAAGTTGATGGAGCCTCCGCCGCGCAGGGTGTTGATGGCGCTCTGCGCCTGGCTTTGCCCGGGGTCGACGGTGTTGCCGGAGCTTAAACGTTTCATGCCCTCGGCGATCTGGGGGCCGGTGAAGCCTTCGCCGGCCGCGCCCAGTGCCACGACATAGAGGGCGTCGAAGGCGTTGGCGACAAATTGGAAGTCGTTGGGATCGCGGTTGTACTCCGAGAGGTACTTGAGCCGAAAGCTGATGTAGGGGGCGTAGTCCGCCGCGCCGATATTCTGCGGCGCGGTGCCCCAGATGCGTCCCTGGAGGGATTCGGGAGCGGCCTGGGCCTGGTCGGTGTTGCGGGCGGCGTCGACAAAGACGTAGAGAGGCGCACCGCTTAAGCCCTCGTCGAGTGCGGCGGCGATCTCCCAGGCCTCCGAAGAGCCCAGGATCACGACCACGTCGGGCTCGCCGCTGGAGGCGGCATCGGCGATGACGTCGCCGACGGTATCGAAGTAGTCGTCACCGGTCTGACCGGCGCTGGCGTTGGCGTAGTTGTAGGGAGCGAAGCGGGTGTTATCGCCGCCGGTGATCTCGGCGGGAAGTTGCGCGATCAGCGCGCTCTGCAGACCGTCGGCGTAGGTGTCGTCGCGGCGGGTGAGCAGGGCCAGTTTGGGGGCTTCGGCTTCGACAACATCGTTGAGCATGAAGGTGAGAAGTTCGCCAAGCGCAATGCCCTGAATGACGTCGGAGGCGGAGGTTCGCCAGACGAGGTCGTTATCAACAAGCCCGCTGATGGTGGCCGCGGTGGCCGAGGGGCTGATGAGCACGACCTCGTTATCGATGGTCAGGCTGGTGGCGATGTCGATGGTCTGGCTGGAGTAGTCGGGGCCGATGATGGCCTCAACGCCCGCCTCTTCGACAAGGTGACGGGCGCCGGCAAGCGCCTGATCGTCGAGGCCCCGGGTGTCGCAGACGATCAGCCCGACGGGGCGGTTGAGCACGCCGCCGATGCCGTTGAAGTCGGACTGGGCCAGGCGAGCTGCGTCGAGCAGCGGTCGGCCGAAGCCCTCTTCGGGGCCGGAGAGCGGCAGGAGCACGCCGAGGTTAAAAGCGTTATCGGCGGTGATGTTGCCGTAGCTCAGCTCACAGGGCGGAGCGAGCAGCCCCCGGGTGGAGACGCATTGGCCGGCTTCGGTGCAGAGCTTGCCGTCGGGGCAGGGGGCATCTTCGGAGCAGGGCGCGGCGGAGTCGTCCACGCAGATGCTATCGGCGGAGCAGGCGCCCCCGGCGCAGTCGGCGTCGGACTGGCAGGTCTCGGTCTCAATGAGCAGGCTGCACCCGCTTAAGGCACATGCACCAAGGAGCAGTGCGGTGGCCAGTACGGACGATCCAATAAGCCGGTGCAGCAGGTTCATTAAGGGTGCCTCAACAGGGCGTAGACTGAGGCAAAAACTCAGCCTTCGGGTTCGGAACAGGTCAAGGGCGTGAACTCTCGGGTCTCCGAGTAGATCTCGCCCTCTTCAGGAACGGAAGCGTCTTGGAAACACCATAGCGAGATCGGCGTGGGTTGTGGATCCCCATTTTGATCGAAGAACATCGGGCCGCTGGCGCCCAGGTACGAGATCGTGCCGCCGGCGAGCAGGGTGTTGACGGCCTGCTGGGCCTCGGCGGCGCGCGGGGTGATCTCTGGGCCCTCGCTTAAGCGGCGCAGACCCTGGGCGAGCTCGGGTCCGGTAAAGCCTTCGGCGGCCGCGGCAAAGGCCAGGGCGTAGACGGCGTCGAAGGCGTTGGCGACAAACTGGTACTTGTCGGGATCGTCTTCGATGCGGGATTCAAACTGGGTGCGGAAGGTCAGGTAGGGCACGTAGCCGGCGTCGCCGATGTTGCGCGGTCCGGTACCCCAGATGCGACCTTCGAGGGCGGTATTGGCCTGGCCGGCGAGCTGGGCGTTCTTCATGGCGTCGACGCCGAAGTAGAGCGGCTGGTTCTCCAGCGCGATCTCGAAGTAGGAGATCAGCTCCCAGGCTTCGGCGCTGCCGAAGATGGCGACGACATCAGGCGGGGTGCTCTGGCTGGCGACTACGGCGACGTCGCCGGTGTAGTCGACCGGCTCGCCCACACCGGAGTTGGTGTAGTTGTTGACCGTGAAACGATCCTCGCCGCCTTCCGTGATGGCGGTCGGGAGCAGAGGGATGATGGTTTCACTCAACCCCCCGGCGTAGCTGTCGTCGCGGCGGACCATGATGGCGAGCTTGGGCTCGGCGATGCCGGCTTCGGGGAGGGTCGTCTCCAGGGTGTGGGAGAGGAGCTCGGCAAAAGCCTCGGCCTGGAACTCGTCGTTGGGCGCGGTGCGGAAGACCAGATCGTTGTCAGCAAGTCCGCTGATGGTCTGGGCGGTGGCCGAGGGGCTCATCAGCAGCACGTCGTTGGGGACGGTGATGTCCTGGCTGATGCTGATGGTCTGGCTGGAGTTAAAGCCGATGATGGCGCTGACCCCGGCGTTGTCGACCAGATGTTCGGCGGCCGCGCGCGCGGTGGAATTGCTACCCTGAGTGTCGCAGACGACCAGGCCGATGCGGCGTCCGGCGATGCCGCCGAAGCCGTTGATGTTGTTGGTCGCCATCAGGATCGACTCGAGCATCGGCGTGCCAAAGCCGGCGCCGCTGCCGGAGAGTTGCAGGACCACACCCATTAAAAAGGGATCGGCGCTCTCAGTGTCACCTTCGAGGCGCTGGCAGGGGCCACCGGTGAGTTGGCGCCCCTGGTCTTCGCCGGGGGCGGCGCAGAGGCCATCGGCCGAGCAGGTCTGGTCGCCGGCGCAGTCGGTGTCTGAGGCACACTGCTCCAGATCCAGGGTGAGGCTGCAGCCGGAGCTGAGCGCGAGTGCGGCAAAGAAAGGAAGTGCGAGGAGAGTTTTCATCGAAGGCGCGCCCATAAAATCCTCAATCAAGTGCAGTGGGGGGCGAAGAGCTACAGGTTTTTACCGTATTGGTGGCGGCGGGCCAAGCGCGGGTGGTAGGGAAGGAGGGCGTTGGCACCGATGTTGTGGTTCGCGAGAAGATCGCACCGGGGCTGGGCGATCGAGGCTTTGGCAGAAGGGAGAAGGTGTGAGCGAGGAGCTTAAACGCTTTGATCATGTGATGCGTTGGCGGGTGAGGCTGAGCGCGGTGGGCTACGCGCTCTTTGTGGCGGTGGGGGTGGCGGGGAGCTGGGCGGGATGGTTGCAAGAGAACCCGACGCCGGCGGTGGTGTTGCTGGTGGGCTCCTTTCTGGCGTGGCCGCAACGGGCGCTGCCGCGTTATTATAAGATCGACGACGAGGTTGCCGGGGCGGTGCAGCTTCGGGAGGAGCGCGCGCAGCGCGATCGACGGCTTCGTGCGGTTCGCGGACTGTATTTTCTGGGGGCGGTGGTGGTGCTCCTGGTGGTGCCCTGGGCGATGGGATCGAGTCCGGTCTGAGGGTGTGAGGGTTGTGGGATGCGTGACAATGATGAAGCCAGGGAGCATATGATGCGGCACATGAGGTGGATGAAGGGGGCAGCAGGGGCGGGCGCGCTGTTGGGGGCGATGGTGTTGGGAGCGGGTTGTGCCTCGGGGGGCGGCGCTGCGGTAGAGCTGAGCACGGAGCAATGTGTCAGTGAGCAGGGGCAGCGCTTTCTGACCTACTGCGCCTCACCGCGGGCCGCTGAGCAGGCGCGGCGCTATGAGGTGATGGAGCGGGCGCGTGCGGCCGGGGAGTCGGTCGATGCGATGATCCCTCTGCCGACCGAAGGGGCAGCGGTGTGGGGGGATCTCGATGCGCCGGTGACTGTGCAGGTCTTTGCTGATCTTCGATGCGGGTATTGTGCCAGGGGGCACCAGACGCTCAAGGCGATGATGGCGTCGCGGGAGGGCGTGCGGGTGCTCTACCGCTTCTGGCCGCTGAGCGAGGACGCGGAGTTGGAGGGGGCGCATCGCGCGCTTGTGGCTGCGCAGGCGCAGGGGAGGTTCTGGGAGTATCTTGAGGCGATCTATGAGGCCCGTGGTGAGTTCGGGGAGCGTCGGCTTGAGGCGATGGCTGCCCGGGTGGGGCTGGATGTGGCGCGCTGGCGCGAGGATCGCGACGGTGCTTACACCGAGCAGGTGATCGCCCGGGATCGGGCCATTGGCGAGCGGGTGGGCGTGCAGGGGACGCCGACCTATTTTGTAAACGGGACGCGTGTGGTCGGCGCGGTGGAGCCTTCGGAGTGGATGGCCGTGATCGACGGGGAGTTGGAGGCGGCCGGGGCGCTTCTGGATGCCGGGGTGGCCGCTGAGGCGGTGAGCTGGCGTCGCACCCTGGAGAATTATCAGCCGGTGAACTGGCAGGAAATCGCCGAGGTGGAGGATGAGACGGCGGTCGGGGAGGGCTTTGAGGTGGCCTACATTCCCGTGGGAGAGTCGCCGGTGAAAGGGGCGTCGGCAGAGGATGCGCGGGTGACGGTGGTGGTGTTCTCGGACTTTCAGTGTGGTTTTTGTGAGCGCGCTCGCCATACCTGGGATGCGCTGGTCGAGCGTTATGGGAGCCAGGGGCTGAGGCTTGTGTACAAGCATTATCCCCTGCCAAGCCACACGCGTGCCGGACATGCCGCAGCCGCCTCGGTGGTGGTGGAGGATGGCGGGGACTTTTGGAAGATGCACGATCTGCTTTTTGAGGCCGGTGGCGATCTGAGTGACGAGCGTCTGGAGGCGATGGCGGGTGAGGCGGGCTATGAGGGCGATGACCTCTATGCGCGGATGCGCAGCGATGAGGTCACCTCGAGGATCCAGGCCGATGTGGAGGTCGGGTACAACGCCGGGGTGCAGGGCACGCCGACCTTCTTTATCAACGGCATCAAGCTCGCCGGTGCCTGGGAGGTCGATGAGCTCTCGCCACTGATCGACGATCAACTTGAGCTTGCCGGGGTGCTCGCGGAGCTTGCCGAGGCCGAGGGTGAAGAGCTCTACCGGGCGCTGGTTGAGGTCAACCAGGAGCCGCCGGAGCGCTGAGAGAAAAGGGCGAGTCGATGCGCTGGCAGGGGCTGTGCGGCTGTGTTAGCCTCCTCGCATCGGAGTGACATAACTGGAGGGCGCGCGACGACGTTGAGGCTGTAGACGCGCTGGATCACGCTTTAAGAGAGGTGAGCCATGCGAAGAAGTCTTGCGTGGGGTGGTGTGCGGCGGGGCTGGGCGCTTTTGGGGCTGGTGTTGGGGCTGGCCGGCTGCGTGTTGATGGTCGATGGGGAGGCGGCGTTGGAGCTGGGCGCTGATGGGGGGGCTGAGCCCGGGGCGTTCCGAGCGATGATCCTCGATGGCCCGGAGATCGCGGCGGCGGGAGGCTCGGCCTATTTTGAGTTGGGCTGTGAGCCCCAGGGCTGTGAACTGCAGTGCGCGCGGGATGGCGGGGCATTTGAGACCTGCGGCTCGACGTATATGTGGGATGCGCTGGAGGAGGGCGATCATGTGCTGGCCGCGCGCGCGTGGAAGGGCGATGAGGTCAGTGAGGAAGTCTGGTGGAGCTTTGAGGTGGGACCGCCGATTGGGCTGGAGGTGGAGGGGGATCTCAGCGCGTCGCGCTTCTTTCGGGAGGTCGGGGAACTCACCATTGCCTGTGATGCACCGGGCTGTGAGCTGAGTTGCGGGATGTGGGCGTTGGAGGAAGGGTGCGAGCTGTCCAGCTGCGGCACTGCGCTTGGGTGGGGATGTGAGCAGCCCGGGACGGTGGCGGTTGAGGTGCCCGGACCGGGGCGTTATCTGGTGCAGGTGGAGGGGTGCGATCCGGAGAGCGGGGCGTGCGAGCGTTACGCGTCGCACTTTGAGGTGGAGGCACCGCGCTGGCATCAGGTCAGCGCCGGGGGGCGGCATACCTGCGGGATTCTCGAGACGGGGGCGCTTTTATGCTGGGGGGATAACACCTCGGGTCAGCTGGGCGTGACGCAGGCCGGGGCGACCTGGTCGGCCCGGCGCGTGGAAGGGCGTTGGGCACGGGTGGCCGCTGGTGAAGCCCATACCTGTGCGGTGGATATCGAGGGCAAGCTCTATTGCTGGGGAGCAAATGAGGCCAACCAGGCCTCGCCGCAAATGGCCGGGGAGCTGGGAGTGACGCGGGTGGGGCAGCGCTCGGACTGGGAGGAGGTGGCCGCCGGCGCGCAGCATAGCTGTGGGTGGCGCGCTGGAAAGCTCTACTGCTGGGGGTCGGGAGAGTTCGGACAGATCGGGCCGGCCAGCGCCATTGCCGGCGGGGTGGTTGTGGAGATCGAAACCGTAGAAGGCAGCTGGGTTGCGGATGGCGCGGTGGGTTCGCATCATAGCTGTGCGGTGGCCGCCGGGGATGTCTGGTGTTTCGGAGATCGGCGCTTCGGCGCAGTCGGCTACGGGGAGGGTGAGGGGGAGCCGGGAGAGGTCCGAAAGGTGGGCGGGGCAAAGAGCGTAACCCGGCTTGTGGCCGGGGAGCATTACAGCTGTGGGGTGAGCGCAGCGGGCGATGTTCGCTGCTGGGGAGCGGTGCCCGGTGAGGAGCAGGTCCCCTCGCTCGAAGCCCGGACTTTGACGGGGATCTCGCAGGTCACCATGCTCAGCGGTGGATACGGGCATGTGTGTGCGATCGACATGCAGAAGGTTCTGCGCTGCTGGGGGAGCAACGACCGTCAGCAGGTCAGCGGGCACATCGACGAAAATATCGCGCCGGTAACACGCATCGCCGCCGGATGGGAGTGGGAGACGGTCTCGGCGGGAGCTGCCCACAGCTGCGCGATCGAAGATGGAACCCGGTACTTGTTCTGCTGGGGGAGCGCCGAGCACGGAAGGCTGGGCACACAGCCGACCGTCGGGAACGTTGGGAGCCCGCGTGAGGTGACCTGGGTGTTGTAGAGCCGCGCGGGTGCCAGGCACTCGATCGTCAGCGCCCCGGAGCGAAAGTACGGGTGCCGAAAGTACGGGTGCCAGGCACTCGATCGTCGGTGCCTCGGAGCGAAAGTACGGGTGCCAGGCCCCCGATCGTCAGCGCCTCGGAGCGAAAGTACGGGCGCCAGGCCCCCGATCGTCAGCGCCTCGGAGCGAAAGTACGGGTGCCAGGCCTCCGATCGTCAGAGCCCGAGGCGGTAGGGAAGGTGATCTTCGAGATTCTGGCGGGCAGTGGCCGGGGTGTCGCCCAGGGCGATGATGTCGAATTTTCCACGCTCGGCCAGGGGCCCCACGTTGTAGAGGATGTAGCGGCCGGTGCCGGTGGATGCGTTGTAGAGGTCGTCGCCGAGGTGATCGCAGAGCTCGGTGAAGGTGATGCCCTGATAGGAGGGAGGCAGGTAGAAATCGGTGGCGACGTAGTGAGGGCGGCGCGCCGGGAAGAGCCTGTCGACCAGGTGCATCGGGGTGGAGGTGCCGCCCCAGCGTCCGTTGCACTCGGTGATGCGCGGGTGGGCTTCGGGGCTAAGAGGATCACCGGAGACGATGAAGTCAAAGGAGCAGCGGCCGACGTAGCCCAGCTGTTGGAGCGCATCGCAGACCTTGAGAGAGGCCTGCCCCATGGCGGCGTTGAGTGCTTCGGGCAGTGTGGAGGGGCGACTTCCTAAAAACATCTTCTCGGGGCCTTCGAGAAGTTGTTCGTAGACGCCGTCGAGGCGAGGAGGCCCCTGGGAGGCCGGCGGAATCCAGAGCTGGGTGGAGGGGGAGAGGTCGGTTTGAAGCCAATCGACGATGAGAACGTCTTCGCCCTCGCACCATTGGGTGCGGGTGAGGAAGGTCTTGACCACTGTGAGCAGCTCATCTGGCGAAGCGGCGCGCAGCTCGCGGCCGTCGAGCACGAGGTTGCCCATGGCTGAGGCGCAGCGGGTGCGTTTTAAGCCTACCCAGTCGCAGCGCGAGGCCAGCTCGGAGAGCGCCTGCGCGATGGTGCGGGCGTCTTTAGCGCGCGCGGTTTCGACGATCCACTCCGGGCCCAGGAGTTCTTCGACCAGGGTGGAGAGGTGACTTTTGTCGTTGGCGATCCATAGCGTGGGGGGAGGCGGGCCGACCACCGCGCAGGGGAGATCGGTGCGAGCGCGCAGCGCCTCGGCCAGCTCCCAGACTGAGGCGATGGCCATGTAGGGGTGAATGACCAGCCCGCCGGCCGGGCGTGCATGGCTTGCGAGCTGATCGAGGATGTCAGGGGCGTTGCAGGCCTGCGCGATAGCGCGGGGATCTTCGTCGGTGGCCAGAATGAGCTCAGGGGCGCCCAGCGCGAGGTGGTGCTGGCAGTAGTCTTCGTAGCCGGGAGCCGGAGCGGTGCCGGCGGCGAAGAGATCGCCGTGTTGCGCACGTACCCGGGCGCGGTGCTGGTACTGCTCAATGCCCACCACCCCGTCTAAGAAGGGGATTCCGGTGACGTCTTCGAGGTGCAGGTGCGGCCAGTCTGCGGCGTGGAAGTCGTAGGAGAATGCCCGAAAGGGCTGTAGCTCGGCATCCAATCGCCAGCGCTCTCTAAGGAGATCGGCGACGCGGCGCGCGTCGGCGCGATCGTGGTCAGTAAGGCCTGGCATGGACATGGTCACTCCGGAAGATCGGGGGACTGAGGGATGATGGGTTCGTGTCTCCGGATATACCGCGTCGGGGATGGGGGGGCAAAGGTGCGATTTGGGGCAAAAGATCGGGTGCCAGGCGCCCGTACATGTTCGAGAAGATCGGGTGCCAGGCGCCTGTACATGTTCGAGAAGATCGGATGCCAGGCGCTCGTACATATTTAAAAAGATCGGGTGCCAGGCGCCTGTACATGTTCGAGAAGATCGGGTGCCAGGCACTCGTACATATTTAAAAAGATCGGGTGCCAGGCGTTCGATCGCTCAGTGGTCGTCGAGCTCTCCGGCGTCTTCTAATACCGAGGTTGTCGACGGTTCCGCGTCGCTCGCATCGCTCGGATCTTCGGGGAAGGATTCGGCGGCAGCTTCGGTGGGGAGTTCGGGGGGAGCGGGAGGCGGTGGAGCCTGAGGGAGCCCGGTGAGAGAGGGGGGGCGAGGAACGAAGGGGGTGGCGAATTGCAAGATCGTGGTGAGTTCACGGGCCGAGTACTGGCCGGTGACGGTGACGTAATCTTCGGATTGGGCGCATTCCAGGCGTTCGATCAGCGCGGCGATGCCGAGCATGCGCGCGGCGGGGATGCCTCCGATGATGCGACGCTGGAGAGAGGGGCAACTCTCCGCGAATGAGGCGGCCTGGGACTCGGAGCGGAAGCGAAGATCGATGGTCAGGCGCGGGTTGGCCGGGTGAGACAGGCTCAGGCGCACTGCCTCAAAGCGTGGGAGTGTACCGATGCCCGGGGCGTAGTAGACGAGGCCGGAGGCGCTGATCAGTGCGATGGTGTTTTGATCTTCGGCGACCTCTTCGATGCGGCGCAGGCCGTCGAGGAGGCGGAAGTTCTCGGGGACCTGAGTGTCGCCGACGATCTCGGAGTTGGCGTCGATGCGCCGATCGAAATGGCCGAACCAGCCGGGCTTTCCTACCAGCGCCAGGCCCCGGGCGGCGAGCACGACCTGACGGGGGTCGCGGTAGCGGCCGGTGTCGGGGACGAGCGCTCGGGAGGGGCGTCGGCCCTCGCTCCACGGGGGCGGTTCGGCAAAGCGACCATCGAGAAGATCGCGCAGCTGGCCATCTTCGTAGCGGTGGCGCACCGCCAGAAAGGTCTCATGGAGATGGTTGGGGTTCGCCGACGCCATAAAAATGGCGTCGAGTTCGGTAATCGGATCGAGACCGGTGGTCTCGAGCAGGATGCGGTAGTCGGGGACGGCCTGAATCAGCCGGGAGGCTTGCTCCTGATAGGGCGCGCCGCGCAGCCGATCGAGGCGCACCAGCGCGGTCATGCGGGCGTTGCCCGGGCCGTAGTGGCGCATATCGGGGAGGTTGCTCGGGCTGGAGCGATCGATGGCGGGAACCGCTGACGAAGCCGCGTTTGCTGTTGGGGTTGGCTCCACAGGAGGAGGCGATTCTTCGCTCGCTGCGCTGCGATCTTCCTCGGCCCGGACCCTCTTTTCGGGGGCGACGGATGCCGCGTTTGGCTGTTCTTCAGCAGGTTGGGGCTCCGGCGCTCCGACCGCCACGTCTTCTGGAACGTGAGGCTCGGGAGCTTCCTCAACCGGGGGCTCTTCCTCATCAAGTTCGGGCTCGGGATCCTCGACGGGGGGCTTGGGTTCGGATGGCTCCTCCTCAGCGAGCAGCGCGCTGTGCATCTGCGGCTCCTCCCAGTCCGTCTCGCGCTGCGGCTCGAAGTCTGCGCTGCCGTGACCAATGCCCTCGAGTTCGGCAAAACGCCCGATCCACTCGCTATCCAGGCCCACCTCGGGAGCGGAGTCGGCAAAGAGCACCGGCAGCGCAGCCAGAGCGTGCAGAAGAAGGCTGAGCATAAGTGCGCGCTTTAACGTCACGCCGACGTTACGCTCGGTTGGCAGCATCTGCTCAGAACTCTCAGCTGCTGGCACATCCTGTATGGGGCTGGTCTCAGAGGAGGGCATAGGCACCGAGAGGAGAGGAGTTCGGCGAAGTGATCGGACCGGTTTAACGTCTTCGGAGCGTTAAATATTTAGCACCGATACGAATTCGACTAGACGTTTGAGCAGGGGTGCCCAAACTTTCTGAGCGATGTCACGGATTTGGGCGAATGCAAGTCAGGGCACGATTCGTTATGGTGGTGTCTGGAGTTGACGCGAAGACCCCGGGGACCATCGTTGCCGCCCGACGTACGTGATCGCCTCGCAACCTACGAGATACGAGCTTATGACACACATACCCCACCACTCGCCGCCCCCCTACGACCCGTCCCACCCATCGCACGGGATGCCGGAGAATAAGCCCTCGCAGATGGCCTGGGCGGCGCTTTTCTGCGGGGTGGGAGCGTGGACACTTCTGCCGGCTCTGGCCGCGATCGCGGCGGTGATCTGCGGTCATATCGAGCGGAAAAAAATCCTCCAGGGAGAGGCCCCGTCGGCGGGGCTGACGGTGGCCACGGTAGGGATGATTCTGGGGTACATCCAGCTGGGGCTCGTCGCGCTGGGGATATTCGCGCTGATCGCCTTCTTCGGGTTGATGGCGCTGGGGATCGCAATCCTCTAGGTGGGCGCGCCTGATGTGGGCGCGTGGTAGAGCAGTGAAGCAGGGCGGGCGTGATTGACACGACGCGGCGGCAGGCGTTTATATGCGCCTGCTCGCGCCACCGGTGCGCCCGAACTGGCCCAACATAACTGCAGAAGACGGAACGGAGCTTATGCGACTCTCCACGATGTTTGTCCCTACTCGAAAAGAAGATCCGGCAGATGCCGAGGTCGTCAGCCATCAGCTCCTGGTCCGCGGCGGGTTTATCCGCATGCTGGCGCGAGGAATCTATGACTTTCTGCCTCTGGGCTGGCGTAGCGTGCGCAAGATCGAGCAGATCGTGCGCGAGGAGATGGATCGCGCCGGCGCTCAGGAGGTTCATCTTCCGGCGGTGCAGCCCGCAGAGTTGTGGCAGGAGTCGGGGCGCTGGACGCAATACGGCGCGGAGCTCTTGCGTTTTCGCGATCGCAAAGGTGCAGAATTCTGCTTCGGGCCGACCCATGAAGAGGTCGTCACCGACATGATCCGCGGCGATGTGAAGAGCTACAAGCAGCTCCCGCTCAACGTCTATCAAATTCAGACCAAGTTTCGCGATGAGACTCGCCCGCGCTTCGGGTTGATGCGGGGACGCGAGTTCATCATGAAGGACGCCTACTCCTTTGATGTGGATGAAGAGGGCGCGCTGAAGAGCTACGACGTGATGTTTGAGGCTTACCACCGCATCTTTAAGCGGCTGGGGCTGGAGTATCGCGCGGTGGAGGCCGACACCGGCAACATTGGCGGGAGCCGCTCTCACGAGTTCCAGGTGCTGGCGGAGACGGGCGAAGATGAGATCGTCAGCTGCACCGAGTGCGGGTATGCGGCCAACGTGGAGAAGGCCGAGATTCGCCTGGACGTCGCTGAAGCCGGCAAGCCCGGTGGCTCGGAGCTTGCGACCTTGCGAACCCCGAAGGCGCGAACGATTGAGGAGGTATCGGCCTATCTGAAGCGGCCGGCCGAGCTCATCGTCAAGACCCTTGTGTACATGGCCGACGAGACGCCGCTGATCGTGCTGACGCGGGGCGATCATCAGGTCAATGAGCTCAAGCTCAAGGCCTACCTCAATGGCGAACTCGGTCGCGATGTTCAGGAACTGCGCATGGCGGGTGATGCGGAGGTGGAGGCGTTGACCAAAGCACCGGTGGGCTTTGCCGGACCGGTGGGTGTGGAAGGCGTCGAAATCATTGCGGATCTGGCTGTGGAGCCGATGGTCGACTTCATCGTCGGCGCGAACCTCAAGGACAAGCACCACGTCAACGTCAACCACGGGCGAGACTTTGAGGTGGGTGCGTTTGCGGATCTTCGCCAGGCCGGTGCAGGCGATATCTGCGGCCGCTGTGGAGGGACGCTGGAGGCGCACCGCGGCATCGAAGTGGGGCATGTCTTCTTTCTGGGAGATAAGTACTCCAAAGCGATGAACGCCAACGTGCTCGACGAGAATGGCGATCATCGCCCGATGCAGATGGGCTGCTACGGGATCGGGGTGACGCGGATTCTGGCAGCAGTAATCGAGCAGAATCACGACGATGACGGCATCATCTTCCCGATGGCGGTGGCCCCCTATCAGGTGGTGATCTGCCCGCTGCACCTTAAGAACGAGCTTGTGGTCTCGGAGGCTGAGCGTATCTACAGCGAGCTTCAGGCTGCCGGTGTGGAGGTGATTCTCGACGATCGCGATCTCCGAGCGGGTAACAAGTTCAAAGATGCCGATCTGATCGGGATTCCCGTGCGCCTGACGCTGGGGGGACGCGGTGTGGAAAATGGCGAGGCGGAGGTGAAGGTGCGCCATCAATCCGAAAACGAGATGATCCCCTTGAGTGAGGTGGTGGATCGGATCAAAGCGTTGACCAGGGACGCGCGAGGGGAACGATGACTGATCTGGGAGCTCGCGCCGCCGGGCTTGTCCGCGAACGCGTCGTGGTAGCGCTGGACTTCGACACACTGGATGAAGCGCTGGAGCTTGTGGAGACGCTTGGCGAGCGTGTGGCGCGCTACAAGGTGGGGATGCGCCTCTTTACGCGATATGGGCCGGAGATCCTCAACGCGCTGGATGCCCGGGGAGCAAAGGTCTTTCTCGATCTGAAGTTTCACGACATCCCCAGCGTGGTCAGCGATGCGTGTGCGGCGGCTGCGGAGCATCCCGGGGTCTTTATGCTGACGGTGCATGCGAGCGGTGGCGAGGCGATGTTGCGCCAGGCGGTACGTGGTGCGGAGCGCGGGCGCCCTGAAGATCCTCCGCTGGTCGTTGCGGTCAGCGCGCTGACCAGCCTCAAGTCCCGGGAGCTTCCCTCGGTGGGCGTGGGCATGGGGGTGACGGACTGGGCTGAAAAATTAGGAGCGTTGGCGTTAAAGTCCGGTGTCAACGGGGTAGTCTGCTCGGCGCACGAGGCGGAAGGCTTGCGCGCGCGAGTCGGTACCAGGCCGGTGCTGGTTACCCCGGGCATTCGTCTGGAAGATGTGCACATCGCCGGTGACGATCAGGCGCGCACCATGACGCCCGGGCGTGCGATGGCTTCCGGGAGCACATATCTCGTGATCGGTCGCCCCATTTACCAGGCTCCAGATCCGGGCGCGGCGGTCGATGCGGTCTGCGAGTCTGTCATGAGTTGGTTGGAGGAGATCCGATGATTGTCTTTGGTGTGCATCCGGTCGAAGAGGTCCTGGCACGGGCCCCACGCTCGGTGGAGGAACTCTATGTCGTCGGTCAACTCGGCGATCCGAAGTTTGAGAAGATCGCACAGATGGCCGAGGATCGTCGCCTGAGCGTGCGCACTGTGAGCGCTGAGGAGATGGACGCCCTCTGCGAGGGGAACCATCAACGGATCGCCGCGCGCGTGGGCTCCTTCCCCTACGCGAGCCTCGGGGAGGTGATCGAGCGCATCGGCGATCGCAGCCCGGCGTGTGTGCTTGTGCTGGAGCAGGTCCAGGACGCGGGCAACCTGGGAGCAATCCTGCGTAGTGCGGCGGCCTTCGACGTCGATGCAGTGATCGTGGCCAAAGATCGCGCTGCGGGGGTGAGCGCGGCGGTGGTGCGTGCGTCGGCCGGGATGGCCTTTCATGTGCCGGTGGTTCAGGTCACCAACATCGCGCGCGCGCTGCGGGAGCTTAAGGAGGCCCAATTCTGGGTGGTTGGTACCCTGGCTGAGGGGGGCTCTGCGCTTTGGGAGCAGGATTGGTCCATGCGCGCGGCTCTGGTCATGGGGGGGGAGCATCGAGGCATTCGCCCGAACGTGGCGAAAGAGTGCGATTTTCGAGTGACGATCCCGCTTCGCGAGGGTGTGGAGAGTTTAAATGTGTCGGTAGCGGCGGCGATTGGGCTCTACGATCGCGCGAGATCGCTAGGAATAGCGTCAAAATGAAAGAATTTACGCCGATCGAAAAAAGCGGTCGCTTTTCGCTTGACACCCTTTCGAAGGGGCTATATCTATCTGCCCCTGCTGACGGGGCCGCACAAAGCACGACGCGGTCATCGATGTAAGACGTAACCGACAGCGTTTGCTGGCGTAGCTCAATTGGTAGAGCAACTGCCTTGTAAGCAGTAGGTTGCAGGTTCGAGTCCCGTCGCCAGCTTTTTTCGAGAAATGAGGTTGACTCAATCCTCGAAGTCACATAGTAGGTATCGCGCCCGGTGGGGTTCCCGAGCGGTCAAAGGGACCAGACTGTAAATCTGGCGGCTCAGCCTTCGCAGGTTCGAATCCTGCCCCCACCATGAGAGACGTTCTGACCGAAGCGATAAACCGGGTCAGTCAGCGCGGGAGTAGCTCAATTGGTAGAGCATCAGCCTTCCAAGCTGAGGGTTGCGGGTTCGAGTCCCGTCTCCCGCTCTCAACACATAGCGAGTCAACGATGCAGCGCCGTTGACGAGCGTTCACGCCCTCGTAGCTCAGCAGGTAGAGCACTTCCATGGTAAGGAAGGGGTCATCGGTTCGAATCCGATCGAGGGCTTGCGGCAAAGCCACTGGACGCAAGAGCCCCTGGAGACAGGGGCTCAGCGATGTTGTCAGGTGGCAACGTCGTGCGGTCCAACAGTGACCAGGCGCTGCCCGTCCAACCCAAGCATTTGTCCAAACGTACATTTGGCGACACACCGCCAGAGGAGTTGAGAATCATGGCCAAGGAGAAATTCGAGCGCACGAAACCCCACGTGAACGTCGGGACCATTGGTCACGTCGATCACGGGAAAACCACCTTGACCGCGGCGATCACTCGAGTGCTCGCTGAAGCGTCTGGCGGCGATGTGAAAGCGTTCGACGAAATCGACAAAGCTCCGGAAGAGCGCGAGCGCGGCATCACGATCTCGACCTCTCACGTTGAGTACGAGACGGAAAACCGTCACTACGCTCACGTGGACTGCCCGGGTCACGCTGACTACGTCAAGAACATGATCACCGGTGCGGCGCAGATGGACGGCGCCATTCTGGTGGTTTCGGCCGCTGACGGCCCGATGCCGCAGACCCGTGAGCACATCCTTCTGGCCGGTCAGGTCGGTGTCCCCGCGATGGTGGTTTTCCTCAACAAGGCCGACATGGTCGACGATGAGGACCTGCTTGAGCTGGTCGAAATGGAAGTTCGCGAGCTTCTGAGCAAGTACGACTTCCCCGGCGACGACATTCCCATCGTGATCGGTTCGGCGCTTCAGGCGCTGGAAGGCGAAGCTGGCCCCTACGGTGCCGACGCCATCCTCAAGCTGATGGCCGAAGTTGACCGCTACATCCCGCTGCCTGAGCGCGCCACCGACAAGACCTTCCTGATGCCGATCGAAGACGTGTTCTCGATCTCGGGTCGCGGTACGGTCGTTACCGGTCGCATCGAGCGTGGTGTGATTAAGCCTGGCGACGAAGCCGAAATCGTCGGCCTTCAGGAAAAAGCGGAGAAGACGGTTGTTACCGCCGTTGAAATGTTCCGCAAGTTCCTCGATGCCGGTCAGGCTGGCGACAACGTCGGTTGCCTCCTTCGCGGTATCAAGAAGGAAGATGTCAAGCGCGGCCAGGTTCTGGCCAAGCCGGGCAGCGTGACCCCGCACACCAAGTTCGCCGCCGAGATCTACGTGCTGACCAAGGAAGAAGGCGGACGTCACACTCCCTTCTTCGCCGGTTACCGCCCGCAGTTCTACTTCCGCACCACCGACGTTACCGGTGAGATCATTCTGGAAGAAGGCGTTGAGATGGTCATGCCTGGCGACCGCATCACGGTTACCGCCAACCTGATCACCCCGATCGCCATGGAAGAAGGCCTTCGCTTCGCGGTTCGCGAAGGTAGCCGTACCGTCGGCGCCGGCGTCGTCACCAAAATCATCGAATAAGATGAGAAAGCGCCTCTCGCAATCCATGCGGGAGGCGCGAAATAAACCCGCGACGGGCTGTCGTTGCCTGTTAAACGGTGTGGGAACAGGGCGCCTTAAGCGCCCTGTTCTATCCTGTCGCTCGGTTTAGGCCAGTAGCTCAGTTGGTAGAGCATCGGATTCCAAATCCGACGGTCGGGGGTTCGAGTCCCTCCTGGCCTGCTTCCCGAAAGAATCGGGATGTTACGCGCGGGGCCTCATTACGAGAGCCCCGTCTTTGTTCCCGGCGCCGGCAGCTCATGTCATGATGAGCTGGCTAAGAGAGCGCGCCAAACGAGAGCAATTATGGACGTTTCGCGCCTGGTCACGCTGACGTATATCTCCACTGCGGTGGTGGCGTTCGTCATTTTCGACAAGACCTTCAAATGGATCTGGGCGTCATTTGACGCACTGTCCGAGTTTACGGTGATCCCGCCGATTCTGACGCTGACCACAACGCTGGCAATCGCGTCGGTCGTCGGTCTGATCATGTGGATGAAGCGTCACCCGAAGGTCGATCCCTTCCTCACCGAAGTGATCATTGAGCTCAAGAAAGTCACCTGGCCGAGCTGGAAAGACACCCAGCGTTCGACGGTGGTGGTGATTATCTTCAGCATCATTCTGAGCTTCTTCCTCTGGGGATCGGACCAGATCTGGAAGCGCGTTACCGACTACATCCTCACGATTGGCATTTAAGGACGAACACGCATGGCATCTTCGGACACCAAAGAGTGGTACATCGTCCAGACCTACTCCGGATACGAGAATAAGGCGAAACTCGCCCTCGAAGAGCGTATTCGCTCGGAAGGAGTCGAGGACGATATCGGTGAGATCTTCATTCCGACCGAGACGGTCGTGGAGGTCAAAAACGGCAAGCGCCGTGAGCGCACCCGTAAGTTTTACGCGGGCTACATCTTTGTGAAGATGGTGCTCAGCGATCGGGCCTGGCACGTGGTCAAGAACACGCCGAAAATCGTGGGCTTTGTGGGCGGCAATCAGCGCAAGCCCACGCCGGTGCCGGAAGCGGAGTTCCGTAAGATCACCGAGCGGATCGAAGAAGGTAAGATGTCGGCCGGCCCGAGCTACAACTTCCAGAAGGGCGATAAGATCCGCGTGATCGAGGGCAACTTCAAGGACTTCACCGGCAACATCGAAGAGGTGATGGAGGAGAAGGAGAAGTTGCGCGTTTTCGTCGAGATCTTCGGTCGTCCGACTGCGGTGGAGTTCGACTTCAACCAGGTCGAATCGGTCGCCGACGAATAAGTCACGATCAGATGAAAGAAAAGAGCGCCGGGTCCTTGATCCGGCGCTTTTTTTATTGTAGTTGAGCGCTCCCCGCACCGGCTGTGGCCATTGTGGCCAGGCAGAAGGGCCGGGGATTTTTTATGGCAGGAGTCTGCCAGTCAGGTGAGGTCACCGGGCACAAGGGCAGACGCTGACTGCACGTCCGTAGATGACGGACGGAGAAGAGGAGAATCATGGCTAAGAAAGTCGTAGGACAGATCAAGCTGCAGGTACCTGCGGGCAAGGCGAACCCCTCGCCGCCCGTCGGTCCGGCGTTGGGCCAGCACGGCGTCAACATCATGGAGTTCTGCAAGGCGTTTAACGCGCGGACTCAGGATCAGCCCGGAATGATCATTCCGGTCGTGATCACGGTGTACGGCGACCGCTCGTTCGACTTCATCACCAAGACCCCGCCGGCGGCGGTGCTGGTGCTCAAGGAGCTGGGGATTCCCTCGGGCTCCGGTGTGCCGAACCGCGATAAGGTGGGTCAGCTCACCTATGAGCAGGTCAAGAAGATCGCGGAGATCAAGCTCCCCGACCTCACGACCGATGACATTGATGCGGCCGCGCGTACGGTGGCCGGGACGTGTCGTTCGATGGGTGTGGATGTGATCGGTATGGAGGTGGACAATGGCTAAGCGCGGAAAGAAGTACGCTGCGGCGTCGGCGAAGGTCGATAACCTGAAGCGTTACGAGCTTGAAGAGGCCATCTCGCTGGTTAAAGAAATTTCGTTCGCGAAGTTCGACGAGTCGGTCGACGCGGCGATCAACCTCAACGTCAACCCCCGTCACGCCGACCAGATGGTTCGCGGCGCGGTTTCGCTGCCGCACGGTATCGGTAAAGACACCCGCGTGCTGGTTTTCGCCAAGGGCGAGAAAGCCAAAGAAGCCGAAGAAGCCGGTGCGGACTTTGTGGGAAGCGACGAGTTGATCGAGAAGATCAACGGCGGCTGGACCGACTGGGACGTCACCGTGGCGACGCCGGACATGATGGGCCAGGTCGGTCGTATCGGTCGTGTGCTCGGTCCGCGTGGTCTTATGCCCAACCCGAAGGCCGGTACGGTGACCTTCGACGTGGCCAAGATCGTCAAAGAGCTCAAAGCCGGTCGCGTGGAGTTCCGCGTGGACAAGGGCGGCATCATCCACATCGGCGTGGGTCGTACCAGCTTCGATGCGGTCAAGCTGCAGGAGAACGTCGTGGCGTTGCTTGAGACGCTCGCGCGTCTGAAGCCGGCCAGCTCGAAGTCCCCGTACTTCAAGAGCATCGCGCTGAGCTCGACGATGAGCCCGTCGGTCAAGCTGGACACCGCGTTTGCGCGTGACTTGCTCTAAGATCGTGTGAGAAAGACGCCGGTCCCGGCGGGGCCGGCGTCTTTCTGACAAAAAAGCAGGATACGGCGCTTGACGGAGCCTCCGGGCTCGACTACGAAGAGCGCCGTCGGTCGGGTTACCCCGGCGATAACGCCCCGCGCAGGAGTGTACGCGGAGCGAAGACATAGAGTTGCTTTCGACATCGAAGAAGCAGGTGAGCACGTCAAGTGTTCTTAATGTCCCGCGGAGATGGTCAGATGCGACCGATTGCAGTGCCGGTGTGTATGCCGGCAATCTGGATGACGTTGACTGAGACCCTCCGCACCTTCGGTGCCGAGGGTTTTGTTGTTGGATGGCGTCGAGTCGAGGATCGCAGAAGCGATGCACGACTCGAAGCGAGACTTTAAGGAGATGCGATGAATCGCGCGGAAAAAGAACAAGAAGTCGCGTCGATCCGCTCCGATCTCGAGCAGGCGAAATCCGTCATCCTGGCGAGTCATGTGGGTATGGACGTGAACACGGTGAACGAACTTCGCTCGAAGTTCCGCGCCGAGGGCGTTCAGTACCGGGTGGTCAAGAATACGCTGGCGAAGCTGGCGATCTCGGGCACCGACATGGAAGTGATCTCGGACTTGTTTGTGGGTCCTGTGGCCATCGCGTTCAGCGCGGAGGATGCAGTCAGCCCGGCCCGAGTGATCAAAGACTTTGCCAAGGATCACGACGCCTATGAGGTGCGTGGTGGCTTCCTGGACGGGACAGCGCTGGATGTAGCTGGCGTGAAGCGTCTGGCGGATATGCCGACCAAAGACGAGTTGCGCGCGAAAGTGCTCAGCCTGTTCACGGCGGTGCCCACCAAGTTTGTTCGCACGCTCAACGCCGCGCCGACCTCCTTCTTGCAGGTTCTTACGGCCCGCAAGCAGGATATCGAGCAGAGCGCCTGATCGGAGAGGGACGACCTCTTCACCCATTACAAAACACACCAGAAAAGCTCGCGTGCTGGCGAGCACTTAAGGAGAGAACACCATGGCTGATGTCACCAAAGAACAAGTCGTTGAGTTTCTTAGCAACATGAGCGTGATGGACCTTGCCGGTCTCGTCGAAGAGCTGGAAGAGAAGTGGGGCGTGAGCGCCGCCGCTGCCGCTCCGGTGATGATGGCTGCCGGCCCGGGCGGTGCGGAAGCTGCCGCTGAGCAGACCGAATTCGACGTTGTTCTTGCCAGCTTCGGCGACCAGAAGATCAAGGTCATCAAGGCCGTCCGCGAGCTCACCGGTCTGGGTCTTAAGGACGCCAAGGATCTGGTCGAAGGCGCTCCCTCGACCGTTAAGGAAGGCGTTGATAAGGAAGAGGGCGAGAAGTTCAAGGCTGCCCTTGAAGAAGTCGGCGCGACCGTCGAACTCAAGTAATCGAATGCTCCTGTGAGGGAGCGTGATTCTTGAAGTTAAAGAAACCCCGATGCCTTTTGCGGCGTCGGGGTTTTTTGATCTGAAGGCGGTACAAAGGTGGGGTGCCAGGCGTTCGATCATTTGGAAAGACGATCGGGTGCGAAAGCGATCGGGTGCCAGGGGTTCGATCATTTGAAAATGATCGGGTGCCAGGGGTTCGATCATTTGGAAAACGATCGGGTGCCAGGGGTTCGATCATTTGAAAAATGATCGGGTGCCAGGCGTTCGATCAGGGGGCGGCAGCGTCGATTTCGCGCTGGAGTGTGGCTGCCTGATCGCGGGCGTGTTGAGCTGCCTCGTTGTCGCCGAGCTGCTCCTGGGCCCAGGCGATGAGGGAGTAGGCTTCGGCGCGTGCGCGAGGGCTGCGCTCGGATGAGAGGGCCCGGGTGGCAAACGAGAGGGTGGCTTCGGCGTCGTTGGTGCTGCGGGCCTGTCGGGCGCGTTGCAGGAGGGAGGGAGGGGGCGATGCGACGAGCTCGTCCTCGTCGGCGGCGGGGGTGTCGGCTTCGATGTCCGCGTGTTCGTTGGTTGTGGAGGGCGTGGCAGAGCGCTGTTTGAGAGAGGCGCCTCCAGATGCTGCGAGGGAGGAGGGTTCGGCTGAAGGGGCGGAAGCGCGCTCACGCGTGGGGGCGGTGTCGAGGCGATCTTCAACGGGGGCGAAGGTGTCGCTTTGTGCCTGAGGGGCGGCCGGTGCGGTGGCACCGAAGTCGCTCCTTCCGACGCCGTAGCTGTCTGCTCGGCGGGGAGATGCAGCGCGTTGAGGCGCACGGGCGGTGCTGTCCGTGGGGGAATCGGCAAGAGCGGCACCCGGAGCTTCGGCGCGGCGGCTGGCCCGGGGTTTCGGGGAGGGGGCCGTCCGGGGACGCGGTTCGGCTTCGCGCGCTGGCGACGCTTCGGCGGTGATTGCAGGAGCGGTGCGTTTGAGAGGTTGGTGATGATCTTCGGCCTGGGGGCGCGCGGAGGCAGCCGCGCCGGCTCCGCGCGCGTTGGTTATCTCGGAGATCGCGCCTTCGGTGGGAGCTTTCTCGGCGGCCGCGGAGCTCTCTTCGTCGGGCATGGCTTCATGTTTGGCGTTTTCGGCGAGGGCTGATGTCTCGAAGGAGACGGGGGCGGCCATACCGTGTTCGGCCAGAGGATCGTGGGGGCGCGTGGTGGTGTCGAGTTGTAAGGCGCGTAGGATTCCGGCGACGCCGAGGAGCAGGGCGGCAGCGACAAGGCTCTGACGGAAACCGGGGCTATGCCAGGCGCGTCGCCAGATAGACTGACGAGGGTCGGAAGCGGACCGAGTGTGGGAGGGCGTGTGGGTGCGGGCGTCTTCCAGGATGCGTTCGGTCAGCGTGGAGGGGACACGGGCAGGCTGGGAGGTGTGTCGGGCGATAATATCGCGCGATGCGCGCAGCTCCTCATAGGCCGCTCGCCGCTCGGGGTCAGCGTCGAGCTCGGCGCGCAGCGCTCGGGCCTCTTCGGACGGAAGTTCGCCGTAGAGGAGGTCGAGGAGTTTGTCGTCGGGGGCGTGCGCGCTCATGGCAACATGGTCCGTGAGGAGGAGATCATTTTTAAGCCCGAGGCCTGGGCTGTGTCCGGTTCTATAAACGCAAAGGGTGCGGAATAGATCTAATTCCCTGGTTGCCGGGGCAGACAGGGGAGGTCAGGGGAGCATTTCGGAGGCTTCGTCAGCGTCAAAGCTCTGGGAGGCGAAGTCGGCGAGTTCGCCGCGTAGGGTTTGAAGGGCGTAGCGCATGCGGCTTTTGATGGTGGGAACGGGGCAGTCGAGCATCGTGGCGATCTCGCGAAATTTCAGTCCGGAGATCTCGCGCAGGATAAAGACCTCGCGTTGATCTTCGGGGAGGTTGGCCAGGGCCCGGTCGAGGCGGTCGCGGAAGACCATGCGGTCGTGGTCGACGGAGGCCGAGCGGGCTTGCTCATCCGGGAGGATGTCCTGGCGGGTTGCCCCCTCGTCGTCGCCCAGCGGTTTTTGCAAAGAGAGGGTGTGGGCGCGGCTGTGCTTTCTGGCGAGATCGATGCAGAGGTTTCGGGCAATGGTGTAGGCCCAGGTGGTGAATTTTGCGTCAGGTGAGTAGGAGGCGGCGCTCTTTACGATGCGCAGAAAAGTCTCCTGAAGGAGCTCATCGGCTAGCGAGGGCTGGCGGCAGCTGCGCAAAATGAAGTTGTAGAGGGGCCCCTGGTGGCGAGTGACAAGAAGGGTAAATGCCTTCTGGTCGCCGCCGGCGTAGCGGGTCATCAGCGCTTCGTCGCTCAGTTCGTCGAGCCGGGGTTCGGTAGCGGCTCCGGAAGCGCGGCGGCCGAGCAGGGATTTGATGACGGCGAAGAGCATGATGCTCGCAGGGGACAGGGGGGATCGGGGTGGTACGAGAGGAGTTTATCGGAGGAGGGGGTGGTGGGGCAACGGGATGGAGGGGGGCTGGCGATCGGGTGCCAGGCACTCGTACAGGGGTGGCGATCGGGTGCCAGGCACTCGTACAGGGTTGGCGATCGGGTGCCAGGCACCTGAGCATGATGTTCAAGAAGATCGAAGGCCAGGCACCTGAGCATGATGTTCAAGAAGATCGAAGGCCAGGCACCTGAGCATGATGTTCAAGAAGATCGAAGGCCTGGCACCGAGGTGGGTGCCAGGCCTTCGTGATCATCAGAACTAAACAAGAATGGGCCGTGGCTCAGCTTCCCTGGAGCGCGGAGGAGGTCTGGCCGGCGAGTTGGCCGAGGGTTGTGCGGCTGCTCCAGCCGGGGAGGCGCTGGCGATCGCGGCTCAAAGCGTCGACATCGGCCTGGAGGGAGGTGGCGTTGGTAACCCCGGCGCAGACGACGCCCAGGGTCCGGGCCGGCCAGCTCTCCATGGCGAGAAGTTCTTGGATGACGGGCTGGAAGTCGGTGACTTTTTCGCGTTCCATGGTGCCTTTGTAGAGGTTGCAAACCTGGGAGGTGGCCGCCTCAAAGCTGTCTTCGCGGGGGATGTCCCAGCCCTCGGTGGTGGTGGGGAGAGCGGAGGCAATGAGCGGGAGGCTGTCGCGCTTTTGAGTGTCGATGATGTAGTTGGCGGCAACCCAGCGCATCAGGCCGGGGCGCTCGGTGATGATCTTCTGGAAGGTGTTGGTGGCGTCTTTGCCTTTGACGCGGGCCAGGGCTTCCATGGCGGCCTGGATATGTTCGGTGGAGGTGTTTTCGTCGAAGATGGCGAATTCGAAGTAGGGCGCGGCCTCGGCGGTGTTCGCGTTGAAGATGGCCTGGGGAAGATCGCGCTTGAGATCGGGATGTTCCTCGCGGGCGCGCTCGGCCAGGGCAGCGTCAATGGGGCCCTGTTTCTCTTCGGGGATGAATTCGCGCATGGAGGCGGCGATGCGGCCGGGTTGGAAGGTTTCTTTGAGCCAGGGGGCCACGAGTTCCACAGCACCTTCGCCGGCCAGGGGGACGATCTGGGCGACGGTGGCGTCGCCGAGCTGGTCGCGAAGCTCGAGGTCTTTTTCAAGCCAGCTTTTGAGGATGGCCTGAGCTTTCTGCTGCGCCCCTTCGCTTAAGTAGGGGTAGAGCATGTAGGCGGCGTCTTTGGCGCGGGTGGCTTTGGAGTCGCCGATGACGAGTTCGGCCCCCTGCTCTTTCATCTCGTCGGTGAGCTCGGGGATGTCGTTGGCGGCCCACATCGTCTCGATGGTGGGGATGGCGCCGTCGGCCATGGCCTGCCGGGCGGCTTCATCTTCCACGCGGTCGAGGGTGCGGGGGATGCGGGCGTGCTCGCCCTCTTCGATCAGGATTTGCACGGCGCGCACGCGCACCTCCAGGGGCTCCTCCTCGCTCTCGGCCCAGGTGGCCAGCTGCTCGGTGCCACCTTTGGCGGTGCGCCAGACTTCGAGGTCTTCGGGGGTGCGTTGGCAGCCGGTGGGAAGGAGAAGCGCGGCGACCAGGAGGATGGCCAGGGCGCGGCGAAGTGGTGTGGCGAGCAAAGAGCGCATGAGCAGTCTCGTACTGGTGTGGTGATCAGTATGTTTAGTCAGGGGATCGACAAGGCGTCGAACATGGCATTATGGGGAGGAACGATAGTCATCGTAAGAATGCATGTCCACCGTTGCATCAACTCTCCCGGATGAAACCCGGGGCGTCACAGTCGGCTGGCGGTAGCGCTGCGACAGCGTAGCTTTTGCGCCTTGCGGGACTTCGCCATGGTGCGTTGATGGATGGGGGGTTGGACGTGCGATGGCGGTCGAGGCTGTTGCCAGGGGTTCGATCCAGGTGGGTTGCAGTTGCACGGGTGCCAGGGGTTCGATCCAGGTGGGTTGCAGTTGCACGGGTGCCAGGGGTTCGATCCAGGGGGGGGGCAGTTGCACGGGTGCCAGGCGTTCGACCCTCCAGGTGGGTTGATGTTGCACGGGTGCCAGGGGTTCGATCCAGGTGGGTTGATGTTGCACGGGTGCCAGGCGTTCGATCCAAATACGTTGCAGTTGTACGGGTGCCAGGCGTTCGATCCAGGTGTTCAAGAAGAGCGAAGGCCAGGCACCGAGGTGGGGGCCTGGCCTTCGCTGGTTGCGGGAGCCGGAACGATCAGAAGTCGGTGATGTGGTCGACGAAGTCGGGGCGATCGATGAAGGGGTTGCGGTTGTCCTGGACGACTTCGACGCGGTCGTTACGCAGGCGCTCCCAGTCATCGGGGGGATCTTCGCAGTGCCACTGGCGCAGGACGACTTCTTCCTGGGCGGGGATGGAGAGGCCGTAGCGAACCGAGAAGTAGAAGTGAGCGCGGGCGATGTCGCCGCGGTTTTCCAGGCGGACCTCAAAGACCGGGGAGCGACCATCGGTGCCCGTGCCGAGCTTGGAGCCGCCGTCCTGCCAGGAGCAGTCGGAGGTGCAGTTGGTGTTACCGAACTCGTGGCTTGCGCGTGCGGAGTTGGAAGGCATCCAGGTGGGAAAGAGATGGTGGATGTCGCTCTCCGGGGGCGGGCTTTGAGCGCCATTGGAGCGGGGCCAGGAGTGCTCGGTGTTGAAGTTGTCGGGGGTGCGAGAGCCGTCGGGGGTGGCCAGTCGGCCTGTGTAGGGGCAGTGGATAAACCCGTCGGCCTGGGTGTCGATGCCATCGACGACGGCGTACATGTAGTCGCGGGCATCGGAGTAGCTGTAGGAGGTGTGGCCGTCGACGAGTTGGAAGAGACCGTCTTTCAAGGCCTGATCGCTGGCGCCTTCCAGGTGGGTGTACCGGACGAGGTCCAGGGGAGCATCGGGATGGCAGCTCCAGCCGTCGGGTTCTTCGACGTCGGCGTCGGGCTCTTCGACGTCGGCGTCGGGCTCTTCGACATCGGCGTCGGGTTCTTCGGTGTCGGCGTCGAGGTCGTCAACGTCGGCGTCGGGTTCTTCGGTGTCGGCGTCGAGGTCGTCGGCGTCGGCGTCGAGGTCGTCGGCGTCGGCGTCGAGGTCGTCAACGTCGGCGTCGGGCACGTCGGCGTCGGCGTCGGGATCGTCCGCGTCGAGGTCGGTGGTGTCACCGATGTCGACGAGGCCCGCGTCGTGAGCGGAGTCGGGAGCATCGGAGCAGGCGATGAGCAGGGCGAAGAGGAGCGTGAGCGTACTAAGAGGGGAGAGATGACGCATGGCGGATCCTGAAATGATGCAGAAAGGACAGAGCTCGCAAGTCAGGTGCGGCGAGGGGGGGCGGCACCTGACTTGCGGGAAGGCTGGGGAGGGGGGGGATTAATCGAAAGAATCGAAGTTATCGACAAAGTCGGGGCGGTCGATAAAGGGGTTGCGGTTGGACTGGAGCATCTGGATGAGGTCGTTGCGGTTGCGCTCGTAGTCGTCAGGGGGATCTTCGCAGTGCCACTGGCGCAGGACAGCTTCCTCGCGGTCTTCGATGGGCATCTGGTAGCGGAGCGCGAAGTAGAACATGGCGCGGGCGACATTGCCGCGAAACTCCGGGCGGACCTCAAAGACCGGGTCGCGGCCGTCGGTGGAGGGGCCGCGCTCGGAGCCGTTTTCGTGCCAGGGGCAGCTGTTGCCGGAGCAGGAGGTGGTGCCGTAGGGGTGGTTGCTGCGCGCGGAGTTGACGCCGCCGTCGACGGCGAAGAGGTGGTGGATGTCGCTGCGGGGGGGCTCCTGATCGGCGCCGCGGCTCTGGGGCCAGACGTGCTCGGTGTTGAAACCATCGGGGGTGGTGGAGCCGTCGGGCTCGGTGATGCGGCCGGTGTAGGCGCATTCGATGGAGCCGTCGTCGTGGGGCTCGATGTCGTTCATCAGGTGCTGGCGCGCCGTCGAGTAGTAGAGGGCGCGGTGGCCGGAGACCATGTTGAGAAGACCGCGCTGGATCTGCGCGTCGCTCAAGCCATGGAGGTGGCGGTAGCGGCGATCGTTGAGATCAAGCTCGGGGTCGCAGGGCCAGGGCTCGGGCGGGGGTGTGTCCTGGACGTCGGGGATCGCTTCGGCGTCGTCGTCGCTGACATCTTCGGGCGCGGAGGTATCTTTGGGCTCGGATGCGTCTTCGGCGGTATCGCTGAGATCGACGTCGGGAGTATCCGGGGGGAGCGTGCCGGCTTCGGGTTGTACGCAGGCAACGAAGAGGACCAGAAACGTCAGGAGGGGAGGGAGGGTGTAGTGCAACATCATTACGGGCCTCTGGGGCAAAGGACGGCCGATAAGTGTTAGCATCGTGACGAGGGCGAATCAACGGTTGCCGAGCGCATCCAGGACGACGCTGGCTGCGTCGTGAGGGATTCGCGGTAGCAGCTGCTACAGCTTTATGCCTCACTCCTTGTCAGGCGTCGCCCTGGATGCGCTCGGTTGCGGAAGGGTATGTGCGGAGGGCTGGCACCCGATCGGTTCGATGTGATGATCGAACGCCTGGCACCCGATCGGTTCGATGTGATGATCGAACGCCTGGCACCCGATCGGTTCGATGTGATGATCGAACGCCTGGCACCCGATCGGTTCGATGTGATGATCGAACGCCTGGCACCCGTGCGTCGTGAGAGGTCGATGAAGTCGATTAAGGGGGGGGGAGTGTGAATGAAAGCGTGGGGACGCGGGCGTCGCCGTAGAGGTAGCTGTAGATCCAAAAACTCATCAGGACGCGCTTGGTGTAGTCGCGCGTCTGGCCGTAGGGGATGTTTTCGACAAAGAGATCGAGGTCTTCGTTGCCGAAGTCTTTGAGCCAGGTGGAGACGTTGCCAAAGCCGCCGTTGTAGCCGGCGATGATGAGGGCGGGGTGGGCGCTGGTCTGGCTGGCGAGCTCGCGCATATAGGCCGATCCCAGACGGATGTTGAGGGTGGGGTCGAAGAGAAGATCGAAGGAGAAGTCTTCAAGACCGTCTCTCTGGGCGATGCGGCGGGCGGTGGGTTCGATAAGTTGGAGGAGGCCGCGGGCGTTGGCCCAGCTCTCGATGCGGGGGTTAAAACCGCTCTCTTCGCGCATGATGGCGTAGATGATGGCCGGGCTCAGCCCGCGCTGCTCGGCGTAGCGGGTCAGGGTGTCTTTGAAGGGGGTGGGGTAGGCGATGGACCAGTGTCGGCGAGTGGTTTGTGTGGGGTAGGCGTCCATCCAGCCGTGGATGTGGCGGCGAGCCAGGTCGTGGGAGATGGGGTAGGCGTGGGCGGCGTCGAGCAGGGAGGCCAGGGCCCAGAGGGTGGAGGGGGTGTTGGCGTGGCGGGTGCGAAGCGCGGTGAGCTCGCGCCGGGCAAGCGAGGTCAGCCCGAGGGTGAGGAGCCGGGAGGCTTTTTGAAAGCCGGCGTCGCGCTCAAGCTCATCGGGAAGTTCGACGGGGGCGGCCTGAAGGTTTGCCGGGAGGAGCTCTTCGCAGGCCGGGCCGACGGTGGCGCAGATGTCCAGTCCCTCGGTGCTGCCCTGGAGTCTGGCGAGCTGGTTGAAGCTGAGCAGGGCGTAGTAGCTCATGGGGTGGTCGCGGGTGACTTTGATAAAAGCCTGTGCGGCCTCGTCGTTGCGGCCGGCTTGCAGCAGGGCGCGGGCGCGGAAGTAGTGAAGGCGGCCTTTTGTGTAGAGGTCGTCTTCGCCGGTTTTATCGAGGTTGTCGACGTGGTCGATGACGGCCTGGAAGTCGTCGCGGTCGAAGTATTCGCGCAGCAGAAGCCAGTGGGCGTCTTTGGCCATGTCGCCCTCGGGGTAGCGTTGAAGCTGGGCAGTGAGGCGGTCGCGGGCCTCATCGGGGCGGTCTTCGGAGCGCAGGATGCGGGCTGCGAAGTACATGGCGTCGTCGGCGTAGGAGTGGTCGGCGTATGTTTGCCAGATGCGCTCAAAGAGGGTGAGGGCGCCCCGGCGATCGCCTGCGTTCCAGCGGCCGCGTCCGCCCAGGTAGAGGGCGCGAAGTTCCCACTCGGTGTCGGCGCAATGCTCCAGGATGCGGTTGTAGACGGGGGTGCCGGCGGAGTGCTGGCGAAGTTTGGTGTGAGAGCGCCCGATAAGGTAGAGCGCTTCGCAGCGCTGGGGGGCGTCTTCGGGCCAGCGCTCAAGGGCGGTGTTCAACTGGCTGATGACGTGCTCGCTCTGGTGAAGGTCGAAGCGAGCACGGGCCAGGGTCAGCGCGCGTTCGGGGGTGGTGTCGTCGAGGAGGCGTCGTTGGGCGTCGGTGAGGTGGGCGTCGAGGGTGCGAAGTTGTCGGGTGGCGCGGGTTGCAGCCTGGCTTAAGGGGCGTTGCTGGCGGATGTTGAGGTAGAGCTCGGCGGCGCGCCCGGGATGAGTCGCTTCGAGGAGCGTGGCGAGCTGCTCGCGGGCTGCAGCAGCCTGAGCGTGGCGGGGGTAGGCGTTGAGGAAGAGATCGAGGACCTCGATGGCACGCTGGCGATCTTCGGGCTGGCCGGCTTTCTGGAGGGCTTCGGCCAGGAGAATGAGGGCGTCGGGGTAGAGCAGGCTTTCGGGGGCGATGGCCGCTGCAGCGAGTGTGGCGGTGTGGGCGTCTTCTGTGGCCAGGGCTGCGCGGGCTTTGAGCAGGGAGGCGTAGTCGGCCAGGACCGGAAGATCGCGCGCGGGGTCGAGCTCGTTGAGGATGGCCCGTGTTTGATCGGGGTGGCCGGCCTCCATGGCGACGGTTGCAGCGAGAAAGCGCAGGGAGGCGTCATCGTTGAGAAGGGGGCGCAGCTCGGGGTTCTGAAGGTCGCGGTGGGCGGAGGCCCAGTTGTTGCGCTCGACGTCTTCGATGATGGGCGCAAAAGGGCTTGTGGGAGCGATGGAGGGGATCTGAGGAGGGAGGGAATCGCTCCCGGGGAAGCGCTCGATGACGCGGAAGTGAGCGCTGGAGCCGGCCTCGCGCGGGTTGGTTTGCGCAAGCTCGGTGGGGGGGGCGTCGCCGCGCGACTGTGCCTGGGCGGGGAGCGGGAGCGCCAGTGTCAGGAGCGTGGCGAGCGCGAGGGGGAGGGCGGGGAGATTGCGGATCATGGGAGCTCAGAGACGAGGGCGACGATGAAAAGCGGTGCACTTCATCGGGGGAGGCGGCCGGCAGGGTCGAGGTCAAAACCCCCGGAGGGTGTGGATTTCATTCCGCCTGAACGCCGTGCCGGGGTGGTCAGGGGGATGAGAGGGAAGGGTAAGGCAGGGGGGAGAGGGATGGAAGAAAAGAGGGGAGATGTTTGCCATTGGCCGCCGGGAACTAGTTTTCGCGCTCCATGTGTGCAGTGTGGGAGGTTGAGGTGGGGCCTGCGGTGCGGGGCCGGGATGACTTTGAGACTGGGAGCGAGATGATGGGAGCGTGGGAGCGATCTTCGGGAGTGTTGCTGCATCCGACGAGTTTGCCGGGACCCGACGGGGTGGGGTGTCTGGGGAGGTATGCGCGTCGTTGGATTGAGCGGCTGGCCGAGGGTGGCCAGCGCTGGTGGCAGGTGTTGCCGCTGAATCCGCCGGGTCACGGGGGATCGCCCTATTCGGCGAGCTCGGCGTTTGCGGGCAATCCGATGGTGATCGACGGGGAGCAGTTGGTGGAGGCGGGGTGGCTTTCAGGGGCGGATCTTAACGTGTACCGGCGCGTATGTGCGGCGGGCTCGACGGAGCGCTTCGATGTGGAGGTGATTCGCGAGGCGAAGCGCGAGTTGCTGGTCCAGGCCTATGAGGGGTGGAAGGAGGCGGGGGGGGGCTCGGAGGCGTCGTTTCAGGAGTTTTCGATGGCGAGCGCGGGGTGGCTGGAGGACTTTGCACTTTATACGGCGTTGAAGCATCGCCATGAGGGCCGGGGGTGGCAGCAGTGGCCGGCGCCGCTGGTGAGGCGAGATCCGGAGGCGATTGCCGAGGCGCAGCGGGGGTTGGGCAAGGCGCTGGAGCAGGTGCGCTTTGAGCAGTGGGTGTTTGCGGAGCAGTGGGCGAAGTTAAAGCGTTATGCGGCCGATCGGGGCGTGCGGGTGCTGGGGGATGTTCCGATTTTTGTGGCCATGGATAGCGCAGAGGTCTGGGCGGAGCGCGATCTCTTTGAGCTGGGCGCCGACGGGGAGCCAGATGCTGTCGCGGGGGTGCCGCCGGACTATTTTTCGAAGACGGGGCAGCGTTGGGGCAATCCACTCTACGCGTGGGATAGGCTGGCCGATCGCGACTACGACTGGTGGGTGTGGCGTGTGCGTCAGGTGATGACGATGGTGGATGCGGTGCGCGTCGATCACTTTCGGGGCTTTGAGTCGTACTGGCGGATTGACGCCGAGGCGCCCACGGCGGTGGATGGTCGCTGGGAGAAGGGGCCGGGCCGGGCCGTGTTTGAGGCGATCGAGGCCGAGCTGGGGGAGGTGCCGATGGTGGCCGAAGATCTGGGGATCATCACCGACAAGGTACGCGAGCTGCGCGACGAGCTGGGTTTGATGGGGATGCGAGTGATGCAGTTCGGGTTTGATGGGACTGAGGATCATCCTTTTTTGCCGCATACCTACCCGCGGCATTGCGCCGCGTATACAGGCACCCACGATAACGATACGACGCAGGGGTGGTATGAGGGGCTTGATGAGTTGGGCAAGCACGGCGTGCGCACCTACGTCTCCCACGGTGATGAGGGGATTGTGTGGGCGATGATCGAGCGGTTATGGGCCTCAAAGGCCAATCTTGTGGTGGTGCCGGTGCAGGACCTTTTCGAGCTGGGCAGTGAGGCTCGGATGAACGTGCCGGGGAGGGCGGAGGATAACTGGAACTGGCGGATGAGCGAGGCGATGTTGGAGGACGAGACGGTGTACGTGCGTCTGGGGGCGTTGACGCGGGAGAGTGGTCGGTAGAGGGAGGGTTTTAAGATCGGGTGCCAGGCGTTCGGGCGTGTGTAGCGCTCGGGTGTCAGGCGTTCGGGCGTGTGTAGCGCTCGGGTGCCAGGCGTTCGGACGTGTGTAGCGCTCGGGTGCCAGGCGTTCGATCGGCCTCGGGAAGATAAAGGGAGGTCGGGCGTTTGCAGGGGGGCGTGCGCGCTGGTGTGGTGACGATGACTATGGGCAAGAGGAGCGAATATGATCGCGAGATGGGTACATGAGACGCGGGGCCAGGGGCTCTATGAGGTGAGCGCCGAGGTGAGGCGGGCGGTGGCCAGTGCGCAGGTTGAAGAGGGGCTATGCACGGTGTTTATTCGGCATACCTCGGCGAGCCTGACGATTCAGGAGAACGCGGACCCTTCGGCCCGTCGCGATCTGGAGGCGTGGTTGAAGCGTCTGGTGCCGGAGCATGATGCGCTTTACACGCATACGGACGAGGGGCCGGATGATATGCCTTCGCATATAAAGGCGGCGCTGACGTCGACGAGTCTGGGGATTCCGATTATGGACGGGGTGCTGGCGCTGGGGCGCTGGCAGGGGATCTTTTTGTGGGAGCATCGCGACGGTCCGATGCAGCGTGAGCTTGTGGTGCATGTGGGCGCGTAAGTCGTGATGCGATGGGTGTGATGTGAGCGCGCGAGCGCCGCTGGAGGATGTCGGGAGTGGTGATGTTCGCGTGCAGTAAGAGTGGGTCGGAACGAAGGTTAAAGCGCTGGCCGGTGGTATGGGCTGCGCTGGTCGGGGGGCTGGTGCTGGGAGCGGGGGAGGCTGTTGCTCAGGAGCCCGATGAGGTGGCGGGGGACGAAGCGGCCACGTTGCTGGTTGGCGAGGAGGTCGGTGCAGAGGTAGCGGCTCAGGTTGGCGAGGAGGATCGGGAGCGTCTTTTCGTCTCGGTGCGTGATCGGAGTCGGGAGCCGGGGTGGAGTGTGCGCACCTGCTGGGAGCTTCGCTCGACGGTGGCGGATGGTTGCGTGGCCCTGCCGGGGCGTACCGTGAGCAAGCGCGACCAGGGGGTGGTGCTGGCGCGGCGTTCGGGGAGGTATCGTTATCATCTTCGGCTGGAGCGCGATATTGATGGGGCATTGCGCGTGGAGGTGGTCGACTGGGATCCGACCCGTCGTGATGAGAACGTGCTTTATTCGGTGTATCGCGAGCCGGGCCAGGGGGGGGATCTGGGGTGGGTGGCACGCAGCTTTGAAGAGGGGCTGGTGCGGAGTCTGGCCGAGCCGGTGGATGCGGGTCGCGGGCCGCGGCGCTACGGTCGAGCGGCGCTGGAGATTGGGGTGACGCTGGGGGTGGGCACCGCGTGGTACTGGTTGAATACAGACATCAATTCGGCTGACTGGGACTATACGCTGGCCACGCAGGGGGAGCGTCATTGGGGGTTTGAGGGGTGGCGGTGGGATTCCAACGCGATGTACCTCAATACGCCTCTGCATCCGCTTGCCGGGGCGGCGTATTATACGCTGGCTCGGGCCAATGAGCTCTCGTTGTGGCAGTCCTTTGCGGCGGCGATGCTGGCGACCCTGATCTGGGAGGCCGCCATCGAGTATAAGGAGATCGTCAGCCTCAATGATCTGGTGTTGACCGGTGTGGCGGGGGTGCCACTTGGCGAGGCGTATTACCAGCTAGGAGAGTTTTTCCGACGGAGCTCTCCGACGAGGCTCAATCAGGCGTTGGCGTGGGTTTTTGGGGCACCGTCGCAGTTTCATGACTGGGCCGATGGTCGGGAGCCCGTGCGGGCGGCAGATGTGGATCGATGGGGGTGGCCGAGCGAGCAGTGGCATCGTCTGGAGCTGAGGCTGGGGGCGGCGGCGTCGACGCCGCGGGCGCGTTGGGAGGGGGGAGCGCCGGAGGGTGCACGCCAGGATGTGCACCTGGAGGTGGGGTCGGAGCTTGTGGAGTTGGAGGGCTATCGCAGCGCCGGGGTATCGAGCGGCTGGGAGGCGGGGGTGCTGGCCTCGGAGTTGCGCGCCGATTTCGCCGCAGGGGCAGCCGGGTTGCATCGGTGGGGCTTTCTGGGGCGGGTGGATCTGGCGGGATGGTACGGGCAGTCGTTATCGCGCGGCGCTTCAGGGGGGCGGGGAGTGGGAGGCTTTGTGGGCACAGGGCTTGCGTACCGTCATGAGCAGCATCGCTATGACGAGGGGTTGGATCGCTTTGGGATCATGCATCTTCCCGGTGTTCGGGCGGAGCACTGGGGGGAGTTGGGGCGATTGCGCTGGCGCATGAGTTACGGGGTGACGCCGGATTTTGCTGCGATCGATTCGCGGGCGCTCCCGGTCGTGGCTCCCGATGGGGATGTTTCGGGTCAGCGCGGGGTGTTGGTTGAGGGGTATTATTTCGGGTGGGGATTGAGCCAGGAGTTGGCGCTGGAGGTGGACGTGGCCCGGGTGCATCTGGGGGCGGGCTGGCGTTCGCATCGGGTCTGGTCGACTCAGGGGGCGGATCGATTGCAGGAGTCGATCGATGAGGACTGGATGCTTGAAGACCGTGTGAATGTGGGGCGCGTGGAAGTGCTCACGTCCTGGCCTGTGGAGACGGTGCGTTTGGGGGCGTTGCTGGAGCGTCGGGGCAGAGAAGGGGCGATCGACGATGTGGTGAGTACGCTGCAGGAGTGGCGGGCGATGTGGGTGTTTGAGGCGGTGTATTGAGGTGCCAGGCGTCCGGGTGCCAGGCGCTCGAGCAGTGAGGCGATCGGGTGCCAGGCGCTCGAGCGGTGAGGCGATCGGGTGCCAGGCGCTCGAGCGGTGAGGCGATCGGGTGCCAGGCGCTCGAGCAGTGAGGCGATCGGGTGCCAGGCGCTCGAGCAGTGAGGCGATCGGGTGCCAGGCGCTCGAGCGGTGAGGCGATCGGGTGCCAGGCGAACAAGCGCGGCCATGGGATCGGACATGGCTGCGCCTGTGCGTGGTCTAAGTGTTTGATAAGTAGGGTGGATTTGTTCGACGTTGTCGGGGCTGGTGTGCACGTTTGAAGGGAAGGTTTTTGTGCAAACCAGGGGAAGAGGGGGAGCGATGGAGCGTCTGGGGGGACGGCTGCTGATCGTCTGGGTGGGGCTTGTATGGGGGTGTGCCCTGGGGGCGGGGTGTAGTCGAGGTGCGCAGGCGGAGGAGGCGCAGGGGGGGCCCTACCGAGTGGTGTCGATGCAGGTGATGGAGGAGGGGGAGGAGGTTGAACGCGTGGGGAGTCAGGGGTGGGCGCCCAAACCAGGGAGGGTGCAGGAGTGGTGGGAGCGGGCGTTGGTAACCAGTGATGAGGGGTTGAGTCGGGGCGTTGGAAGGGAGGGGGTGAAGGGGAGGTTGGTGTATCGAGTGACGTTGAATCAGGCGTTGGAAGGCTCGGTGATGGTGGTGCGCGTGGAGGGGCAGCTGGGGTCGGATGTGGTTGGGGGAGAGGGGGAAGGGGTGTCGATGCGGGCGCAGCATGTGGTGCGTCATCCGCTGGTCAGCGATCGACCGCCGGAAGCGTTGCTGGGGGCGCTGGGACGCACGTTGCTACGTCAGGGGGTCGAAGAGGTGATGGAAGGATTGCGATCGCAGGCGATGGTGTATCAGGCCCGGGGTGGGGAGTTGGGCCGGTGGTGTGCTGATGAGGATGCGGAGGCCAGCGCGAGGTTGCTGGCGGTGCAGCGGGTGGTGGAGGGGGCGGTTGAGGAGGCGGAGGAGGCGTTGATCGCGGCTGCTGGCGGTGGCGATGAGGAGGTGGCATTTGCTGCGGCGCAGGCCCTCTGGGAGTTGGAGTCTTCTGGGGCGGCCAGGGCGTTGACGGAACTCGCGGAGCGGATGAGTCGCGAGCAGCGCTACGATGATTTGATCGGGTTGTTGCCGAAGTTGGGATCGTTGTCGACGCCGTGGGTGGCGGTGTATCTGGAGACGTTGGCTGAGGCGCATCACGTGAGTCGGGTGCGCGAGCAGGCGCGGCGTGCTCTGGAGATGAAGGCCGGGCAGGTTCAGGTTGAGGCGCAGCGGTGAGGGTGAGCCCGGGATGGTTTTGTGGCGCAGGGAGAGGTGATGGCGGTTCGGTGTGAAGAGCGTTTGGCGGGGGCAGTGTGGTGGGTGGAGGTTGCGCGCGAGGCGCGGCTCAATGCGGTAAATGAGGAGGTGATGGTCGGGCTGGAGGAGGTGTTGACCCGGGCTGAGCGTACGCCGGAGTTGCGGGTGTTGGTGGTAGGTGGGGCGGGGCGTGCGTTTGTCTCGGGTGGGGATCTTCGGGAGTTTGCCGGGCTTCGAACGCGCGAGGAGGCTGAGGCGATGTCGCGGCGGATGCGGCGAATTTTAAGTCGTATTGAGGCGCTGCGGTGCTGGACGGTGGCCCGGGTCAACGGCGACGCGTACGGGGGCGGGGTGGAGTTGATGCTGGCCTTTGATATGTGTGTGGTGGCAGAGGGGGCAAGGCTGGGGCTGACGCAGGGGAAGTTCGGGTTGACCCCGGGGTGGGGAGGCCTGACGCGATTGGTGGAGAAGGTAGGGCGCTCGAAGGCGTTGAAGTGGCTGGGGTGCGCGGAGGTGCTGGAGGCGGAGGAGGCGTTGGCCGCAGGACTTGTCGAAGAGGTGATGGAACCGGAAGATCTGGATGCGCGGGTGATGACGCTGGCAGGGCGTCTGGCCGGGTGTGAGCCGGGGGTGGCCGATGCGCTGAAGTCGGGGGTTCGTCGGGCGGTAGAAGATCATCGCGATGTGGCGATGGAGGGGGAGCTGGAGGCGTTTTGCGATCTGTGGGTGGGGGCGGCGCATTGGGAGCGGGTGGAGCGCTTTCTGAATCGTAGAGGCTGAGGAGCCGGGATCGCGATCGGGTGCCAGGCGTTCGATCGGGTGCCAGGCGTTCGTACATGAAGCAGCTCGGGTGCCAGGCGTTCGTACATGAAGCAGCTCGGGTGCCAGGCGTTCGTACATGAAGCAGCTCGGGTGCCAGGCGTTCGAGCACGTGCGTCTTGCAGAGACGAAGTGGGTGCCAGGCGATGTGACGAGGCTGGTCTCGGAGCGGCGATCGTGGGATTGAGGTAGCGAGGGGATGTTGGGGTGGGCGTGAGCAGGATGTCTGAACGACGATGTTGAGAGCTATAGGCAGGTTGCGAGGCGAGTGACGATGGTGACGAAGGCCGTACCGTTTGTGGTGATTGAGGGGTTGGATGGGGCGGGGACGACGACCCAGAGCGAGGCGCTGGCTGAGCGTCTTCGGCGCGAGGGGTGGGGGGTGTCGACGAGTTGTGAGCCTTCGGAGGGGCCGATCGGGACTCTGATTCGGCAGATGCTCACCGGGAGAGTTGTGGTGCCCGATGAGGGCGGCGGGCGGCCGGTGGGGCGCGAGACGCTGGCGCTGCTTTTTGCGGCGGACAGGCTCGATCATATTGAGGCCCAGGTGGAGCCTGCGCTGGCCGCGGGGTGTGTGGCGATCTCGGATCGCTATTACCACTCAAGTCTGGTGTATCAGGGGGATATCGATGGGGAGGAGCGGGTGGATTACGGGTGGGTGCGTGAGCTGAACGCGCGGGCGCGGGTGCCGGACGTGACGATCTTTTTGGAGGCATCCGTCGAGGTGTGCATGGCGCGCCTGTCGGGACGCGGTGGGCAGCGCGAACTCTATGAGACGTATGAGAAGCTGGGGCGGTTGGAGCGCCGCTATGATGAGGTGATGACGATGCTGGCCGGAGAGGGACAGCCGATCGTGCGTCTTGATGCTTCGTTGGAGCGCGAGGCGTTGGCCGAGGCGATCTGGGACGTTGTGAAGAGGGTGTTGCCGGCGTGAGGACAGTGTGGGTGCCAGGCGTTCGTGCCAGGCGTTCGGATGAGCGTGTGTGGCCGATCGGGTGCCAGGCGTTCGTACGAGCGTGTATGGCCGAGCGGGTGCCAGGCGTTCGTACCAGCGTGTGTGGCCGAGCGGGTGCCAGGCGTTCGTACGAGCGTGTGTGGCCGAGCGGGTGCCAGGCGTTCGTACGAGCGTGTGTGGCCGAGCGGGTGCCAGGCGTTCGGATGAGCGTGTGTGGCCGAGCGGGTGCCAGGCGTTCGTACCAGCGTGTGTGGCCGAGCGGGTGCCAGGCGTTCGGATGAGCGTGTGTGGCCGAGCGGGTGCCAGGCGTTCGTACCAGCGTGTGTGGCCGAGCGGGTGCCAGGCGTTCGGACATGTCAGCAGGCGGAGCGATCAGCGCCGAGATGTGCCCCTGGCGAGCAGCTCTTCGTAGACCTTCAGGGTGCGCTCAGCGGTGTGCTCCCAGCGGAAGCTGTGGGCGCGGGTGAGGCTGCGTTGAGAGAGGCGATCTGCCAGTTCGGGGGCGACGAGCAGGCGGTGAAGCAGGCGACTTAAGTCGTCGGGGGAGTGCGGGTGAAAGAGCAGCGCGGCCTCGCCGGCGATGGAGCGCATCGGCTCCAGGTCGGAGACCAGTGTGGGACGGCCCATGGCCATGGCTTCCAGGATGGGAAGTCCAAAACCTTCGACGAGGGAGGGGAAGACGAAGGCGCGTGCGCGGCCCAGGAGCGCGCGCAGCAGCTCGTCATCGACCAGGCCCGGCAGGTGGATACGTTCACTGACCCCCGACTCGCCGATGTGGGTGGAGAGGCCCTGGCAGTCACCGATAAGCACGAGATGGGGGCGAGGAGAGTGGGCGGGTAGTCGGGCGAAGGCGTCGATGAGCAGGCGCAGGTTTTTGTAGGGCTTGTGGTTGCCGATGGCCACGAAGAAGGGGGGGGCGTCGGGGCCGGTCAACTCGGAGAGGGGACCGGTGAGGGGGGGAGGAGGCTCGAAGAAGCGAGCGTGGACACCGTGGTGGATGGTGTGGAGGGAGGTTGATTTGGAACTCAAGAGCTGGCGGGCGCGCTCGGCGGTGGGGCGGCTGATGGCGATGACGGCATCGCTTGTGTTGAGGGCGTGAGGGATCGCCGTGCGGGCAAAGGCCTGGATGGAACGGGCTTTAAGCCAGGTGGGCTGGGAGGCGTCGGGGTGATCGAGCCAGACCAGGTCGTGGAGGGTGGTGATAACCCCGGCACCGGGAAGGGCCTGGCGGGTATAGCGGGGCAGGATGTGAAAGAGGCTGTGGTAGATATCGGGCGAGCCGAGTTGAGAGGCGGCATCGGCCAGGGCGCGGTGTCCGAGCAGGTGGTTTTTCAGATTGTCCGGGGGGACGGCGCTGGCGATCTGGGGGAGAGCTGCGTCGGTGATGGGCGTGGTGTTACTGCGGTTGCGTAGCAGCACAAGTTCGTGGTCGTGGTGGAGCTCGGCCAGATGTGCGATCAGCGCGCGAGCGTAGCTTCCCACTCCGGTGGGGGACTCGCCAAGGCAGCGAGCGTCGATGAGAATGCGGGCCATGGCGGCCTCCTCAGGCAGGGTGGAGTACGCGGCGGTAGGCTTCCAGAGCGGCCCGTGCGCAGGCTTCCCAGGTGAATTGGGCGGCGCGAGCCTGGCCGCGATGGCGAAGTTCGTGGGCCAGGTCCGGATCATCGCGAAGTTGGCGCAGGGCGCGGGCCAGCGCCTGTGTGTTGTGCGGATCGACCAGCATTGCCCCCCCCTGACAGACTTCGGCCGGGGCACCGCGATCGGAGGTGATGACCGGGGTGCCGCATGCCATGGCTTCGAGCGCGGGCAGGCCAAAGCCCTCGTAGAAGGAGGGGAAAAGAAAGACCATCGCCATGCTGTAGAGGGCTCGCAGCTCGTCGCTGGAGACGTAGCCGATGCGAATGACCCGCGAGCCCAGACGAGGATCGTCTAAGAGTTGGCCGAGCTCGCGGTTGGAGCTCTCGTCGAGGCGGCGCACCAGCACGAAGTAAGTGTGGGGATCGTCGGCGAAGGCCTCGATGAAGGCACGCAGGGCGCCGGGGTGGTTTTTGTAGGGGGAGCCCTGGCCCACCACGAGCACGAAACGGGAACGGGGGGCGAGCCAGCGCCCGAGCAGCGGCCAGGCCTCTTCGGGGGGCATCGGGGTGAAGAAGGGATCGAGGCCGTTGTAGGTCACGCTGACGCGTCCGCGTATGGCGGGAAAGTGCTCCTCAATGGCCTGACGGGAAGTATGGGAGACGGTCAGGATATGCTCGGCCTCGGCGGCGGAGCGCGGGATAAAGTTTTGATAAAACGTTCCGGTGACGAGCTTTCGCCACCAGACATCGGTGCAGTAGTCGGGGTTGAGCAGCCACATGATGTCGTGGAGCGTAAAGATTGCGGGCACCGGGAGATCGGCGGGCAGGATATTAAAGGGGGAATGGAAAAGATCGATGCCGCGAAAGTCGATCGAGCGCGCCAGGCGAAGTCGTGTGGTGAGTGAATTCGGGGCGGCATCAAACGTCTGGCATTGCACCCTGGGATGGGAAAGGGGGGCGGGGTTGTTGGGGTGTGTCAGCAGGCGCAGGCGCAGGGTATCGTCCTGAGCTAGGAGCTCCTCGACGAGGCGCAGGGTGTAGCGTCCAATGCCGCTATGACGCCCGTTGAGGTAGCGGGCGTCGAGCATGACGCAGGCGTTGAGCGAGGCAGAAGATGTGGTGTTTTGGGTCATGGTGCGATACTCCGAGGGCACTCATAGCACGCTTTGTGATGAGAGCAAGGTGGCTGTGAGGCGCGGCTGGAGAGGGCGCGACGTGAGTGAAACGGATTTGGTGGTCTGGAGACAAGACGATGGCGAGCGGTGCGGTGCGGTTGGCAGAACGCTTTATGCGTGAGTGGGTGGGTCGCAGGGCCGGTTGGGTGGTGGCCGCGAGCGTGGTGGTGACGTTGTTGTCGATCGCGGTGATCGCCAGCCGCTGGAACATCAACAGCGACTTCCGGGCGCTTTTGCCCAGCACCTCGGAGGCTGCGCTGGCGATGGAGGAGGTTGGCGATCGGGTGGGGTCGGGGTCGTCGCTTTTTGTGGTGATCGATTCGCCGGATCGGGAGGCGAACCTGGCGTTTGCCGAGGCGTATGCGCAGCGGTTGCGGGAGCAGCCGCAGATCGCTCTGGCGCATTACCATAATGATAAGGCGTTTTTTGAGAAGAACCGCCTGCTCTATATGGAGACGGAGGATCTGGAGGAGTTGCACACCAGGATTAAGCGGCGGATTCGCGAGGAGAAGCGAGCGCAGAACCCGCTTTTTGTGCCGTTGGGAGGGCGAAAGGAGCGCAGTGATTCGTTGATCGATACCTCGGATATCGAGGAGCGCTACGAGGATCTGGCGCATCAGAGCTACAAAGAATACCTGATGAGTGATGACGGGTATTCGCTGACGATCGTGGTGCGATTTGTGGAGACGTCGACAGATCTGGCGGCGACGAACAGGCTGCTGGATCGGGTGCGGGAGCTTGGTGAGTCGCTTGATCCGGCGAGCTATCATCCGGAGATGGAACTGGAGTACGGGGGAGGGCTGGTTTCGCGTCAGAGCGAGTATACTTCGATTGTGGGGGATATTCAGACCTCGGCGTTGTTTACGCTGCTGGGGTTGTTTCTGGTGATCGCGCTGTATTTTCGGCGAGTGCGGGCGGTGGTGCTGGTGCTGGGGCCGTTGGTGATGGGGGTGTTGTGGACGCTGGCGCTGGCGTTTGTGGCCCACGGTGAGCTGACGACGGTGACGGTCTTTATCTTTGCGATCTTGCTGGGGCTGGGGATCGATTTTTCGATCCATTTGCTCAACGGCTACGATCGGGAACGCGCCGAGGGTAGAGAGCCGGTTGAAGCGTTGTGGGCGTGTTATAACTCGGTGGGGCGGGCGACGGTGATGGGGGCGTCGACGACGTTTGCGACCTTTGTGGTGCTCTCGTTTGCGCAGTTTCGGGGGTTGAGTCAGTTCGGGCAGGTGGCGGCAGCCGGGGTGTTGATGACGGTGGTGGCGATGGTGGTCACGATGCCCGCGATGATTCTTGTGTTTCAGCGTCTCTGGCCGCATCAACCGAAGGTGGTAGAGGGGGAGCGAACGATTGAAAGGGCGGTGCGACGGGGGCGGTTGCTGCGGCTTGCACCGGCGTCGTTGTTTGCGGCGGCGCTGATCAGCATCTGGGCGCTCACGCAGGTGGGGCAGGTGCGATTCGAGGAGAACTTTCGGCGTGTGGGGCAGGTGATCATGCCCTGGGAGCGTGGCGAGCCCGATGCGAAAGACGTGGCCGAGCAACAGGCTCGGGCGATGGGGCGGCAACTCGCGCGGGCGGTGCAGGGGCGGGCGGTGGACGTTCGTCAGCAGGCGGATCCGGAGAGCTATGTGGCCGAGCGCAAGCAGCTGAGCACCGGGGCGAAGTATACGAGCGCGCTCAAGGGGCAGCAGTCCTCTACGCCGACGCTTCTGCTGGTGGATGAGGCTGCGGACGCTCGCCGTCTTTATGATCATTTGCAGGCCCGTCAGGAAGCCGGAGAGCTTGAGACGGTGAGTTCGGTGGCGTCGATCTATGCGTTTTTGCCGGGCAGTGACGAGGAGCAGGCTGAGCGCCTGGAGGTGATCGAGGCGATCAGGGCGACGCTGGATGATGATTTGAGTTTTTTGAGTGGGAGCCAGCGTGAGCGCATCGATGAGATGCGCGAGGGTCTGGAGGTGGAAGCGATCGGGATCGAGGATCTTCCGGAGTGGACCAAGAGGTTGTTTCGAGAGGCGGGCCCGGAGGCCAAAGCGCCGGCAGAGGGGGAGGCGTTTGCCTACGAGTATCTCATCTACGTCAATGAACGTATTGATCACATGGTCGGGGAGCAGGCGCGGCGTTTTCTCGGGGAGGTGGAGTCGGCCACCGATCTGGAGGGGATGGATGTGCGGGTGGCCAGCCAGTCGTATATTTATACGGCGATGCTCGATGAGATTAAGGAGGACGGGGCGCGGATGCTGGGGATCGCGCTTGTGATTGTGCTGCTGATTCTGAGTTTCTTTTTCCGCAGTCCGTTGCGGGCGGTGGTCTCGCTGAGCCCGCTGATCGTCGGGGCGTTGTGGATGTTCGGGTTCTGTGGGTGGTTCGGGATCAAGCTCGACTTCTTCAACGTGGTGATCTTGCCGGTGATCATCGGGATCGGGGTGGATGACGGGGTGCATTTTTACCACCGTTATCTGGAGGAGGGACGAGGCCGGCTGGTGAGCGTGATCGATCACGTGGGCTCGGCGATTGGGATGACGACAGTGACGTCGATGATCGGGTTTGGGGGGCTTGCGGTGACAAATTACGCGGGGCTGCAGTCGCTGGGGTATCTGGCGATTGTGGGAATCGCGTCGGCGTTTTTGGCAACGATTCTGGTGATGCCGGCGTTTTTGTGGATTGCCGAGCAGCGGGGATGGGGGTGGGTGTCGGCGGTGAAGTAGCCTGGGCGGATGCCGGGCAGAACATGTTCGACTCGGGGGCTGGTGCCCGGGTGTCAGGCGTTCGAACATGAGGAAGACGTCTGAGACGTATGGGTGCCAGGCGTTCGAACATGAGGAAGACGTCTGAGACGTATGGGTGCCAGGCATTCGAGCATGAGGAAGACGTCTGAGAAGTGCGGGTGCCAGGCGTTCGAACATGAGGAAGAAGCCTGAGACGTACGGGTGCCAGGCGTTCGAACATAGGTTGAAAGTGGGGGCCCGGTGATGTGTCTCTGGTGTTAGAATGAATGCCTGCCGGGGACTCGCGTCGAATGATGTGTGTGAACATGAGCTGAGATATAAAGCGCCACGATGTGGCCTGAGGAGCCAGAATGCGACAGAGACGGACTGCGGCATTGATGATGGGGCTGATGATGGCGTGTGCGCTCAGCGTGGTGCCGGTCCTGGCGAGCGCTCAGGTGCAGGGGTGGAGTGAGGGGGCGGCAGCGCGACAGGTGTCGATGCGGGATTTGATTCCGCGGATGAGTTCGGGGCAGGCGTATTCGGAGCGTTACGGATTCTCGGTGGATCTGGAGGGCGGGGGGCATATCGGGATGGATTTTACGATCTCGAACCTGGGGATTCGCAGCGGCTATGGGGCGGCGCAGGTACGGGTTCGCCTGCCGGGGCAGGAGCGCTACGAGTACGGGGAGCGGGTCAGTCGGGGGGATTGGACGACGGCCGAGGATCGTTTCGCGCTCGATATTGCCAAAACTCAGGTGGAGGCTCAGGGCGATGATGCCTTTGTGCTTCGCCATGACGGGGATGTGAAGGTCGAGTTGACGTTTCGCAACACGATGCCGATGTGGCGACCGGGCAGCGGACAGATTCGGCAGGGGGAGGACTATTACCGCTTTACGCTGATTTCTCCGCGAGCGGATGTGGAGGGACGGGTGCAGATCGATGGAGAGTGGCACACGGTGCGGGCATCTCGGGCCGGTTATGCTGATCATGTGGCGACGAATGTGGCGCCTTATGAGCTGGCGAAGCGGTTTTCGCGCTTTCGGGATTATAACGACGATGTGTTCGTGATCTGGCGGGAGATCGAGCTGAGCGAGAAGTTCGGGGGGCGCACGTTGACCTGGGCGATGGTGGGTGTTGGGGAGCGTATTGTGTTCAGTGATGCTGATGCGCAGCTGCGCCCGGGCAATGTAAGGGGCGATGGAGAGACGGGTTATCAGGTGCCGCACGCGGTGCAGCTGGAGGGGGAGAGCGGCCAGGGGCAGATGCGTTTTGTGATGCGCGGCGATCGGATGGAGAAGAAGGACTTGCTGGCGAGCTACGGTCGGGCGGCCCGGCTGGTGGCTTCGGCGTTAAGTAAGCCGTGGCAGTATAACATCCACGGGGAGTATGCGCTGGAGGTGGATGCGGGTGGTCGTACGCTGCGCACGCGGGGGAGAGGGCACTATACGGTGGACTTTGTGAACCCTTGAGAAGGCGATCGGGTGCCAGGCGTTCGATCCTGGTTGGTCGAACGCGGATATGTGAGGGTGCCAGGCGTTCGAACGAGGACTTTGGCTCATGAAGGCGCTCGGGTGCCAGGCGTTCGATCTCTGGTGTGAGCGCTGGTCAGGGAGCGCACAGCGTGTAGCTTTGTCGTGGTGTGAGGGGCAGGGAGAGCGACTTCAAATTTCGGGGGAGAGGGCAAGGGTTGAACAACTCGCCGCGCCGGCGTGTTAGGGTGAGAACGCCGCGGCGCGACCGATGCGCGGTAGGTGAGTCGATGGTTGAGAGCACTTCTACGATGGGGTTGGCCCGATGAGCCCGATGTTTGTGAAGCCTGAGAGCGAGGAGTTGGCCGGGGCCGGGGCCTTGGAGGTGTCTCCGGGCTCGGAGACCCGTGGGGTGGAGGCGCTGGAGGAGGAGGCTCAGGCGGTGGGGCTTCCGCTCGATGATTTTAAGGCGTTATGGGAGGCGCTCTCCAGACGTCCGATCGATGAGATTCTGGCGGTGGTGGCCGAGCAACTCTCGGATGCACCGGATCGGCGTCGGGAGGTTTTAACGGCCTGGATGGCGCAGACGCTGGGGTACTCTCGGGTGTGGCGTCGTCAGAAGACGCTGGTCAGTGAGCCCCTGTGGGATGTGCTCTCGGCGAAGGGGTACGGGGAGTTAAGTGAGCGAGGGGAAGAGGCGCTGGCGATGATCGGGCGTACGATGAGCCCGCATCGCACGTATCTGCATCCGATGGCAGCGCTGGCGACGCTGGCGATCTGGCGTCATAGCAAGCGGGAGGCGCTGCTTGAGGAGGCTCGTGCGCGGCTTCTGGGGCGGGCGCTACCCGATGAGTTGGCCTGGCTCTATGAGGTGGTGGTGGTTTTTGAGCGCGATGAGCGCCGCGAACGTGGAGGAAAGGAAGAGGGCGGGGGACGAGGATTGATGGAGCTTGTGGAGCTCTGCCTTAAGGGGTCGTACTGGGAGCTGGGAGCGTTGTTGAGCGCGCTGATGGTGCTGCGCTTAAAGGGGCGGCGTCATTCTCCGACGGTGGAGAACCTGGTCAAAGCGTGTGATCAGGCCGCGGAGGTTCAGCCCAGGGAGCGGGAGGCGTGGTTGCAGGTGATGGCGGACGCGACGCTCAAAGGGCAGCTGAGCTTTGCGTGGCTGGAGCGGCCGCTGGAGGCGGCGGTGCGCTTGAGCGTGGACGATCCGCAGCGTCAGGAGCGGTTGCGGGCGTATTTGAGCCGGCGGGCGTTTGACGCGGATTACAGTCGGCTGGAGACGCTTTATGAGAGCTGGCTTGGGAGTCTGTGGCGGGAGGGGAGCACGGCGCAGACCTGGCTTTTTGCGGAGGTAGGGCGCACGGCGCGCTACAATCCGGCCCGGGCGCAGCGGCTTCTGGAGCTGATGGCGGCGCGGCGAGGACGGCGACGTCGTGGGGTGGGCTCCAGGGCCTACCGGGTTCGACTGGCGGTTGAAGACCTGGGGCTTTGCGACGCTCTGGATCGGCTCGAAGAGGAGTTGATCGGGTTGTATGTGCATAACCTGGCGTTGGATAGCCACGCGGTTCAGCTTGTGCGTCGGGCGGGGGGGCGTGTGAACTGGTTGCGTAATCCGTACGCGGGGGAGGATGATCTGTCGATGTATCTGGTGGTCAGCGACTATGAGCGGGCGTTTGACCAGCTGACCTGTAAGTTTGACGGGGTAACGATGTCGCATGCCGACAAGCATGCGGCTGCGCGGGTGAAGTATTTTGTGCAGCGTCGCCTTGATCCCAACCGGGTGCATCGGCTGGTGCAGCGGGTGTTTACGCCGGTGGAGTGGCTGGGGAGCGGGTTAAGCGAGATCGGGCTTGTACGCGGGGCCGTGGAGCGGGGGATGGAGCGCTTTGAGGCGCATGTGGCAGCCCAGGATCTTCGGCAGGAGGTTGTGGAGGAGTTTGTCGAGGCCGGTGTGGAGGTGGTCGATTTTGAGGCCATCGCGGAGTTGCCGGTGGAGCGTGTGTTCGGGATGTTGCGGCGCCGACGCAAGCAGAGGTTGCTTCTGGGGGCGGTCAGCGGCGGGGTTTTCGGTGGCCTGGCCCCCTTTAGCTGGGGGATGCTCTCGCTGGCCGATGTGCCGGTGCTGTTGTCGATTGCGGCCGACATCTCAAGCCGCTTTTGCTGGTATTTCGGGTTTGATCCGCGTGAGCATAAGGATCTTCCGATGGAGATTCTGGCGGTGGCGCTCGGCGGGAGTCGGCCCTCGGCGGTGGAGCCGATGCTGGTAAGGCAGAACCTCAATGAGTACGTGTTGCGCAAGACCCTGATGGTGGGGGCGGTGGCGCACGGGGGGCTGACACAGCTGGCGGGCCGGGGTCTTGCGCAGGTAGTGGAGCGGCAGCTGGGAGCCCGCGCGGCGCAGCAGGCCGGCGAGATGGCCAAGAGGGCGGTGACGCGCAATTTGCAGCGACGGGCGGTGGAGGCTGCACCGTCGCGGGCGTTGCCGGTGGTGGGGGCGCTGCTGGGAGCGTCGCTCAATGTGGCCCTGATCTACGATCTGTGTGAGGCGGCGCAGGCGGTGTTGACCGATCGTTTTCTGGAGCGAAAGTATCCGGAGTGGGTGCGCCATATCGGTCTGGAAGAAGACTCGGAGAGTCTGGCAGGCTGAGATCGTTGTGAGCGGATCGGAGGAGGGGGATAACCTGTAAGCAAAGCGTCGAGGGCCAGGCATGAGCATGCCGGGAGCAATATTCAAATGGATTGACTGCACGGATAAGACGCGGCCGCGGGATCTGCGCCGTCCGGAGAATACGATCTTGAGGCTGGCGCAGCTCACCGATCTGCATGTGCCCGGGGAGGTGGAGCTGGTCAGTCGACTCCGCGATCTGATCTCGCCGCATGTCTCGTTGCAGAACATCTCGCATGAGATCTCGGCGATCTCCAATGAGGTGGGGCATCATTATCGCTCGGCGCGCAAGCTCTACAACGGGCTTGTGCGCAAGACGCTGGTGGGGCTGCATCGGCTGGGGGTGGACCACCTGGTGATCACAGGCGATCTGGTGCACTGCGGGCTGGCGGAGGAGTTTTTGGATGTGCGTGCGGCGCTGGAGGTGACCGGGTGGTGGGGGGAGGACCGGCTGACGGTGATTCCGGGAAATCACGACCGTTTTAATATCTATGAGAGTTATCCCAGTGAGCCGATGGAGCACTTTTTTCCGGTGGTGACACCGCGTGAGCCGATGCTCAAGGAGCTGCCGGGTGGCGTGGCGTTGCTGGCGTTGGACAGCAATCGGGATCCGGTGGATGACCGACATTATCTGGAGCGGTGGTTGCCGAACACGGTGGGGCGGATCTATCCGGAGGCTCTGGACTGGATTGAGCGGCACCGGGCTCAGGTGGAGGGGCGACGGCTGGTGACGTTGTTGCACCATCATATCAGCTCGGACTGGCATCCGCGCAGCGCGACGAAGTCATTTGGAGGCTTGATGGAGCCGGCCGATGGCGCGGATGAGTTGATCGAGGCGATTGACCTGATCGATCCGTATTCACTGATTCTGCATGGTCATAAGCACGATGTGATGCCGGTGGACTACGCGCTGGGGACGCACCAGCTGGGGAATCCGGGAGGGTTTGCCAACGCGTTGCGCTTTAACGTGATCGATTTCAACGTGCATGGGGAGCAGGTGATGACGCAGTTGGAGTTGCGTCCCTGATCGGGGATGTACGGGTGCCAGGCGTTCGATCATGATTGAGAAGATCGGGTGCCAGGCGTTCGATCATGGTTGAGAAGATCGGGTGCCAGGCGTTCGATCATGGTTGAGAAGATCGGGTGCCAGGCGTTCGATCATGGTTGAGAAGATCGGGTGCCAGGCGTTCGATCACGATTGAGAAGATCGGGTGCCAGGCGTTCGATCATGGTTGAGAAGATCGGGTGCCAGGCGTTCGATCATGAGTGGTGGGGGGGCACGTCGCGGTGCCAGGCGAACGCGTATGTGTTAGGGTGGGTGAGTTCGAGTGAGTTTAGGTGGCGTGGGTCAGCGGGAGTGGCGAGGATCGTGAGGAGCAGAGAGTCGATAACGATCGCGGTTGATGCGATGGGGGGGGATCATGCGCCGGCGGCGCTTGTCGCGGCGGTGGCTGAGGCGAGCCTGAGGGGAGGAGTGGGTCAGGGGGTGAACTTTTTGCTGGTGGGCGATGAGATCGCGATGACAGAAGCGCTCTTTGAGTTGGATCATAACTCGGAGCGGATTCAGCTCTATCATGCGCCTACGGTCATCGGGATGGGGGAGCGGGCGCAGGTGGCGTTGGAGGCGCGTTCGGACTCCTCGATCGTGCAGGCCTGTGCTCTGGTCAAGGCTGGAGAGGCCGATGCGCTGGTATCGGCGGGGCATCCGGGGGCGGCGGTGCTGGCGGCGACGCGTCATTTCGGGCTGGTAGGGGGGCTGGGGCGAGCGGCGCTGGCGAGCGTGTATCCGACGCCCAGGGTGCGGGGGGAGACGGATGATCCTTTTAGCTTGATTCTGGATGTGGGGGCGAGTCTGAGGGCCAGGCCCGAGGAATTACTGGGGTTTGGCTTGATGGGCTCGGCGTATGCGCGGATTGTCAGTCGTAATGAGCGGCCGCGGGTGGCGCTTTTGTCGAACAGCCGCGAGAGTACGATGGGGACGCCGGAAGTGGTGCGGGCGCATGAATTGTTGAGTCGCCATGATGCGATTCATTTTTATGGCAATATCGAGGGGCACGAGATCCCGCGCGGGCTTGCTGATGTGGTGGTCTGTGAGGGATTTGTGGGGGATGTGGCCATTAAGATCCTGGAGGGGGTCAGTGAGGCGGCCTTTGATCTGGCACGCGCGGCCTACCATGAGCGCGTGGCGTGGCGGATGGGATTGAAGTTGTTGAGTGGCGGACTTCAGAAAATCAAACAACTCACCGATTTTGAGGCTTACGGCGGGGCGCCGCTTCTGGGGTTGGAGAAGGTGGTGATCTTGTGCCATCCGCGTTCGGGACGACGGGCGGTGGGCAATGCGTTGCGCCTTGCGATCAAGAATGTACGCGCGGAGTTGCCAGCGGCGATTGCCGAGGCTCTGGACACCGGTATGAGTCAGGGTTGAGGGGAGAGGGACGTGTCGGAGTTGATGGTACGCCACATCTATCGGTGGGATCTGGATAAGACGTATCTGCGTACGGATTTTGACACGTGGCGGGATCTGATTCGCACGGCGCTGCAGACCCCGGAGGAAAAGGTCAACGTGCCCGGTGTGGTGACCTTGCTCAAGGAGTTGACCCATCAGAATGATGGAAGTCGCGCGTTGGTGACCTTTATCAGCGGGAGTCCCTCGCAGATGCGGCCGAAGCTCGAGAGGAAGTTTGAACTCGATGGGATTCGACCCGATGTGTTTGTTCTCAAGCCGACGCTGCAAAATATTCTAAAGGGGCGCTTTCGGGCGGTGCGGGGGCAGGTGGGCTATAAGCTGGACAGTCTTCTGAAGGTTCGGGAGGGAGGCCCTTCGGCGCCTGAGACCTTATTTGGGGATGATGCGGAGCAGGACGCATTTATCTATTCGCTTTATGCCGATCTGGCCGGGGGGAAAGTCGATCGCGACGGATTGTTTGAGATTCTGGATCGGGCGGGGGTCTACAGCACGACGCGGGCCTCGATTCTGGAGCGCTATGCGCGGATGCGGATCGACGGGAATGTGGGGCGGATTTTTATTCACCTGGATCGGCATAGTGCGCCGGGCCGTTTCTGGGTGTACGGGCCCCGGGTGGTACCGATCACCAATTATTTTCAGGCCGCGTTGGTGCTTTATGCCGATGAGAGTTTGACGTTGGAGCCGGTGTTGCGGGTAGCGGCCGGGCTGTTGCGGGAGCATGGCTACGGGGTGGTGGAGCTGGCGAATTCGTTTCAGGATCTGATTCGTCGACGGCATCTGGGGGCAGAGGCGATCGAGCGTCTCTCGGAGGATGCGCACGAGAGTGAGGCGGTGGGAGGGTTGCCGGCGGGGTTTGTGGAGCGTTTGCTTGGGAGGGTGAGAGCGTTGGCACCGCGGGGCGGAGGAGGCGGGGCGACGCGAGGGTGGGAGGGGCCACCGGATTATGTGGGGGTGTTGGAGGCTGATCGGAGGTTGAGGGAGACGATCGAGGCCGAGCCGGGATTGTTCGGTCGCCGTCAGTGACCCACCAGAGATGAGGGTTGGGGAGGGTGCCAGGCGACCCAGCAGGCCGTGATGGGGGTATGAGAAGCGGGGAGGCGATCGCGCGGGATGGGAAAGGATCGCGTGCCTGGCACCCGTTTATCGGTGGAACGAAAACGATCGAAGGGCTGGCACCGAGAGGGGCTGGCACCGAGAGGGGGGGGCCAGGAACGGGTGCCTGACACCTATGCATCGGGAAATGCTAAGAAACGAATGCCTGAAACCGGGAAAAAGCCTGTGGATGAGAAACTTTTTTTGGAAAAGTAGTTGACGCCTATTTAATCAGACTTATAGTACCCACTGTGTCCTACGGAGGACGGTCGGCATGCACTCCCCCCAGGCCGTTAGTCAGGTGCTTGTCCTATGGCTAGTCTCTCTCCTCCGGGGGCACACATATTTTAAGCTCGCAAAGCGAGCGGAATCCCGAGCTCCGGCTCGGGATTTTTTATTTTAAGCGTCCCACATTCATGGCAGCCTTGGCGACGGTGAACTTCGGGTTCGCGGATGTCGGTGCGCTCAGATATGCGCAGCGACGGGGAGTAAGACGAGACGAAAGGAGTGGCGAGTGGCCATACGAGCGGTAGTCGAGGGTGTGCGTGCGGGGGTGGTTGTCGGGGCGGTACTGGCGTTGTGGAGTGCAGCGGCGGTGTGGGGAGACGTTGAGGGGCTGGGCGCGAGTTATGTGATGGCGGCGTATGGCCTGCTGGGGATGTGGCAGGTGCTCTACGGCGCGGCGCTGGGGGTGGTGGTGGCGATTGCCCTGGGCGTGTGCCGGCGCATGGGTTTGTGGCCTTTGAGTGAGGCGCTGGAGCGAGGGGAGGTGGATCGTCGGGTGGCCGCCGTGCTGCTGAGCGCTCCGGTGATGCTGGCGATGATCGGTGGTGGGGTGCTGGGCACGCATCTTATTGTGACCTCGAAGATGGTGCGGGTGTCGTTTCAGGCGCTGGGCTTAGGACTGGCGTCTGCGGGCCTGGCCGCCGGGGCGTTGGTGGTATCACCGCTGGTGTACGGCGGGATCCTCTGGCTGTTGCAGCGGCTGGGGATGCGTGGTGCCTGGACCCGTCTTGTGGCTGGTGTTTACGGATTGGGGGCTGTGGGAACGCTGGTGGTGGGTTACCGGTGGGCAGCGGGCCTCAGCGTTTGGGATAGCGCGACGTTGCAGATGGGGGTGGCCGGCGTGGCGCTGGTGCCCGTGGTTATGTGGGCGATGGTGAAGGTGCCACTGGTAAGCAAGGGTTGGCGCTGGGGTGTGCCGGCCGTCGGGGTGGTGCTGGCGTTTGTGTGTGGTGCCCTGGCACCCGGTTGGGCGTTGTCGAGTGCGGCGATGCGGCAGGCGACGCTGCGCGATGCGCCGCTGGTTTCGATGATCGCGCCGCGCCTGGTGGATGTGGGCAGCCAGGGGGGGGACGCGTTTGCGTTTGGAGATTGTGAGGAGGGTGAGGAATGCGCGGATGAAAGGGCGGTGGTCGCGCTAACTTCAGCGGAGCACCCGGCACGGCGCGCAGTGCAACTGGCGGTGGCTGCCGGGGATAAGGCGCAGAACGACCGGTTTGAGGCGATCCCGGAGCCGCCAAAGAATCTGGTGATGATTCTGGTCGATACGTTGCGCCAGGATCATATGGGATATGCCGGATACGAGCGTCCGACGACGCCCCGGATCGATGCCCTTGCTGAAGACGCCACTGTCTTTTTAGATGCGTACGCCACCTCGCCGCATACGCCGCGCTCTGTGCCGCCGCTTCTGTTTAGCAACTATGCCAGCGAGATGATGTGGTGGGGGGCGCAGTATAATTACCCGCGGGTGCGCCCGGAGAATGTGGGGATGTTCGAAGTGCTGGAGGCCGGAGGCTGGCGCAACCAGGCGTTTTCGAGTCATTTCTACTTTGATGAACGGCGCAATGTGCATCAGGGCTTTGAGCGCTGGGATAATGAGGGGGCGCTTTCGATTGCGGAGTCCAACGATGACATCGCTGCGCCGCGCACCTGGGAGCGTTTGGAGCCTGTGATCGAGCAGCTCGGTAAGGAGCGTCGAGAGAAAGGGGATGAGGCGGAGCCCTTCTCGCTCTTTGTGCACTTTTTTGAGCCACACGCGCGCTGGATCGGTCATAAGGAGTACGATTTCGGGCGAGGAGAGACGACGCGGGAGCGTCATATTAACAATTATGACTCGGAGATTGCGTTTACCGATGCGTACGTGGGCCGGGTGATCGACAAGTTAAAAGAAGAGGGGCTCTATGACGAGGTGGTGATCGTGCTGACCAGCGATCACGGGGAGGCGTTTAATGAGCACGGGCACTACTTTCACGGTCAGACGCTCTATAATCCGGTGATCAAGGTGCCGCTCCTGGTGCGGGTGCCCGGGTGGTTCGGGCGCCAGGTGGAGGGGCCGGTCTCGATCATCGATGTGGCACCGACGGTGGTCGATCTCTTCGGACTGACGATTCCCACCGAGTTCGGAGGGCGGAGCATGACCGATGTGATGCTGGGGCGTGCGGAGGTACCGGAGCGTGCGGTGTTTTCGGAGCTGTTGCCCTATACGAACTGGAAAGAGCACCATCGGGCGGTGATGCTGGGCGATGAGAAGTTGATCGTGAACTTCACGCTGGGGCTGGAAGAGTATTTTGATCTGAGCGTGGATCCGGGAGAGCAGAACAACCTGGCGCGGGAGCGACCGGAGCGGGTCAAGGCATTGCGCGCTCTGTTGGAGGAGCGAATGCAGTAGTGGTTGGGGGCTTGTGGTTGGGGGAGTTTAAGGAGTGCGAGGGGGGATACCCGAGCGTAAGGGTGCCAGGCGTTCGAGCGTAGGGGTGCCAGGCGTCCGAGCGTAGGGGTGCCAGGCGTCCGAGCGTAAGGGTGCCAGGCGTTCGAGCGTAAGGGTGCCAGGCGTTCGAGCGTAGGGGTGCCAGGCGGATTTTATGATGTGCCATGGGGTGGGATGAGAACGTCAGATGGAAGACGGCCCATGGGTTGAAGCGTTTTGACCGGGGGGTTACTGATTTATATGCCCGAGGGAGAGGCTCGGGTTGTGTCTGAACTGAGAGACGAGAGGATAGAGATGAAGTTGAAAACGGCGTTGGTGAGTCTGTTGGGGATGGTGATGGTTCCGGCGATGTCCGCAGCCGAGAGCGCTGTGTACGACTGGCCGGATGCGGAGGCGCCGGTGCTGGTGAACGCGGGAGAGGGGGTGGTGCTTCTGGGTAAGGATGGTGCGCCGATGCGAGCCTTTGACTGGCGCGCCAACAGCGGGGAGCGCGATCCGGGGCTGCGTCTTGTCGACATGCTCGGGGATGGCAAGCCCGAGATTGTGGGGGCGGGGAGGCCAAGTTTTGTGCTTCGGGCTAACGGGGAGCCTGTGTTTGAGATTGAAGGGGGCTGTGAGCAGCTGATTGTGGCCGATATTACGGCCAGTCGTGGCCTTGATGTGGGGTGCGTGAATCGCAATGAGTTACGGGCGTTTACGGGAGACGGTCAGTTTGCCTGGGGGGTTCAGCCGGGGCGTGCGCTGGAGTGGTGCCAGGTCGAGGATGTGACGGGAAATGTGAAGATGGACTTTGAGTGCAAGTTGCGGGGCCGGGATGCGTTTATCCGGATATCGGATAGCGGAGAGTTGCTCACCGCAGAGCCCGGGGAGGCGGGAATGAGCGGGGAGGCGCCGGAGCTCAATGAGGCCGTTGCGGCATCGGATGCTGTGTTGAAAGGGGAAGAGCGTTTTGACTTTGATGGGGACGGAAAAGCCGAAGAGCGCGTGGTGGTGGGCGAAGGAAGTTTGAAGATCGTCGGAGTTGCGGGGGAGGAGGCGCCGCTGGCCGAGGTCGCTCTGCGAGGCGGTGAGGTTGAGGCAGCGCTGGTCAAGCAGCTTGGTGAGCAAGGTGGGGTGAGTGTTGTGGCGGTCACCTCGGCGCGGATCTATGTGGTCGATAAGGTGGAGGGCGAGGTGCGTGTACGCGATTTCAGCGCGGATGCATCGAGCTATCGTCGCGTGCCTTTTGCAGATCTGGCGAGCGTGTATGCCAATGGATTTGAAGATGCGGCGGCGGCGCAGGAAGCGGTGCGGGCGATCGGCGATCGCATCGGTCAGTGTTATGCGAGTCGGCTGCGAGGCAATGCGTACGCGGGAAGTGGTCGGCAGATTGTGCAGTTGACTGTGGGGCAGGATGGGAAGGTTAGAGAGGCGATGCAAATGCACAGTGATGTGGGAGATTCGCAGGTGGAGCGGTGCGCGCGTCAGGCGTTGGAGCGTGGGAATTACCCGGGAGTGCAGGGGGAGAGTGGGACGATCAATGTGAATATTTTGTTCACGTTTCGGGATGTGGAGCGTTGAGTGTGACCGGGTGCCAGGCGTTCGATCGAACTGCCGTTGAGTGTGACCGGGTGCCAGGCGTTCGATCGAACTGCCGTTGAGTGTGACCGGGTGCCAGGCGTTCGCTCTGTCCTGGTGCCAGGCGTTCGCTCTGTCCTGGTGCCAGGCGTTCGCATAAAGCTGGCCGCAGCGGGGATGTGGTCGATAGCGGGTGGAATGTGGTAGTGGCGAGGAGCAGATTGCGAACCGGAACAACGAAGTGAAATAGACTCGAGCACGAGGTAGAGGATGTCGAAGCCCAGGACTGTACGCGCGCCACGAGGAGTCGAGCTGAGCTGCAAGGGGTGGGTGCAGGAAGCCGCGTTGAGGATGTTGATGAACAACCTCGATCCGGAGGTTGCCGAAGATCCGGACCGGCTTGTGGTGTACGGCGGGAGTGGTCGGGCGGTGAGGTCCTGGGAGAGTTTCGATCGGATTGTATCGACGCTGCGGGGATTGGAAGAGGATGAGACGTTGCTCGTACAGTCCGGTAAGCCCGTAGCGGTGTTTCGTACGCATGCGGATGCGCCGCGGGTGTTGATTGCGAACTCCAATCTCGTGGGGAAATGGGCGACCTGGGAGCATTTTCGGGAGTTGGAGCGGCAGGGGCTGATGATGTACGGCCAGATGACGGCGGGGAGCTGGATTTACATCGGGACACAGGGGATCTTACAGGGGACCTATGAGACTTTTGCGGAGGCAGCGCGGCAGAAGTTTGGCGGGGATCTTAAGGGGCGGCTTGTGTTGACGGCAGGCCTGGGCGGGATGGGCGGGGCGCAGCCGCTTGCGGCGACGATGAATGGGGCGGCTTGTCTGGTGGCTGAGGTCGATGCGCGACGTGCCCAGCGGCGCGTGGAGACGCGTTATGTGGACCGGGTAAGCGAGGATCTCGATGAGGCACTTTCGTGGGTACTCGAGGCCAGAGATGCCGGAGAGGCGTTGAGTGTGGGGGTGGTGGCTAATGCTGTGGATGTCTATGAGGGGCTGCTAAAGCGCGGTGTGGTGCCTGATGTGGTGACCGATCAGACCAGCGCGCATGATCCGCTTAACGGGTATGTGCCGGCCGGGATGAGCCTGGAGGAGGCGGAGGCGCTTCGGGAGCGCGATCCGCAGGGTTATGTATCGGCGTCGAAGGCGTCGATGGCGCGGCATGTCTCAGCGATGGTGGCGTTTATGGATGCCGGGTCGGTGGTGTTTGATTACGGCAATAATATTCGCCAGGAGGCCTTTGAGGAGGGGGTGGAGCGCGCGTTTGATTTTCCGGGGTTTGTGCCAGCGTTTATCAGGCCGCTTTTCTGTGAGGGAAGTGGGCCGTTTCGTTGGGTGGCGCTCTCGGGGGATGAGGAGGATATTTTTAAGACCGATGCAGCGCTCAAGGAGCTGTTTCCGGAGAAAGCGTCGTTGCATCGGTGGCTGGATCTGGCGCAAGAACGGGTGGCGTTTCAGGGGCTGCCAGCCAGGATTTGCTGGCTCGGCTACGGGGAGCGGGCCAGAGCTGGATTGAAGTTCAATGAGATGGTGGCGAGCGGGGAGTTAAAGGCGCCGATCGTCATCGGCCGCGATCACCTGGATTCGGGAAGTGTGGCGAGCCCGAACAGGGAGACGGAGGCGATGAAGGATGGGAGTGATGCGGTGGCGGACTGGCCGATTCTCAACGCGCTGGTCAATGCGGTCAACGGGGCCAGTTGGGTGAGTTTTCACCACGGAGGAGGAGTGGGCATGGGGTATAGCCTGCACGCCGGTCAGGTGATTGTGGCCGATGGTAGCGAGGCTGCGGCTCGCAGGCTGGAGCGGGTGTTGACGAGTGATCCGGGGATGGGGGTGGTGCGGCATGCGGATGCGGGGTATGAGCGGGCCAGAGAGGTTGCTCGGGAACGCGGGGTGCGGATTCCTGGGATCACGGAGTGATGTGGGCAATGCAGGGTGGGGTGTGGGGGGATAGACGTCATACGGGGCGATGGGGGGAAGGGGTGCCAGGCATTCGATCCTTTTGAAGTGTGATGGGTTGGGTGCCAGGCGCTCGATCATCGGGTGTTCGAGCGTTGAACGGGTGCCAGGCGTTCGATTGTTGAATGTGGGGGTATTGCCAGGGCGAGCGCTGAGGCGCATCGAGTCATGACTGTGGTATATGGCCGGGGATGTCGAGAGAGAGACGCTTGTGCGCGTCGTTTGCGGATTTGAACGGTGAAAGCAGGAGAGGATAGAGGATGGGATATGTGATTCGGGCCGCGCAGTTGTTAACGATGCCGCAGGACGTGGCGCAACTATCGCAGTATGGGGACGGGGGCGAGGAGCGCGACGACGCCATCGTTGGGTTGATTGAAGATGGCTGCGTGCTGGTGGAGGATGAAACGATCGCGTGGGTGGGACCATGGAGTGAGCGACCGAAGGCAGCTCGGGGTGAGGCGGTTGATGTTTTCGAGACCGCTGTAGCGATGCCCGGCTGGATTGATTGTCATACGCATGCCGTCTTTGCCGGGGAGCGCTCTCAGGAGTTTGCCTGGCGTAATGCGGGAAAGCCCTACGTCGAAGTGCTGGAAGAAGGGGGGGGGATATTGACGACCGTGGAGGCCGTACGGCAGGCGTCGAGTCAGGAGTTGACCGATACGCTGGTGCGGCGGGCGTTTTTGTCGGTACGTCAGGGGGTGACAACGTTGGAGGTCAAGAGTGGTTACGGACTTACGACTGCCGATGAAATCAAGTGTCTGAAGGCGGTGCAGCGGGCTCAGAAGGAAGTGCCATGTGAGCTGGTGGGGTGTTTTCTGGGGGCGCACGCGGTGCCAGCTGAGTATCGCGATCGCCGGGAGGCGTACGTCGACCTGGTGTGTGAGGAGATGATCCCGAAGGTGGCGAAAGGGGGGTATGCGGCATATTGCGATGTGTTCTGTGATCGGGGAGCGTTCAGTGCTGAGGAGGCAGAGCGCATTTTAAAGTGTGGTCAGGAGTACGGTCTGGTAGCTCGAATTCACGCCGATGAGATCACTGACGCGGGGGGGGCGATGGTGGCGGCGAAGGTCGGAGCGTCGAGTGCGGATCATCTGGAGTTTGTGAATCCGGAAGGCATCGAAGCGATGGCTGCGGCCGGTGTGGTGGGGGTGTTGATGCCGGCGGTGAATTTGTTTCTGGGGACGCTCGATCACCTGGCACCGGCGCGGGCTCTGTTGAATGCGGGGTGTGAGGTTGCGCTGGCAACGGACTTTAACCCGGGGAGTGCGATGACGCAGGATCTGGGGACGATTCTGATGCTGGGTTGTACGCTCTATAAGTTAACTCCTGGCGAGGCTCTGCGCTCCATCACTGCGGGGGCAGCCAAGGCGCTGAGAAGGACAGATATCGGGGGGCTTCGTGCCGGAGCTCGGGCCGATGTGGCGTGTTTTGATGTGCCGCATTACCGCTATCTGACCTATCACTTCGGGCAGATCCACACCGAAGCGGTGATTTACCGAGGCAACTTCGTCTACTGGACGGAAGAGGCTGACGTGGAGGAGTAGGGTGGAGTGATGTCGGGGGCGGAGGTTGTGCAACTCCAGCCGGGGGGAATGGTTCCCGGGGGGAACGTGGGAAGAAGCCCCTCGCGCCAGAGCGCGTTGGCGGCGCGGTAGGCTTCGGTGACCTCTCGGACGAGCTTGCGATACGTGTTGCGCCGGATGGTGCATCGGGTGTGGCAGAGGGGGCGCGGGGAGCGGGTGGGGTTTTTGGGACGGTCGAAAGGGCTCTGGGTGCGGATGTTGAGGGCGCCCAGGACCTTTTGGTCGTGCTCGTTGCGATGTTTGGTGAGCACGCGGGTGTGGGCGCTCAGTGAGCGCTTGAAGAAGCGAGCGCGTTGGGCCGGGGTGTGGTCTTCAAGAAAGGGCAGGGGGGCTAGATGAAGCTCGATGTGCTGGTCGGCCAGGACTTCGTCGTCAGGGTTGTGACTCTTGCGACGGCGCATGGCACGTAGTTTGTCGCGGTCGGTCCACACCGCGCTGATGGGAGTCTGGTCCAGGTGGGCCTGGTAGGACGATTCGCCGGGCCAGAAGCGGACGTGGGAGACGAGGTTGGCTTCAACGGGGTTGGTCATGGTGTAGCGCCACTTTGCCATCATAGCGTCGCCGTCGAGCATGGGCTCGGCGCTGTAGCGGCGCTCGAATAGGGAGCCGGTGCGTTTGAGGAGTCGGTTGACGTCATGGGCCAGGTTGCATTGGAAGTAGCCCATGAAGTTATGGAGGTTTTCATGGGGGGCGCGTACAGCCATGTGGAAGTGATTACTCATGAAGAGAAAGAAGAAGATTTTGACGTTGTAGCGTTTGGCCGAGCGAGCTAGCCAACCCAGGATCAGAGCGTTGATCTCGGGGGTGGGGGTGAGAAAGAAGCGCTCCTGGAAGCAGCGGTTCGTTACGAAGTAGCAGTATGAGGGGTCCTGGATGCGGAGAGGGCGTCCCATGTCGGTCTCGTGGTTGAAGGTAAGAGAATGAGAGACGTCGTAGGACTATTATCGTGTGGGGGGATGTAGGTTTGCGTGGGGAAAGAGATTTTTTAACTGGGAGTGGATTCGTCCGGAGCTCACCGTCGTGTCAGGTGGCCTGGCACCCGGTCGTTCGTGTCAGGTGGCCTGGCACCCGGTCGTTCGTGTCAGATGGCCTGGCACCCGGTCGTTCGTGTCAGATGGCCTGGCACCCGGTCGTTCGTGTCAGATGGCCTGGCACCCGGTCGTTCGTGTCAGGTGGCCTGGCACCCGGTCGTTCGTGTCAGATGGCCTGGCACCCGGTCGTGTCGGGTAAAGTATTAAGGGAGGGTAACCTGGAGTTGTTGCGAGTGTTCAGGGAGGGGGAGCGCCGGTGCGGACGTTGGGAGTACAGCGGACGAGATGCTCTCGAAGAAGCGGGTGATGTGCGGAGTTTGGGGGCAGTGAGTTGTTCCGGAGCAGAGGATGGCCAGGTGAACGCCTTGCGAGGGCGATGCTTCGATGGTGGCAACGATGAGACGGGCAGGCTCCGGGGTGCGGCGTGGTGCCTGACGAGCCGAGTTGGTGGTGTTTTGATCGGTAGAGGACAGATTATTGAGTATGTTGAGCGTGTCGTTGAGATGATCTTCGGGGATGAGGCCTGCGGGGAGATTTGAGGTGAGCTGAGATGAGAGAGAGGAAATACGCTGGGGAGTCAGGCCAACCGGGAGATTGGGCTGGGAGGTCCACGTGCCGCTGTAGTGGGCCAGGCGTATGTGAATGTGGGAGGTGTTCTGGCCGATGGTGCGCCAGCCGGAGAAGGTGTCTGGCGAGGGGGTAAAGCCCAGTCCGCGGCCGCCTGTCAGGGAGTTTTGCAGGGATTGCAGTTCGGTGGCGAGTTGAGGAAGGTTGTTAGAGAGCGACGCCATGGAGAGGGGGGACGAGTTGGGGATGATCTCTCCGATGAAGCTCCGAAGAGCCTGGGAGGGGCGTTGAGTGCGTGTGGGAGGGTAGGGTTGGGCCAGGATGAGAATATCGGGGTGAAGTGGGGTGCTCTGGTGAGAGATCAGTGTGAGGTTGGCGCGCCGGGACCAGGACCAGTCGGGGGCGTGGGGGATTTCTCCCGAGAGTGAGGCACCCAGGGGAATGCGGATTCGCGAGTGGGCAGTCGGGGATGGAGCGGGAGCGTCGGCCAGCTGACGGAAGCGCTCCTCCCGGGTGGTGAGTTCGCTTTCCGGAGGTGTCGTGACGTCTGCCCGGGGAAAGATCTGGGAGAGGTCGAGACGGGGTGCGGGACGCTGCCGGGGCCCCTCGGGTGGTGCACAGGCGAGAAGGCAGAACGCCGCGGAGAAGACGGGAAGTAGGAGGGAGGTCTTCATGAGCGATTGCCGTCGTGGATGTGGTCTTGAAGCCAGCTCAGCGCGCCTTGAAGGGCGTTGGAGGCTTCTTCATCGGAGAGAGGGGCATCCCAGTCGTCGTGTGCGTTGAGTAGCGCGTGGGTGGAGGCGAGGTTGGCCAAGAGGTTCCAGGCCAGGCGTAGCAAGAGGGAGACGCCATCGCGTTCGATCGATCGGCTGGCACCGTTCCCGTCGCTGTGAAGATCGATAAAGAAGATCGCGTCGGTGGTGGCGAGGAGATGGTCGTGGGGGATGCTGCTCTCGTGGGTGCTATTGGCGACGCTGAGCGCTGTGGTGATGGCACTGTCGGCGCCGCGGTAGACCAGTGGGATAATCACGCGTAGGGCGGCTGCAAGCAGGCGCGCGGAGGCCAGGGTCAGAGAGGCGTCAGCCTCCAGGTTGGGGAAGAGGCCTAAGGCACGGGTGCGCATTCTGGGGGGCTGTTCGTTGTTGGTGCGCGGGTAGATGCGCTCGCGGATACGGGCGGAGTCGGGTGCCAGGCGTCGGGTTGCGCGATGGTGGAGGCGGCATTGTACCGGGAAGTGTGCCAGGCCCAGGGGCTGCTCGCCCAAAAAGTGCCGCTCGGGGGTAAAGCCCTCATCGGGGGCGGCGATGAGGTCGACGTGAATGCGTCGGATCGGGGAGGTGCGGTCATCGCCGAGGAAAGGTTCGACGATGACGTCGCCGACGTTGAATGCGCCCTGGGCTGCCTGGTCGTCGGCGTAGGCGACAACGATGTGTCGGCCGTGGATCGATTCAAAGATGCGGCCCGGGTAGTAGAGGAAGCGAGCGCTGTGGGAGTCGATGCGACCGAGCTCGATCAGCGTGGTGCGCTCGCGCAGGCAGACGTGGTGCGGGGAGGCAACTTCGACCTGAGTGACCGGGAAGGGCAGAGAGCCATCGGTGGTGGCGTGCTCCGGGGTGAGGGAGGATTCCAGGGCGCGGACGTAGAGAAGCTCTTCGTAGGTGCGGGTGGTCTGCGAGATGGCGGTACGGGGATCGAGCAGAAGTTCGCCGCGACGGGCCAGGGTGCGTAGAAGGGGGGCGATGTCATTGCCGAAGACGTCGAGTAGCGAAGCGACTTCGGTGGTGTGCTGAGTCAGTTCGCTGGCGAGGTGGCGTCGGATGAGTTCGCCAGCGGGGGGGCGTAAAAAGGGGCGAGGCAGAGTGGCAAGGATGTGGGGATCGATGCGTGGTGCGGGGCGATCGAGGTGTTCAAGATCGGGTGCCAGGCCATCGGACGGAGGAAGATGATCGAGTGCCAGGCGTTCGATCGGATCGATGATGGTGATCAGTGCGACGGGGTTACCAGGGGGAGAGGTCGCATCGCCTGGTGCGTGTTCGCCGGATGTGTAGGACCCGGAGAGATGTGGAAGAGAGAGGAGGGCGCCGGCGCGCTGCAATGCGTTAAGTTGGCGAGTCACGCTGGTGGCGTGGCCTTCGATGAAGACGACGCGAGCATAGAGGGGATCGTCGACGTGGTGGAGCGGCTCTTCGCGGAGTGGAAGGGGCGCGCGGCCGAGATGGGCTCGGTCGTCGCCGGCGGTGCGCCAGTGCCAGGGGACGGCACGGGTTTCGCAGGCTGCGATGATGTCAAACGCCGAGAGGGGGTGCCCCCCGGTGGTGGTGAAGGCGTCGAGGTCGTAGATGATGTGCTGGCCGGGCGAAGACGTGGTGTTGGGTGAGTCTTCGGGGGCATGTGATGCATCGGTGCCAGGCGTCAGATTGGAGGGGGATGTCTCCCTGGTGCCAGGCGTTGGGACGGTGTGGTGTTGGGGATGAAGCGTGAAGATACGGGGGGCTGCGTCGACGCCGCAGAGCGCACGGGCGAAGGTGGGGAGGTTGTCCATGGTTTCGGTGGCGAGCATCAGAAAGAGCGGTGCCAGGTGTTCGTCTGCGCCGTCGGAGCGGCGAAGGGCGCGCAGGCGCAAGTCGAGGCGGCGCATGGCGAGCTGGGTGTGGACTTCGACCGGGCCGCAGAACGCGTGGAGTTCGTCGACCACGACAAGTCCCAGGTTTGTGAGCAGGGGGCGGAAGGTCTCACTATCGGCCAGGATGATGGTGGTGAGCTCGTGGAGATCGCAGACGAGCACGTCGGGGATGATGCCGGTGGCGAGATCCTCGACGAGGTGACTATCGATGCGTCGGGTCCGCAGATTCCAGCGCAGGGTGGAGGGAGTAAGCAGGTTACGCAGGTGTTCGGCGGTGTTTCGGGCTCGCTCGTCGTCGCGCACGATAAAGAGGGTGCTGCGGGTATGAGTCAGGGCGATGTTGAGGGCGGCGAGCATGCCGAGGGTGGATTTGCCGGCACCCTCGGGGGCGATGACAAGTTGGTTGCGGTGTCGGAGCCTGGAGCCGCCCGAAGAAGAGCGTTGTCCCAGGGCCAGGGAGCGGGTGTCGGCAGGCGGCTCAAGATGGACAAAAGAGCTGTGGGAGAGGTGGGTCAGGACGTCGTGTTGCATGGCGGTGAGTCGAGCCGGTGCTGGCAGAAGTTCGGTGAGCAGCGGTGAGATCAGTGCATCGGCCTCCCTGGAGATCGGGCGGAAATCGAGTTTGGGCAGGGGACGCGGAGGTCGGGCCTGGGAGGGGGGGCTCAGGTTGCGTGTGGTCTGCAGGTGGTCGAGTACATCGAGCCAGCTCGTCTGCGGGGAGGGTTCGGGGGCTGGAGGCTTCGTGTCTTCGGAGGGTTCAGAGGGGCGGTAGAGACCCTTGAGGGTCAGATGAAGGCTCCAGGAGGTCAGCGCGACCAGTGCCAGGGCGAAGGAGGAGGTGTTGACGCGGTAGGGTTCTGCGGCCAGGGCGGTAAAGGAGACCAGGAGGAGAGGCGCGGCGGCAAGAGGTAGCCAGCGTGCCCAGGTCGTGAAGGAGGCGTCGAGGTCATGCAGGGAAGAGGCCGCAAAGTAGGTGCGCCAGGAGGTGAGGGTGCCCGGCGATCGAAGGCGGTCAATGAGATTGAGACCGATGTCGTTCCAGTGGGTCAGGCGGACGATGCGAGCGCAGGTCCACCACAGCAGGAGCCAGAAGGTGGAGGTGAGCAGGGTGGCAAGCCAGGGGTAGGAGTCCAGCGGAAGAAAAGGTGCGAGTTCGGGCCGGTGGCCGATGGTCAGGTAGGACCAGAGGGGGAAGTGGGCGGGAACTTCGAGCTGCCAGCGTAGAAGTGGCGTGAGGGCCAGGGAGAGCAGGAAGATGCCAGCGGTGATGAGCATCGCCCACAGGTAGCTCGGTCCTAAGGTCGGGACGAGGACCGGCGGAGGGACGGCGGCCGGGAGCGCCTCTGTGTTGGAGCTGGAACGGAAGAGGCTGAAGAAGGCGCGGAGCATGCGCGCCGGCAGGGTGATGAGCCAGATAAAGGCGCGCAGGGCGATGCCTGGAAGGGTATAACGAAGCTCCAGGACAAGAGGATTGATGCGGGTTTCGGGGGCGCGGCTCAGTGTGCGGTTAAGCTCGGACTGCATAGAGCATGCGGTCGCAAAGAGCGCGACCATAAGTGAGACGAGGAGAAAGGCGATCTGGAGTGGCGAGGATGAGGATAGGGCGTCGAGGGTGAGGGCGAAGGCGCGCCAGGCCAGCTCGTTGAGCAGGGAGAGCAGCAATCGGATGTCAGTCAGGAGAGCGATGATGGTCATGAGTGCTTCTCCTCGTCGGACGCGGTGCGGGAGGATCGGGTGCCAGGCGTTCGTGCAGAAGTTGAGGAGTCAGCATCTGTAAGGGTGCCAGGCGTTCGTGCAGAAGTTGAGGGGTCAGCATCTGTAAGGGTGCCAGGCGTTCGTGCAGAAGTTGAGGGGTCAGCATCTGTAAGGGTGCCAGGCGTTCGTGCAGAAGTTGAGGGGTCAGCATCTGTAAGGGTGCCAGGCGATGCGACGGGTGCACCGGATCGATGTCGAGATGCGATGGTGATGGGGTTGTGCTGCCAGGGGGTGGCGGGGTCGGGAAGATCGAGGCGGTCGAAGAAGGACTCCTGACGGCGCAGGTTTTTGATGCTGCGGGCGTCGATGCCCTGGACCAGCGAGAGCAAGAAGGCGGTGTTGGGGAGGATGGGGGCCTCAATGACGTCGAGCGTCTCGGTGGTGGGGGGGGCGTCGGGGGAGGTGCGGGCGCGATCGAGGGTGGGGCGAAGTTGGGGATGAATGAGCAGGGAGGCGTCAGCGAGTTTGCGGAGGCCGGAGGTATCGAACCCTTCGTAGCCGACGAAGCGTGCGCCGAAGCCAAGTGAGGCGTAGTGGTGCGAGACGAAGCGCGCGAGGTTGAGGCCCACCGGGAGTTCGAAGGCCGGCTGGGCGCCGACCGGGGTGGTGAGAAGTTCGCGAAAGTAGTCGCGGCCAAAGCTCAAGATATGCTCGGTGCCGGCGAGGCAGGCCTGCTCGCGCCAGCGGTGAAAGCCGCCGGCGCGGGCGAGGAACTCGGGTAGGCAGGCGTCGACATCGGCCAGGGCCGGGAAGTGGCGGTGGTAGTGCTCAAGGAGATGCTCGGGGGCCAGCAGCGTGTGTTGACGGGCGGCGCCGGCCTGTGCCGGGTTGAGCGCGAAGATCTTTCGGGCGTCGTCGTTCAGGCGCTCCGAGGCGGTGGCGAGGTCGGGGGGAGCGGGGCGTGCGCCGAGGGACTCGGCGTGCTGCTGGAGGCGGCGCTCCTGAAGCTCGACGCTCTGGATGAGGCGGAAGGCCAGGTTTCGGTCCGTGTCGACGCGGTCGTGGAGATGCTCGGAGACATTGCGGGTGCTTAATGCGTGGCTCAAATCGAGGCGAGCGGCGAAGAAAGAGTGGATCGAGGGGGAGCCGTGAAGCGGGTTGGAGGAGGAGCCTACGACGACGTCGCGCAGGGCGTTGCTTAAGGCCTCAATAGCGTCGTGGACGGCGTTGAGATGGGTGCGCAGGTGGGCGCGCAGGAGCAGGGATAAGGGAAGGAAGACGAGAAGTCCCCCTAGCAGCCAGCCGGCCGGGCCGAGGAGAGGCTCGATAAGGTTGGGCTGCTGGTGGAGATTCAGCGCGCGGGCTGTTGCGTGGGCAAGGGGGGCGCCCAGGGCGGGAGCCAGGATGGCCCAGGTGACAAGGCCGAGGCGCAGGGGGGGGAGATCAGGTTTGTCGTTGGCCGCTTCGATAAGGTCGTGTCGGGCGCGGGCGATGTGCGTCGGGTCGGGAAGGCTGTGTGTGAGGCAGATATCCTGGGCGCTGATACGCTGGCGTTCGGCCTCGTCGAGGAGGTTTCGGGAGTTCTGGTGGAGGAGGTTGAAGCCGGCCAGGGCGTTTGCGAGGCCGCCGTCGGAGGCGCGTTTCTCGATGAGGTGATCGGCATTGTTTCGGCTCAGGTTGAGCGCGTCGCCCAGGTGCAGGTTGGCGTCCTGGCGCAGGGCGTTAACCATCAGGTCCATGTCGCCGCGCTGGCGGGTGAGCGCGTGCCAGGCGTTGTGAACCTGCGCGAAGAGGTGATCTTCGAAGGCATCATCGAAGCGAGCGCAGAGCTCCTCGGAGGTAGTGGACTTCAGGAGATGAAGGCGGTCGTCGACCTCGGCACAGATGCGCGAGGCGGTCTGGGAGGTCAGATGGGCGAGTTTCTCGCGGGCCGGATCGAGCAGGGCGCGAGGAGGGGGGAGGACCGGGGCGAGGCGCTCTTCGGCGACCTCGCCGCTGGCGGCGTCTGGAGTGGCGGGGGAGCGCAGCCGCCGCAGGGATTCGCGTGCCAGGCGATTGGCGAGGTAATCGCGGGCGCGCTCAGCGGGGAAGTTGATCTGGATGCAGCTGAAGGTGGCAAAAAGGTCGTTATCATCAAAGCCCTGGGCGGTGTGTCGCAGCCAGGGGTCGCGTCCGAGTTCGTTTCGGATTTGCAGGGAGATGAAGTCGTGGGTCTGACGGATGGCGTCGTCGAGGCCGAGCACCGCACTGGCGGTGACGCGGCTGTTGATAAAGATCTGGGGGATGCAGCGGTGGGGAGGGGGAACGGATTCGACCCAGCGGCGCAGGTCGTGGACGGCTTTGAGGATGGAGGCTTCTTCGGTGATGTTAGCCCGGGGGTGTTCGCCGCCGAAGGCGTCGGCGGGGTGGGGCGTCCAGATGATGGGCACGATGGCCAGGGTGCGATCGAAGCCCTGTCGGCAGGTGTCGAGGAGCGGCCCGTAGGCGCGGATGAGTTCCTGGTGAATGGCGCGCAAAACGGGACGCAGGGCACGGCGAGTGAAAGGTTCTTTGGCGTCGGCGACGAGGTAGACGGTCAGGCGCGGGGGTTGGCGGGTGGTGCGCTTCCGGTAGCTTGAGAGATGGTCGAAGCTCAAAAGGTGGCGCGCTTCCTGGTTGACGATGCTGCGTAACGGGGTCAGGCGCGCCTCCCCGCTGAGGTCGTCAGGGCGAAGGGATAGGGAGCGCAGGAGGGGGCGCTCTCCAAGTTCGTCGAGGTCGAAGTTTAAGCCCAGAGCGTGCAGGCGCTGCAGCAGAGGGCGCTCCAGGGAGGAGCGGGCATCTTCGGTGTCGACGATGGCCTGTCGGAGTGCCGGGGAAGGCGTAAGGGGCAGGGTCGGCCCATCGACCCAGCGGTCGGGGCGGTGGGAGATGCGAGGCAGCGGGGAGTCGTCGCCGAGTTGGGTGAGGGGTTCGACGACGAGTTCGGCCAGGAGCTCCAGGCATTGCTCGGCGGAGGTTTCGGCGTTGAGGCGTCGGCGCTCCTGGAGGGAGAGGAGCGGATCTTCGTGGCGCTCCTGCTGAAGGTCGAGCCAGATGCGTAAGAGACCACGGTGAAGAAGTTCGCCGAGTTCTTGTAAAGCTACGGCGGTGGTGGTGTGGTCGAAGCCGGGGGAGGCATCGTGATCGAAGAGGCCCAGGCGCCAGGGGCTCACGTTGAGGGGGAGGAACTCGATGGTTTCCAGGGTGTCGAGTTCGCTTGCGACCCAGCCGGTGGTTTCCCAGTCGACGCTCAGGAGACGGCGGGGGGGCAGGGGAGTTGTGAGGTCGCCTGGCACCGGGCAGAAGTTAGAGGGGATGGAAATAGGTGGGAGCGCACCGTCAGGGGAGGCGTGCAGGGGAGCGAGGTGTGCTTGAAGGCCAGGGTGGAGGTCGTCTTCGTGCGCCCAATCGGGGGTCGGGGTGAGGTTGAGCGCAGTACGGGTGCCAGGCGTTCGATCCTGTTCGTGCCGGGTGCCAGGCGTTCGATCCTGTTCGTGCCGGGTGCCAGGCGTTCGATCCTGAGGGATGAGAGGGGAGAGCCATGCCCAGGGGGAGGGATCACGGCCCTGGGCGTAGGCGCGGGCGCGGGCGATGAGGTTGAGAAGCAGGCGCGGGCTCTGTCCGTGGAGGACGCGTTCGACGATGGGAGTGAGAAAGAGGTCGACTTCCGGGTCGCGGCTGGCGAGTCGGTGGAGGCGTTCGACGGCGCGACGAGGGTCGGAGTCGAGCGGGAGCCACTCGAAGAAGCGTTTGCGGCGGGTCGTGTGGCTGTGGCCGGTTTCGATGGGACCGCGATCTCGGGGAATGGCGAGTTGGTAGGAGCCGTCGCGGAAGCGGATAAGCCCCAGGGATCGGATGACGGCAAAGTGCAGGGTGAGGGTGGGAAGGTCGTCGTCGCCGGCGAGCAGGGCGATTCTGGCGTGACGCGCTTCGGGGTGGCGCCAGCGCAGGTCATCGACATCGGGGTCGGGGAGAACCGAGAGCAGTCGCAGGTTTTTGACCGAGGTGTCGTTTGCAGCGGTGCGTGAGAGCCAACTCCAGTCCTGGCCGAGCTCTTCGAGCAGCGCCAGGCCGACGCGACCGATTCCGACCACGAGTGTGGGGTTGGGGTAGAGGTTCGGTGTGGCGGGGCGGTCGGGCATGAGGAAGGGTTCCTGCGCGATAAAGAAGGGAAATCCGATGATCGGGTGCCAGGCGTTCGATCATGTTGATCTGGAGCTGTCTGATCGGGTGCCAGGCGTTCGATCATGTTGATCTGGAGCTGTCTGATCGGGTGCCAGGCGTTCGATCATGTTGATCTGGAGCTGTCTGATCGGGTGCCAGGCGTTCGATCATGTTGTCTGATCGGGTGCCAGGCGTTCGATCATGTTGTCTGATCGGGTGCCAGGTGTTCGATCATGTTGATTTGAAGCTGTCTGATCGGGTGCCAGGCACCCGATCGAAATCCGATGATCGGGTGCCAGGCGTTCGATCATGTATGATCGGGTGCATCACTCCTGTTCGTCGAGGGCAGCCGATGATCGGGTGCCAGGCGTTCGCTCCGGCGACGGTTCGGCGGTTGAGGTGCCGATACGCAGCGATTCAAGCGTGTTGTGGAGCTCGTCCTCGCCCAGGGGGCGAAAGAGCGAGCGGAAGGAGGGGGGCACCGAGGTGGAGCGTTCGGGTTGTTCCATCGATTGCCAGCCCTGCTGGAAGCCGCGCAGGATTTCCACACTCTGGCGCAGGTTTTCGCCGGCCTGGGCGGGGGTGAGGCCGGCGGCGTTGGCGCTGGCGTCACCGCCCAGGGTGATGCGTTCGGTTTCGATGTTGCGCAGGTGCTCGAGCAGGCCGTCGAGGGCTTCACGCAGGCGGTTGAAGGCGTCGGTGAAGTCACTCAGTTTGAGTTGTTGAAGCGGCGAGGGGGAGGTGCCGTACTGGGTGCGCAACTCGTCGCGGTTTTTGCGCCACTGGAAGGGAAGTGTAACGATCTGCTGGAGGACGGCGGGCGCCATACCCTCGCGCACCGCGGTCAGGAGCTGGAGGTAGGGAAGGTACTTGACGCGCTCGGCGTCGAGCGTCCCGGGAAGGGCGTTAATGGCGGGTGCCAGGCGTTCTCCCAGAGGTTTGAAGCCTGTGGAGGTGTCGGAGCTGGCGCTTTGCAGCGAGGTGGGGTTTTGCGGGTCGCGCAAAAGGTAGGTTCCGTCACGGAGGACGATGTAGCCCTGGCGGGTCAGGGGATCCTTCAGCGTCCAGAGGGCGGCGAAGTTGACGATGTTCGCGCGCATCTGTTCCTGGCGGTGCTGCTCCTGGGCGGTATCCGGATCGAGATCGGGGAGGGTGTTCTCCCAGGACCTGTCGATATGGAGGATTTTGGAGCGTTTGGAGAGGTTTTTGAAGCGGTAGTAGTGGTCCTTCATCTCGCTCATACGGCCGAAGACGTAGAGAGGGACGTTGAGGACGGCGCGGTAGAAGACGATCTGACGGGGGTTGTGCCAGCCCTGTTTGACCCAGCGCATGCCCCCGAGGTTTGCGCCGTCGAGCGCGTGCTCGACGGTGGTGTCTCGGAAGGATTCGTCGATGGCGGCTAAAAAGACGTGGTTGGGTCGCACGCCCCCGTGCTGATCGCGGGACTCGTCGTAGCTGACGAGGAGGTCGGCGCGTTCGTTGACGACACGACGGATTTTGTCGCGCAGATAGTCCTGGTGGATGGCTTCAGTGAGGTCGATGCGGCGCTCGGCGGGCTGGGCACGGTAGCGGGCGACGACTTCGGTGATGGCGGCGTCTTTGCGCTGCTGAATCGCCTCGAGGTTACTCATGTAGAGGGCGCGGTAGACGACCTCCAGCTCCAGGGCCTGTGCCAGGGTGAGGCCGTCGCGGCGCGCCGGATCGGCGATCTTGGGGTCGCCGCAGAGGGTGCGGGTGAGGTGGGTGTGGGCCAGGCTCTTGAGGGCATCGAAGAGCTGGTTGAGCGTGGCGGTGGTGGAGCCGGAGCCGCGCAGGCTTAAGTCGCGGACCGTGCCGCTTAAGCGTTGCTGGATATGGGGGTTGCTCATGGCGAGCTCGGGCATCGTGGCCACGCGGTCGGCGTAGAAGAAGTCCCACATGCGGCGGCCGTTCTCGATCTGGAAGGCCTCGGCGTCGAGCACGAACTGGTTGGTGGAGTGATCGCCCTGCTCGCGCAATCGCTCAAGCTGGCGGGTCTGGTCGCGCTCGAAGGCATCAAAGCCTTGCTCCAGCACGCGCAGGATGCGCAGGGATTCGGCGAGTTTGTCGCGAAGCGCGGTGCGCTGCTCAATGAAGTGGGAGAGGAGCTCGTGGGTGGCGCGCTCGACGGCCTGATCGATGAGACGTCGAATGAGATCGGGGGCGTCTTTTTCTTTGATCTTCTCGTCGTCGTCGATGCCGTCGAGCTCAAAGGGGGTGGGGGCGGGGGGCTGGCGCATCTCGGTGCGCAACTCATCGCGCATGGCCAGGACGGCGAAGCGTTTGGCCGCGAGGCTGACGTCTTCGGTGTCGGAGGCCAGGAAGTTGAGTTCCAGGAGCGCTTCGAGGCCGGGGAAGGCGATGCCGTGCTGGGTGTAGCCCTGGTCGAGGACGCGCTGGCCGCGGCGTTTGAGGTCTTCGGACCAGTAGAGTGCGCGTCCGACGAGATCGCGGGCCAGGGTATTTCGCTCGACCGAAACTTCGGCCTCAAGCTCTTCGCTGGCGGCCTCGATGGCGCGGCGGGCTGCGGCGAGGAGGCCGGGCTGGGCGCCGGCTTTGGGGCCACAGAGGGCTTCTAAGGTCAGCGCGCCGATGGAGAAGTTCATGCCGCGGTCGGCGAGCTGTTCGCGGTCGGGAGTGAGGCGCTCGGGGTCGAGTGCCCAGGTGGCGTTTTCGCGGGGGACCTCGCCTAAACGATGGCCGTGGCGGAAGATGGCCATGAACCTGCCAAATTCGCCGGCGTCGGCCTCACAGCGGGCCAGAAGACGCACGCGTTTCTGGAAGAGGCGGTCGCGCAGAAGATGTCGGATGCCTTCTTCTTTTTTGACAAAGTCGGCCATCTTCACCGGGCGGGCGTCTTCGTCGTCGCGTTCGGTGACCTCATAGAAGGGCTCCGGATGGGAGCGCAGGCTGTTGTAGAGGGGGTCGGCGGGGATGGCGCCCAAAAAGCTCTGGCGCATGATGTTGAGGGCGGCGGCGCGGGAGCAGTATTCGGCCAGTCCATCTGTGGGGACGAGCAGTACCGCGGAGCCGTAGGAGCCGTAGAAACTTGTGAAGCCGGGGATGCCCTTGGCCTCGAAGTCGTGGGGGACGAGGAAGCGCTGGTGCTGGGTGTAGTTGTCGTAGTCGCCGGCCTGCACCGCAAAGAGTGGCGAGAAGAGCTGGAGGTAGAGGCCGTCGGCGGCGGCATCGACCGGGCGGTCGACTGAGAAGCTCTCGGGTTTGTCGATGAGGTAGAGGAACTCGAAGGGTTTCTCGCGGACGGCGCGTTTGGAGGTGTCGGAGGGATCGTAGTGAAACTCGATGCCGTCGGTCGGGAAGAACGAGGACTCGGGGGAGCCGAGCTTCATCAGGTGCTCGACCTCCTTGAGCGCGGCGTAGGAGTTGGCGAAGGTGCCATCTTTGTTGGCGCCGGTTTTGTCTTCGAAGACCGCCGGGAGCACGCAGACGCCGAGCATGTTGGGTTTGCCGAGCGCGCGGGCCTGGTCGCGGAGCATGTAGGCCAGGGGCAAGAAGGATCCGGAGCCGGTGCCGCCTGCGATGGAGAAGCAGAGCACGATGCGAATCTCTGAGGTGTCCAGGCGGCGGTGGCCGTGCTCATGGCGTTTGAGCGATTCAAGCAGGCGGCGGAAGCGGGGGACGAGATCGCCGTGCTTCATCTGGTAGTAGGAGCCCAGGCGCGATTCGATGCGGATCTGGCCGGCGCCGGCGGTATCCCCGGCACGGAAGCGATAATCTTTAGGAACCCACTGGGTGAAATAATCGTCGGCTTCTAAGAAGAGCTTGCCGCTGGCGAGGTTGGCGTAGGCCTCTTTTTCAAAGTCGCTGATGAGGAAGGATTCATCGGCGTCTTCGCGGTGAAGTTCCAGATCGTTGATGTTGGTATCGATCAGGGCGAATTTTGTCAGGTCCTTGTAGCGCTCGGCGTAGTCGGGGCGTGATTTGAGGTGCCGCGCGACGCGCATGACGATCTGGCAGCCGCAGCCGCCCAGGCCCACAAAGAGGGTGGGGCAGACGTTGCTGGGGCGCGTAAGGAGCTCGTCGACTACGAGGTTTTGACGGTTCGCCATGGTGGGGAAGCCTTCTGGGAGGCAAGGGGAAGGGTGCCAGGCGGTCGCGCTAAATGCGATCGCAGGCAGGGGTTCCCCTCGCGGGAGCAGCGAGGTCCGTCCGTGGGTTGGCGAGAGGTCGTCCGTGACGTCTCGTGTGTGAATTAGAGGGGAGTATCGGGGATGGAGGCCGGTGTGGGCAAGATTATTTCGGCTCGGAAGGGGTGATCGGGTGCCAGGCGTTCGAACGAGGTGTTTTGGATCGGGTGCCAGGCGTTCGAACGAGGTGTTTTGGATCGGGTGCCAGGCATTCGAACGAGGTGTTTTGGATCGGGTGCCAGGCGTTCGAACAGGTGCTGATGCAGGGGTGCCAGGCCTCCGCGCGAATGACTGATGGTTCATTCAGAGTGCAGATTTTATGCTGACTGATGATTCATTTTTTTCAGGGTTTTGGTTTAACTGATTGGTCAGTCTTTTGTAAGTTGTTGTAGTGACTGGTGTGTCATTCATGGTTTTGGTGTTTGTGAATGGCTATTCATTCAATAAAATTAATAATTTATCGCTTGTCATGATGAATTTCGTCCTCTAGTGAGTAGACGCTCAGCAAGATCGGGGGTGGGGTAAACCACGAGAGGACGAGGAACTGATGCGGGATATTCGGTCGACGGATAGAGTTCAGGTTTTTGTTTATTTTCAGTCGGTTGGGGAGTCGTTCGGCGCAGATGTTGAGGCCAGGGAGGCCGGCGCGCACGTGGTATGGGTATCGCGGGAGGCTGCAGGAGAGCGCGTCACTTCCTGCGATTGGGCACGAATTGAGCCGGATGAAGATCTCAGCGTGTGGAGTGACGTCGCGGGTGTTGTGCTGGCCTGTGAACATCGATTCGATGTCGACGCGCTGCGTCGTAAAGTGCAATTTTTGAAAGAGGCAGGCCAGGGTGTCTGGGTGGAAGTTTGTTCTGCGACGGAGGCCCGGGTCGCCGCCGATCTTGGGGTGGACGGGGTGGTCATCTGCGGAATGGAGACCGGGGGGCTGTGTGGGGAGGAGTCCGGTCTGGTGTTGCTGGGACGCGTGCAGCGGGAAGTGGGTGTGCCGGCGGTGGTGCGGGGGGCGATGGGGCCGGACGCAGCTGCGGCGGCGATGGTGGCGGGGGCCTCGGGTTATGTGTTGGAAGAGGCGTTGTGGCTGTGTGAGGGGATGGAGCCTTCGGCGGAGGCGGTGAAGGTGTTGGAGCGGGTGGGGGCAACCGATACGCGGTGTCTGGGAGTTGTGGTGGGCGCGCGCTATCGGGCGTGGTCGCTCCTGGCTACGCGGCCTACGAGAGAGCTTGGGGCCTGTGAGATCGATTTTGTTGATGCAGACCAGGACGAGGGAGCGAAGGCTTACCTCGCCACTGTGCAGGCGCGGCGTTTTGATCGTTGGGAGACGCTTGATCCCCGGCGCGATCTCTGGCCGATGGGGCAGGGTGGGGCGCTGGCGAGGGTGTTTCGGAAGCGCTATGGCCGGGTTGGTGCGGCGGTGCGCGGGGTTCGGGAACATGTTGATGGGGTCATGGGGGCGATCGGCAGTGATTTCCCCCTGGAAGCCGGCAAGGGAATCGCCCGGTTGAACGGGACCCGTCTTCCGATCCATCAGGGGCCGATGGCTCAGGTGAGTGATACTCCAGAGTTTGCGAAAGCAGTCGTGGAGGCCGGGGCGCTGCCCTGGCTGGCGCTCGGAAATATGCCGACCGAGGTTGCGCAGGGGGTGATTGAGGCGACAGCGACGTGTCTGGGGGATGCGCCCTTTGGGGCGGGGATCATCGGGCTTGAGGCGAATCCCTATCGCGACTCGCATATCGATGAGATGTCCGTTGTGGGCAGGCGGCGTGGGAACTTTCTGGGGCTTGTGGCCGCCGGGAGTGCCGAGCAGGCGATGCGTCTGGAGCGTGAAGGGTTGATCACCTATTTGCACACACCGACGCCGGGGGTGTTGGAGGCGGCGCTTAAACAGGGTCAGCGTCACTCTATCTGGGAGGGGGCGGAGGCCGGGGGGCATGTGGGGACGCTTGGGGCGCTGGCGCTGTGGCAGATGGGGGTGATCGTGGTGGAGGAGGCGCTGGCGTCGGGGGTTGAGCCTTCGGACGTTGCGGTGGTGTTGGCCGGGGGAATCAGCGGGGCGGAGAGTGCGGCAGCGGCGGCGGCGATGCTCTTCGGGTTGCATCGTCGAGGAGTGGCGGTGGGGATTCAGATGGGGACGGCGTATCTGATGTGCCGGGAGGCAGTGGAGAGTGGGGCTGTGAGCCGGACCTATCAGGAGGTTGCGCGGTGCTCGCCGGGCACTGTGATTATGGGGGAGTCGGTCAATACGCCCACGCGGGTGCTCAAGAGCGTGGCCGCCGATCGGGTGCTGGCCCGGGAGGTGGAGCGCTTAAAAGAGGGGGTGAAGCTCGGTGAGCGCAAGCACCTTTATGAGCGCGACAACCTGGGGGGATTGCGGGCAGCGGCGAAGTCGGAGCGGATTGCGGAGGTGTTCGCCGAGGGCGGAGCGCGTTTTGAGAGGTTGAGTGAGGAGGAGCAGCTTGAGAGTGGGCTTTTTCATTGCGGCCAGGGGGTGCGCTTGTGCGATGCGCGCACGATTGCTGCGTTGCATCAGGAGGTGAGCGAGGGGGCGAGGCGATGGGCGCAGGCGCGGTGGACGTGGAGTCAGGCGCTCGAAGTGGCGGACGAGGTTGGGACGGGTGCCAGGCGTTCGGACGAGGCGGTGTTGGCGAGTGCTTCGATCGGGTGCCAGGCGACCGAGCAGGGTTCGAGAGCGGGTACCGGATCGGGTGCCAGGCGTTCGGACACGTCTACCGAGTTGGGATCGGGTGCCAGGCACTCGGACATGTCGAGTGGAGTGAACGAGATGTCCGGGTGCCAGGCGTCCGAACACCGTGATGATCAGGGATCGATGCAGCGACAAGGGGAAGCGATGGTTGAGCGTACGCATGGCGTGTTGGTCGACGGGGATCGGGCGGTGGCGATTGTGGGCATCGGGGCAAAAATGCCCGGTGCGCTGAGTGCGTCGAAGTTCTGGGAGAACATTTTGTTCGGGGTCTCGGCGATCAAGGAGGTTCCGGCGGACCGGTGGGATCCGGCGCTTTATTTCGACGAGGATCCTGCGGCGCCGGATAAGACGTACAGTAAGATCGGGGGGTGGATTGAGGGCTTTGAGTTCGACCGGCGTCGTTTTCGGATGCCGCCGCGAGTCGTGGCCAGCGTGGATCCGACGCAGCTTTTGTGCCTGGAGGCGGTGCATGAGGCGCTGGAGGACGCGGGGTATCTGGAGAGAGAGTTTCCGCGGGATCGGTGTGCGGTGATCCTGGGTAACGCTCTCGGGGGAGATTTGCGGGATGATTCGACGCTGCGAATCCTCTACCCGAAGATGGATCAGGCGCTCAGGGGGGCGTTGATGGCGCTGTCGGCGAGTGCGTTGAGCGGGGGAGAACGCGAGGCGCTTCTTGCCGAGGTGGAGGCGCGCTTTAAGGGGGAGCTTGGTGAGGTTAGTGAGGACTCGATGCCCGGGGAGCTGGCCAATGTGATTGCCGGGAGAGTGGCGCAGGTCTTTGATCTGCGGGGGCCGAATTTTGTGACGGATGCGGCGTGTGCGTCGAGTCTGGCGGCGATTGAGGCCGGGGTGCGCGGTCTAAGGAGCGGGGAGTACGATATGGTCGTGTGCGGGGGGGCCGACCGCACGATGGGGCCGACGAGCTTTGTAAAATTTTCGAAGATCGGAGCGCTCTCGCCGGATGGTTCGCGCCCCTTTGACGAGGGAGCCAACGGATTTGTGATGGGGGAGGGGGCCGGGATTCTGGTGCTCAAGCGGCTCAGCGATGCGATCGAAGATGGCGACTCGATCTACGCGGTGATTCGCGGGGTGGGGGGCTCGAGCGATGGGAAGGGTAAGGCGATCACGGCGCCCAACCCTGAGGGGCAGCGGCGCGCACTGGATCGGGCGTACGAAGATGCGGGGTTTGGGCCGCGTTCCGTGAGCTTGTTTGAGGCGCATGGGACGAGCACGCCGGTGGGGGATCCGACGGAGGTCGCCAGTCTACGCGCCGCGCTGGTGGATGATGCCGGGGAGTGGGCTGCCGAGAGGGTCGCGCTGGGGAGCGTCAAGTCGATGATCGGGCATTTGAAGTCGGCCGCCGGGGCGGCCGGGGTGATTAAGGTGGCGATGGCGCTTAAGCATCAGGTGTTGCCGCCGACACTGGGGGTGGAGCGAGTGAACCCGGCGCTGGAGTTGGAGGGGACGCGGGTGAAGGTGCAGACCGAGGCGCAGCCCTGGGAGGTTTTTCCGGGGCAGGTGCGGCGTGCGGGGGTGAGTGCATTTGGGTTCGGAGGGACGAATTTTCATGTGGTGTTGGAGGAGTATCAGGCCGGACAGCATGAGCCTGGTGCCAGGCGTCCGGACATAGGTTCGGAGTTGGGATCGGGTGCCAGGCGTTCGAACATGGGTGCGGAGCTGGGATCGGGTGCCAGGCATTCGAACGAGGGTTCGGAGTTGGGATCGGGTGCCAGGCATTCGAACAAGGGTTCGGAGCTGGGATCGGGTGCCAGGCGTTCGAACGAGGGCATTCTCGGTCTGAGCGCAGCATCGGTGGAGGAGCTGGAGAACGTCATTGATGAGGTGATGCAGCGGTTTGCCCACGATGGTGTAGAGGGTGTAACCCAGTGGCGTTTGCCGCTCTTAGGATATGATGATGGTGTCGCGCGTCGCGTCGATGGGCAGGTGCGCCTGGCAGTAGCTTTTGGCGATGTGCAGGAATTGCAGGAACGCCTGGAGCGGGCAAAGCGCGCCGCCGGCCGAAATAAGGGCTGGAAGGTTTTGGCCCATCAAGGGGTGGTGTTGGGAGAGCGTCCGGCGGGCGGGAAGCTGGCGATGCTCTTTCCGGGGCAGGGCACGCAGTATCTGGGGATGCTTTCGGCGCTCAAAGAGCGCTTTGAGGTGGTGCGTCGCACCTTTGAGGAGGCCGATGAGGTGATGTTGCCGGTGCTTGGCCGTCGGCTCAGCGAGGTCATCGATCCGGGGGTGGTGGAGGGGGCCGAGGCCGAGCGTCGGGCGTTTGTGGCGCTGACGCAGACCGAGATCACCCAGCCGGCGGTGCTGACGGCGGATATCGCCCTGTATCGCCTGCTCGGGGAGCTGGGGATCGTTCCGCAGGTGGTCGCGGGCCACAGCCTCGGGGAGTACGGGGCGTGTGTGGCGGCCGGGATCATGAGCTTTGCGGACGCGCTGCGCACGGTGGCCGCCCGGGGCACGGAGATGGCCAAAGTGACGCCGATGAACGGCGACACCGGGCTGATGGCCGGGGTGAGTGCCTCGGTGGAGGTGGTGCAGCCGGTGCTTGATCGCATTGAGGGGTATGTGGTCTGCGCAAATATCAACTGCCCGACGCAGACGATCATCGCCGGGCTCAGTGAGCCCGTGCGTCAGGCGGTGAGCATGTTTGAGGAGATGGGACTTCAGGCACCGTTTTTGCCGGTGAGTCATGCGTTTCATACCGAGGTGGTGGCTGCGGCCAGCGAGCCGCTGCGTCGGCATCTGGGTCATATTGAGGTAGGCGCGCCGCGGGTGCCGATTTTGACCAACGTGACCGGCGGCTATTACCCCTCAGGGGTGGGGTGTGAGGAGGCGATTCGCGATCTTCTCTCGGAGCAGGTGGCCGCTCCGGTGCAGTTTATCAAGGTCATTGAAACGATGTACGCCGGTGGGGCGCGTGCATTTGTTGAGGTGGGACCGAAGCGGGCGCAGGCCTCGTTTGTGGGAAGTATTCTGGAGGGGCGGTCGCATCTGGCGTTGCACACCAATCATCCGAAGAAGGGGGATGTGGCGTCGTTGTATGAGGCGTTGGCGGGGATGTGGGCTGCCGGGGTGTGGCGGCCGGGTGAGGTTGTGCCGGGCGTTCGCGTTGATGAGGTGCCAGGCGTTCGAGCGGATGCGGATCGGGTGCCAGGCGACCGATCGGAAGAAGCTGCCCGGGTGCCAGGCGTTCGAGCGGATGCGGATCGGGTGCCAGGCGACCGATCGGAAGAAGCTGCCCGGGTGCCAGGCGTTCGAACTGAGGTGGAACGGGCGTCGATCGATGCAGAGCTGATGCGAGTTCTGTGCGAGCAGACGGGATATGAGTCCGAGGAGATCGAGTTCGACTATGAGCTGGAGGCCGACCTCGGGGTGGATACGGTGAAGCAGGCCGAGATCATGGCGCAGGTGCGTGAGCTCTACGGTCTGGAGCGGGATGAGAGCTTTCGGCTCTCGGAGTATCCGACGTTGAGGCGTATGGGGGATTATGTGGCGGCGCGTGTGGGGATGATGGCTGAACCCGCCATGGTGCCAGGCGACCGATCGGAAGATGTTGCCCGGGTGCCAGGGGTTCGAGCTGAGGTGGAACGGGCGTCGATCGATGCAGAGCTGATGCGAGTTCTGTGCGAGCAGACGGGATATGAGTCCGAGGAGATCGAGTTCGACTATGAGCTGGAGGCCGACCTCGGAGTGGATACGGTGAAGCAGGCCGAGATCATGGCGCAGGTGCGTGAGCTCTACGGTCTGGAGCGGGATGAGAGCTTTCGGCTCTCGGAGTATCCGACGTTGAGGCGTATGGGGGATTATGTGGCGGCGCGTGTGGGGATGATGGCTGAACCCGCCATGGTGCCAGGCGACCGATTGGAAGAAGCTGCCCTGATGCCAGGCGACCGATTGGATGCGGATCGGGTGCCAGGCGACCGATCGGAAGAAGCTGCCCGGGTGCCAGGCGTTCGAACTGAGGTGGAACGGGCGTCGATCGATGCAGAGCTGATGCGAGTTCTGTGCGAGCAGACGGGTTATGAGTCCGAGGAGATCGAGTTCGACTATGAGCTGGAGGCCGACCTCGGAGTGGATACGGTGAAGCAGGCCGAGATCATGGCGCAGGTGCGTGAGCTCTACGGTCTGGAGCGGGATGAGAGCTTTCGGCTCTCGGAGTATCCGACGTTGAGGCGTATGGGGGATTATGTGGCGGCGCGTGTGGGGCTGATGGCTGAACCCGCCCTGGTGCCAGGCGTTCGCTCGGAAGCGGATCGGGTGCCAGGCGTTCGATCGGATGTGGATCGGGTGCCAGGCGACCGATCGGAAGAAGCTGCCCGGGTGCCAGGCGTTCGTACCGATGTTCGCGCGGCGACGATCGATGCAACTCCTCACAATGCCCCGCGCGACACGAGGTTCGATCGCTTTGATTCCATCGCCCAGAGTGAGGACGAGGCGACGCCGCTTGATGGTGCGCTACCCTACCGACCGAATCGCCATGCGGTGGAGGCTGATGTGGAGATCTCGGGCTGTGCGGTGGGGCTTCCTGGCGAGGGGGCCATCTTTCGGCGGCATGCCATCGATGAGCTCCTTGAGGGCAAGAACATGATCGGGCAGGTGCCGGTGGGGGCGCGTGAGGCGATGGTCAACAATCGCATCGTACGTCTTCAGAAGCATGAAGGCGGCGGCGGTGAGATGCGCCAGGTCACTGAGATGGCCGAGGTCATTAAACTGGCCGGTCTGGGCAATGACTTCGATCTGGAGGAGTGGGGGGTGCCGGAGCGGCTGCGAGCATCGCTTGATCGGACCAGTCAGCTGGCGTTTGCGGCGGGCTTTGAGGCGCTGCGCGATGCCGGGCTGCCGCTGGTGCCACGCTACCGCGAGACGACCACCGGAAAGCGGGTGACCATTGGGTGGACCCTGCCCGAGTCTGTGGGGCGGGAGACGGGGGTGATTTTTGCGTCGGCATTTGCTGGCCAGGATGCGTTGATCGAGGAGCTTCAAGCTCAGCGGAGCGAGGACTATCAGTTTAACCATCGCTTTTTGCTTCTGGTGTTGGGGATCGCAAACTCGCGTTTTGCGGAGTTTGTAGGGGCCCGAGGACCGAATACGAAGATCAACAACGCGTGTGCGTCGACGACCACCGCGGTGGGGATGGCGCAGGACTGGATTCGCTGTGGACGGTGCAAACGCGTGTTGATTCTGTCGGCGGATGAGGCCAGCGGGAGCACGTTGATGGAGTGGATCGGCAGCGGGTTTCTTGCCACCGGAGCGGCGACCACCGAGGGCGATGTGAGTCAGGCGGCGCTACCCTTTGACAGACGTCGTCATGGCATGATCATCGGGATGGGGGCGCTTTCGCTGGTGGTGGAGAAGGCCGGTCTGGCCGAGGCTCGCGGCATCGAGCCGATTGCCGATGTGCTTGCCACCCGTTTCGTGAACAGCGCCCATCACCCCACGCGGCTCGACGTCGATCATATCGCCGCAGAAGTCTCAGGGTTGGTCGAAGAGGTCGAGCAGCGCTTCGGGGTTCGGCGAGAGGCGATCGCCGATCGTACGGTGTTTATCTCGCATGAGACCTACACGCCGGCTCGCGGCGGCAGTGCGTCGGCGGAGATCGCCGCGCTGCGACGTAGCTTTGGCGAGAAGGCCAACCGGGTGGTGATCGCCAACACCAAGGGATTTACGGGCCATGCCATGGCCGCAGGCATCGAAGATGTGCTTGCGATGAAGGTGTTGCAGCGTCAGGTGGTGCCGCCGATCGCCAATTTTGAAGAGCCCGATCCGGAGCTCGGCGATTTGAGGTTGAGCCAGGGGGGGAGCTATCCGGCGGATTATGCATTGCGTCTGGCGGCGGGCTTTGGCAGCCAGCTGGCGCTGGCGTTTTTCCGGTACCGGGCGCGGCGGGAACAGCGGGTCTTCGATCCGGTGCGCTACAGTCAGTGGTTGGAGGAGGTCAGCGGGGCGTCGAGCTTTGAGCTTGAGGTGGCGTCGCGGGTGTTGAGGCTGCGTCCGATTCAACCTGAGGATCGACCTCCAGGAGGCCGGGAGGATCGTGATGAGCGGACGCGTTCTTTGCCCCTGACGTCACCGGTGCCGCTGCCAGCTCCGGGGGCGGTGATGCAGCATAATGCTTCGCCGGCGGTGGCGTCGATGGATGCGGTACGGCGGCCGGCGCCAGGGCTTGTGGCCGGCGCTGAGAACGCCTCTTTTTCGATGCGGCCGGTGGCCATTGAGGCTGCTCGGGCGGATGCGACCGATGTGCTTTGCCTGCAGCGGGAGCTTTCTTGTCGGGTGGTGGCCCTGGTGGGGGGGCCGGTGCTGGTAGCCGAGCTGTTTGCCAAAACGCTGCGAGAGTTCGGAGCGCAGGTGGTGCGTCTGGCCAGCGACCGGCGTCGGGGGCCCCTCGATGAGACCGGTCTGGATCTGTGTGATGAGGCGATGTTGTGCGAGAGGTTCAACCGCCATCAGGTCGACGCGGTGATCAACCTGCTGGGGGTGGTCGGCTCCCGGGAGGATGCCGAGGACGTGTACCTCGCCGCACGCCATACCTTTCATGTGGCGCGGGCGTTTCAGGCGCATCGCGATGATCGGGGGCCTGGCACCGCGCGGAGTGTTCAGGGTGTTCAAGAAGATCGAGCGCCTGGCACCGTGACCGCGGCCTTTATGAGCGTAACGATGATGGGGGGATGTTTTGGCCTGAATCCGGGGTCGTCGCCAAGCGTGGCCGGAGGAGCTGTCAGTGGCTTTACCAAATCACTTGCCCGGGAGTGGGAGTGGGCGCGGGTGAAGGTGGTGGACGTGGCCGGCGAGGCGTTGGATCAGCGTCTGGTCACCGAGGTGTTGGGGGAGTTGGTGGGAGGTCGCCGCGATTGTGAGGTGGGGCTAGCGGGAGGCTTGAGTCATCGTCCGGTTGTGCTTGAAGCCTCCGATCTTCGCGCGTCTTCCTCGACGCATCCTGCGCCGGGGCCGGGCTCGGTGATTCTTGTGACAGGCGGGGGGCGAGGGATTTCTGCAGAGGTATGTGTCGATCTGGCGCGACGCTTTCGGTGCGCGCTGGCGTTGGTGGGACGTACGCCGCTTACGCATCCCGATCCGCTGCGCGTGGATCTGAAGGCAGAGCGTACACGGATCAAAGAGGCACTTAAGGCCGCCGGTGAGCGTGCGACGCCGGTGGCGGTACGCCAGAAGATGCGACCGTTGGAAGCTCAGCAGGAGATCGCCACCAACCTCAAGCGCATGCGTCAGGCCGGGGCGCGCGCCGAGTACTTCAGCTGCGATGTGGCCGATGCGGCTCAGGTTCAGCGGCTGGTTTCCGAGGTGGAGGCGTGTTTCGGGAGAGTCAGCGGCGTCATTCATGGGGCGGGCGTCGAAGACAGCCGGCTACTTGCCGATAAGGACGTACAGGGCTTTGACCGCGTCTTTCGGGGGAAGGCGGTGGGGGGCGTCAACCTCTGGCGTGCGCTGGGGGACCGGGGGCTTGTGTTTTACGTCGCGTTTACCAGTGTGGCCGGGCGTTTTGGCAACGCCGGGCAGACCGATTATGCCGCGGCCAATGATGCACTGGCTCGCCAGGTGATGCAGATCAATCAGCTGACGCGCGAGCGTGGACGAGGGGCTCGTGCGCTGGCGATCGACTGGACGGCCTGGGATGAGGTGGGCATGGCGGTCGAGGGATCGATGCGCACGATCCTGGAGGCGAAGGGGGTGGAGTTTTTGCCGCCGGAGGTCGGAGCGCCGATGGTCGGGGAGTCGCTGGAGCGTGGCTTGATCGGTGAGTTTGTGGTCGCCGGGGAACTCGGCGAGCTCGGCGGCCAGAGGGGGCATGGCGATCGTGCGAGCGATCGAATGCCTGGCACGCGCGCAACTCATCAAGAGGATCGAAGGCCTGGCACCGTGACGAGTTTTGCGATGATCGATCGGGTGGTGGCGAAGGCTTCCGATGAGGTGGTGGTCGAGCGCATCTTCGATCCGCAGCGCGACTACTTCTTAAAGGATCATCGCTATGAGGGGCGAGAGCTTGTGCCGGGGGTGATGGGCTATGAGCTGATGAGCGCGGCGGCGATGATGTTGACCGGGGAGCCCGTCGCAGAGGTGCGCGATGTGAAGTTTGAGCGAGCGCTGAAGCTGGCGTATTCCGAGCCGATTCGTGTCCGGGCTACGGCCCGGGTGGTGGGGCAGGAGGATGGTCGCGCGACTGTGGACGTGCAGGTGGGGTCGGAGCGTGTGGTGCGCACCGGAAAAACCGTACGCCAGGAGCATTTCTTTGCCCGCGTGATTTGCGGTTCGCCGCTCACGCGCAAAGATGCGCCGGAGTGTCGGGTTGGCGAGGAGAAGACCTGGTGCAAGGGGCCCGATCGTGAGGCGATTTACCGGCGCTTCTTTCATACCGGAAGTTTTCAGCTTCTCAGCGGGGAGGTCTGGCATCATGAGGGGGCGATTCTGGCCACGGGGGAGATCTCGAACCATCGTCTTCAGGCCGGGACGCTGGCGCAGCGTTGGGTGAGCGATCCACTGGTGCGGGAGCTCGGATTGCAGACGGTGGGCTTGTGGGGGCTTATGCACCACGGGCGCACCTATCTGCCGCTGGGGATCGGATGTAGCCGTACGTCGGGGCAGGCCTCGGTGGGCGAGCCATTGCTGGTGAGGGCGAGTCGTTTGAGCGATGCGGCCGAGGGCACGATCGCTTTTGATGTGGAGGTGCGTGGCCACGATGGTCGTCTGCTGCAGATGATGGAGCGTGTGGAGATGATCGCGCATGCGCCCCTGCGCGAGAGCGATCGCCTGGCACCAGGACCCGAGGTGAATTACCTGGAGGTTGCTCTGAGTGCGGCCCAGGCTCGGGCGATGCTCGACGCCGGGGGAGGGGACATCGCCGGGGTGCTGAGTGCGGCTGAACTTCAGGGGTATGAGCGGCTTCGCAGTGCGCGGAGGCGGGGTGAGTGGTTGGCCGCGCGTCTGGCTGCGCGAGAGGCTGCGCGTCGCTGGGCGCTGATGTTTTATGGCGAACGTATCGATTCACGCGCGGTCTGCGTGTTTAAGAGCGAGAGCGGAGAGCCGCAGCTTCGTTGGAGCGACGAGGCAAAGGGGGGAGGGGCCTTGCCGGCGTTGAGTCTGACGCATACCTCCGGGCAGGCCGTGGCGGTGGTTTCGATGCCGGGCGCCCCGTGTCGCCTCGGCGTCGATCTTGAGCCGCTGGAGGCGCGCTCCGAGGCCTTTGGTAGCGCGTACTTCAGCGCCGGGGAGCGGTTGCTTGAGGTCGGCACACTGGTCGCCGGCCAGCGAGAGACGGCGCTTTGGACGGTGAAAGAGGCGGTGTCGAAGGCACTGGGGCTGGGACTGCAGTTAAGCGCCGCGGAGATCGAGATCGTCGCGGTGCGCCCGGAGGATGCCGGGGGAGCGGACAATCGATCATGGCGAGTACCCGGTGAGCGTGTGCGTGCTGTGGTGGAGGTTGCGCTGCACGGTCAGGCGCTGGCGAGGCAGGTGGAGCTTGGAGTGCGGTTGATGCGGGTGACGCTTCAGGTGGAGGAAGGTTTTGCGAAGTCGGTGGCGCTGGCATGGGGGCCTGGGCTGCGTGACGCAAAGGAACAGGCACCTGGCACCGAAGCGGACGGTCGAGCGGCACGAGAAGATCGAGCGCCTGGCACCGGTGCGGACGGTCGAGCGGCTCGAGTGCCTGGCACCGAAGCGGACGGTCGAGAAGATCGAGCGCCTTGCACCGGTGCGAACACCCTGAGCGACGATGAGCTCGCTGCGGTTGTGGCGTTGCTGCGTCATCGAGGTGTCTGGGGAAGTGGTGACGAGGCTGCTGGGGATTCGCCCGTGGTACGGCGCTCGCTCTCCCCGTGGAAGGTTTGAAGAAGGCTCGCGTCAGGGCATGGCAAGAGGCGTCGGTAAGAGACACGAACCCGGAGAAGATGATGGCACATTATGTCGTTGAGCTTGATGGCGGGCGAGAGCACCTGGTGCAGCTCCGAGAGGAGAAGCGGGGGACGTGGAAGGCGTCCGTCGATAGAGGTGGTGCTCGCGAGGATGTGGCCGTGCAGCTGATCGGTCGCCTGGAGGGGGGACGTGTGGTGGTGAGGGTCAACGGAAGGGAGCACATTCTGGACGTCCGCGGGCGCTCGGGAGCTGCAGGTGAGGTTGTGGTGGCCGGCGCTCCAGCGCGTGCCGGGGTGGAGTGTGTGGCGCGGCACGCCAGGGTGCAGTCGGCCGGTGAAGTCGTGCTCCGTCGCAGCGGGCAACATCGCTCTGAGCTGGCGGATGTGCCGGTGTCGGCACCCGAGGTTCAGCGCTCTCCGATGACCGGGGTGGTGCTCTCGGTGGAGGTTGCCGCAGGTCAGCATGTGGAGTGCGGTCAGGCGCTGGCGGTGATCGAAGCGATGAAGATGGAGAACACCCTCTACGCGGCGCACGCCGGTGTGGTCTGCGAGGTTTGTGTGGGTCCCGGTGAGACGGTGCGAAAAGACGACGTGTTGATGCGCTGGAATTCGGGCGCGATGAACGCAAGCGAGGTGCTGTGATGAGTCAGTCTCATGAGATGATCGAGTTACCAACTGTCGCGAAGCTTCGAGATCGAGTGCCTGGCACCCGAACCGAGGGTCAGCATGCTCAAGAAGATCGAGTGCCTGGCACCCGAACCGAGGGTCAGCACGCTCAAGAAGATCGAGTGCCTGGCACCCGTACTGAGGGTCAGCATGCTCAAGAAGATCGAGTGCCTGGCACCCGTACTGAGGGTCAGCATGCTCAAGAAGATCGAGTGCCTGGCACCCGTACTGAGGGTCAGCACGCTCAAGAAGATCGAGTGCCTGGCACCCGTACTGAGGGAAGCGAGGCGATCTGGGAGGCCCGGGCAAAGGTAAGCGTGGCGATGGCCCGGCTGGAGCGCTTGTTTGATGCGGGGACGCTGGAGGTGATCGGGGCAGAAGTCACCCATCGGGCGCAGGGATTCGGGCTGGAGAAGAAGAAGATCCCGGGCGATGGCGTGGTCACCGCCAGTGGGCTTGTGGACGGCCGGCCGGTGTTTGCCTACGCCCAGGATCGCACGGTGCTCGGGGGGAGTCTGGGGCAGGCGCATGCTCAGAAGATCGCGCGCCTCCAGGATCTGGCGATGCGTGCCGGGGCCCCCTTTGTAGGGATCAATGATTCGGGTGGGGCGCGCATTCAGGAGGGGGTCGACGCCCTGGGGGGCTACGGGGAGATTTTTCGGCGCAATGTGGCGGCTTCCGGCGTCATCCCGCAGATCAGCGTCATCGCCGGTCCGTGCGCCGGCGGAGCGGTGTATTCACCGGCGCTTACCGACTTTGTGGGCATGGTCGACCAGTCGAGCTTTATGTTCTTGACCGGACCGAAGGTGGTTAAAACGGTGACCTTTGAAGAGATCACGGTCGAAGATCTGGGTGGGGCGCGTACCCACGCCGAGCGTACCGGGGTGAGCCATTTTCGGTGGGCAAATGATGATGAGGCGCTCGCTGAGGTGCGTCGCCTGCTGAGCTATTTGCCCTCAAATCATAGGGAGGAGCCGCCCTATGTGGTTCCCGCTGATGATGTGGCGCGGATGGATGTGGCGTTCAACGCGATCGTGCCCGAAGATCCGCGCAAGCCTTATGATGTGCGTCGGGTGGTGGAGTTGGTTGTGGATGCGGGCTCGTTTATGGAGGTGCAAGCCGGCTGGGCGCAAAATGTGGTCGTAGGACTGGGACGTCTGGGGGGGCATGTGGTGGGGATGGTTGCCAATCAGCCCCTGGTCAACGCCGGGGTGCTCGACATTGACGCGAGTCGCAAGGCGGCGCGCTTTATCCGCACGTGCAACGCCTTTGGGATTCCGCTGGTCAGTCTGGTGGATGTGCCCGGGTTTTTGCCTGGCCGCGAGCAGGAGTACGGCGGGGTGATCGATCACGGTGCGAAGTTGCTCTACGCCTACTGTGAGGCCAGCGTGCCGAAGCTCTCGGTGATTCTTCGCAAAGCCTACGGTGGGGCCTATATCGTGATGAGCTCGCAGCATGTGGGTGGAGATGTGAACCTGGCCTGGCCGCGTGCGGAGATCGCGGTGATGGGGGCCAGCGGGGCGGTTGAGGTGCTCAACCGACGTGAAATCGCCGCGGCGGAGGATCCGGAGGCGCGCGCCGCCGAGCTTCGTGCAGACTATGAGGAGCGCTTTCTCAACCCGAATATTGCCGCGCAGCGCGGCTATATTGATGCGGTGATCGAGCCTTGTGAGACGCGCTCCAGGCTCTATCGCCATCTGCGGGTGATGCTCAATAAGCGGGAGTGGAGCGCACCGAAACGTCATGGCAATGGGCCGCTTTGAGTTTTTGGACAGGTCGCCGTGATCGGGTGCCAGGCGTTCGATCATGCGAGTGAGATCGGGTGCCAGGCGTTCGATCATGCGAGTGAGATCGGGTGCCAGGCGTTCGATCATGCGAGTGAGATCGGGTGCCAGGCGTTCGATCATGCGAGTGAGATCGGGTGCCAGGCGTTCGATCGCCTGGCACCCGAACGATCAGGCTGAGCGCGTTCAGCCGATGCGCCAGCCGGCCATCGTGTCGGGTTCGCGGTCGGAGTGCATGGCGATGAGTTCGGTGCGCCGGCGCAGGTTGATGAGTTTGGGCTCGAACTCGATGGTGGGGTCTGCGAAGTCGTCGAACTCGCGTTGTAGCTCGAAGACACCCAGGCGGTTGCCCTCGGCAGGCACCGCGTAAAAGGAGATGCCTCCCCGGGCGGTGGTGTACATCTTGGCCAGGCCGCGGCGAGGGTTTGCGCGAAGTTCGGTGAGAAGTTCGCGCTCGTGACTCAAGCGCAGGCGGCTTCGGTGGATGTTGCGCGTAGCGTCGAGTACGAGCTCGGCACTCTCATAGTAGTCGCGGCCGGGGAGGCCGAAGACCAGGGGGTTGGCAGCAAGCCAGGCTTTGAGGCGCGGCCATAACCCGAGGCTCTTTCGGACCATGCGGCGCACATCTTCGGCGGAGCGGGTCTGGGGGCGGGTTTCGCCGTAGTCGCTCCAGTAGAGGGGGACGAGGCGTTCGGCCAGCCGGTCGCGGTCCAGAAAGTGGCTGGAGCGCCACATATTGCCGATGTAGGCAAGAAGCAGAAGGAGGAGTACGAGCACCAGGGTGCGGGCGATCGTGGTGCCCCAGCAGCGCCACAGGCCGGCCGCCTCGACATGGACGGTCAGCGGCAGGCGCAGCGGAGAGCTGGCACCCTGGCGGGGAACGAGAGCTACCTCGGTGGAGTAGGTGCCGGCCTGGCAACAGGCGTCGGCGCGCAGGTGCAGGGTGAGGATGGCGCTCGACGCGGAGGGGGAAGCATCGGTGCCAGTCGCATGAACAACTTCGGTGGTGACCTGGCCCTGGTCGCTCTCAGGTAGCGCGTTGCCCCGGGCGTCGAGGAAGGTCAGCCGGAGGTCGTCACCGGGCCAGCCGGTGCGTTCATCGGTGGGGAGGATGACGGCGTCAAAGTGCTGTGCGCGGCGGTGGTTTCCGGAGAGGCTGATGCGCAGGTCGCGTTTCTGGCCGCCACGCAGGGTGGTTTCGAGGTGGTGAGGGGCGGTCAGCTGGCTTATGAGCTCGGCGCGCACCGGGATCACCAGCGTGGGGATGGGAATGGAGTGCGCGCCGCGGTCGAACTCCAGACGCAGGGCGTTGTCGATGGTGCGCCGCACATCGACCGGGCCACAGTAGGGGGCGACGCGCGTCTCCAGGGTGTAGGTCTGGCCCGGGGAGATGGTCTGTGCCTGGCCTGCGGGCACGCCGCTGAGCGCGAAGGTGACGCATTCGGGAAGACCATCGGCGCGGGCCACGGTGAGGCGGGCGCGGGTCGCGGGGAAGTTGCCCTCGATGACGATTTCCTGGAAATGATCGGTGCCGGGCAAGAGATCCCCGGCCTCAAGGCTTGCCGGTGTCGCCGAAATGCGGCGGGTGGAGACCTGGAGGGTTCGCGCAGCCCCGCGCAGGGTTACCGGGGTGCCCTGCGCGGAGGGGAGCGTGATGCGCGGGGAGAGGATATGGTCGCCCTCCTGCAGGTTGACGCGCTCAAAGCGGAAGACGGCAGCCTTGTCGGTGGAGGCCGCCGGCAGACGGCGCGGCTCGGCACCGGGCTCCTGATAGAGGATGGCCGCTTCGGTGCCTCGGGAGGCGACGTCTGCGCTGACAACCTGGCCCTCCTCGTTGATAAGCGAGAGGGTCACGCAGATGCCTGAGCCCACCTGCACAAAGTTGGTGTCTTCGCCCTGGCTTCCGCAGCGTCCCTGCTGAACACGGGTCTCGACAAAGAGGCGGTAATCGGGCAGCGCCACCACCCGCCAGCGGTTGGCACCGCCGGAGACCTGGACGGTGACCGGTGTGGTACCGGGCTCGTAGTCAAGGGCGACGTAGCGGTAGCGCTTGCCATCCTCGTAGTGGTGCAGACCGGTGCGGGAAGCTCCAAGCGTGCGAGGCTGGCCGGAGGGGGCGTTGAGGTTGAGGCGAAGTTCGCTTCCCTGGTCGGGGGCGACCGCCAGAAGCCTCATGCGCCGCGCGCCGGTGTGGGCGGGGATGGTGGTGGTGCCCGGGCGAAGAAGGTGTGCGCTGTAACCCTGGGAGCGCGAGAGAGCGTTGGCAAAGGGGGCGAGCAGGTCGGTGGGATCATCGGCGCCGACCTCACCGATGCTTCCGCCACTCTTCCTTGCGAGCTCGACCAGGTACTGAGAGAAGACGCGGCCACGCCAGCGCAGCAGGTAGAACTGGAAGAGTCCATCTTCTTGCGAGTCGATCGACTCCAGGTAGCGTTCGGTGTTTACCTGCGCATCGTTGCACTCGCCGTCGGTCAAAAAGAGCACGACCTGGGCGGTGTTGGGACGCCGCGCACGGTTGAGCTCGTCGCGGACCGCCTCAAGTGCCGAGGCGCAGGGGGTGAGCTTGCCCGGGTAGGCGGCCACCGGGCCGTCATTGGCGAGCATGGCGCCCAGGCGCGCCCTGTTCTCGGCCAGGGGAGCAATTGGCATCGTTGATTCGCCCTCGCGCGCGCCATTGAGGCGCAGCACGCTGACCTCATCGCGGTCGTCGAGCATACTCAGGAGCGAGCGGGTGGCAAAGATGGCCAGGCGCTCCGGGTCGGCGGCGGGCCCCTCGGCGGTACGAACGCGCATGGAGCCGGAGTCGTCGATGACGATGAGATATTGAACGCTGCGCGACTGCGTACTCAAAACCGGGGAAGGCTCCTGAGCGTGGAGTACAGGTGCGAAGAGCAGCGTCACGCTGGCGAGCAGCAGTGCGGCGAGAAGCAAGACCGGGCGGGCCAGCGGGGCGTCGTGGGCAGGGGCAGCGGTAAGCACGCGGGAGAACCTTCGGTCGGAGGTCGTCGTCGATGTTCCCACCCTAAGGGAGAGCGAGGTGCTTCGCCAGTTCGTCACCAAGGGCTCACCGTCTTGAAGACGCGCATCAGTGAGACAAACGAGCGGGTGGTGGGGGGCGAGACGATGAGTCGTCAGGCGAAGAAATAGAGGATAGCTCCCAGCGCAATCGCTCCGATGACCAGACCCAGCGCGACGTCCACCCAGGCCGAACGCTGCTCTTCAACAGGCTCTTCGGGCAGGGCGGTGGCCATGGTTGCCGTGGAACTGCGCGAGATGGCAGGCATCTGCGCGGTGGGGCGGTTGCCCGCCTGGCGAAGCTGAAGTGGAGGCTGGGAGTGGCGTGGGTAGTCGATGGTAGGCTCACTCTCGAGTACCAGCTGCCGGGCGGAGGCGTTGGCCAGGGCCTGATCGACCTCCACAAGAGAGGGGCGCCCGTCGGAGCGGGGGCGTGTGTGGGCCTGCTGGTCAGCGCTCCCGGTGGAGGGGGGCGCACTGGTCAGGGGCACCTCGTCGGTGTAGGGGCCGACGCTTTCCAGATGGAGTGCGCGCAGTGCGTCGATCATCTCGATGGCGCTCTGGTAGCGGCGGTCGAGGTCTTTGGCGATGGCTCGCTCCAGGATGGGGGCGAAGACCGAGCGGCGCAGCTCACGGGGAAGTTTGATGTCTTTTTTGGAGCCCTGAAAAACGATCGTGTCGTAGACGTTTTCAATGGTGACGACTTTTTCGCCGGTGAGCATCTCGGCCAGGATCAACCCTAAGGCGTAGATATCGGCCTGAGGTCCGACGTTCTTTTTGTGCACAAGCTCCGGCGACATGTAGGCGGGGGTTCCCACCAGGGTGCCGGCGTTGGTGATCTCAAAGTCGGTCTCGCCATCGAGGGCTTTGGCAAAGCCGAAGTCCAAGACTTTGACCTGCCCGCGGTCGCCGTCGTTGACCAGAAAGATGTTGGCCGGCTTTAAGTCGCGGTGGACGATGCCGGTAGCGTGGGCGGCGTGCAGGGCGGCCAGGGCTTCGATGGTGATGCGGCGCGCCAGAGCTTCGGAGAGAGCACCGTGATGCTGGAGCAACGAGCGCAGGTCGGTGCCCTGCAGGTACTCCATGGCCATGTAGGGGAGACCCGACTCGGTCTGCCCGTAATAGTACACCTGGACGACGTGGGGGTGGCGCAGGCTGTAGATGAGGCTGGCCTCGCGCTCAAAGCGCTGGCGCAGCTCGTTTTCATCGTGGGGCCCGGGCTTGAGGACCTTGAGCGCCAGGGTGCGGTGCTCCAGAAGATCGCGAACTTTGTAGACGGCGCCGAAGTTGCCGCTGTCGATCTCTTCTTCGACGCGGAAGACATCGTCGACGATGTCGCCGGCAGCGGGCATCAGGGCCATGGGAGGAACTCGATCTACGGGCAGCTACAAAAAGGGCCAGGGGTGGCGTGCCATGATGGCCTCTGGGGGAAGAGGTGGCAAGAGTAAAGGAGGAGGCTGTGAGGAAGATCTACGGGTGCCTGGCACCCGTACGCGAGTGAGATGTACGGACGCCTGGCACCCGTACGCGAGTGCGATGTACGAACGCCTGGCACCCGTGCGTGAGCGAGATGTACGAACGCCTGGCACCCGTACGCGAGCGAGATGTACGAACGCCTGGCATCCGTGCGAGAGCGAGATGTACGGACGTCTGGCACCCGTGCGAGAGCGAGATGTACGGACGCCTGGCACCCGGCGCGATCTGTAAGAAGATGTGGGACAATCCAGGCGGGAATGGTAAGGTGTCCAGGCGACGTTGAATCTGCCAGCGGGGGGACCACCTTTGATGGACGGGAAGACTCTATGAAGCGGAGCCAACGAGCTTTGAGGTGGGGCAGCGCGGGTTGTCGGTCGGTGAGGCGTCGGCCTAAGATCCCGATGGTGAATTTGAGACAGGAAACCGCTCGCGGCGTGCCTGCATGTGGCGAGGGGAGACGATCAGGAAAGACATGAGCTTTATGAAACGACAGGGTCGCTATGTGGTAGCGGCGGTCGCCGTGACGATCGCGTTTGCGCTGAGTGTTCAGCTTGGCGAGCGCGGGGTGCAGTTTGATTTAAGTCAGGCGACGGTCTCGGCCCAGGAGGGGGAGGAGGCGTATCGCTTCTCGTCGTTGCGGATCCTCAACCGGGTGCTCTTGCAGCTGAAAGATAACTATGTGGAGCCGGAGCGCATTGAGCCGGCGAAGATGTTGATCGCGTCTCTGGAGGCGGTTCAGAACCAGATTCCGGAGTTTGTGGTCAGCTATGAGGTCGACGAGCCTGAGCAGAGCCCCGAGAAGGTGGTGGTGCAGGTGGGCTCGGAGCGACGCGAGTTTGAGGCCAACTCCATGGAGAGTCTCTGGGAGATGAGTCTTCGTCTCAAAGAGATCTTTTTGTTTGTGGAGCAGCATCTGCCCGAGGATCCGGAGCGCAAAAATGAGGATATCGAGTACGCCGCGATCAACGGGCTGCTCTCCACGCTGGATCCGCACAGCAACCTCTTGCCGCCGACCTACTATGAGGAGATGCAGACCCAGACGGGGGGGCGTTTTGGCGGTCTGGGAATCGTGATCTCGATTCGCGATGGTCAGCTCACCGTGATCAGCCCGATTGAAGGGACGCCGGCCTCGCAGCGAGGCATTAAGGCTCAGGATCGCATTGTGCGCATCGGTGAGGAGTCGACGATCAACATGAACCTCAACGAGGCGGTGAATCTGCTTCGGGGGGAGCCGGGCACCGATGTGAATCTGTGGATTCAGCGGGCGAACTGGCCGGAGCCGCGCGAGTTCACGGTGACGCGGGCGGTGATCAAGATCGAGAGCGTGGATTCGAAGCCGCTGGCCGAGAAGGTGGGGTATCTTCGCATCAAGAACTTCCAGGCCAATACCTACAGTGATGTGCGCACGCATCTTGCGGAGCTCAAAGAGCAGATGGGCGGGATGCAGGGGTTGATTCTTGATATGCGCGACAACCCGGGCGGGCTTCTGGAGCAGTCGATTCGCATCAGCGATCTTTTTGTCGATGAGGGGACGATCGTGAGCACTGTCGGGGTGGGTAATAAGCTCCGGGAGACGAAGTCTGCAAACCGTGCGGGAACCGAGCCTGAGTACCCGATCGTGGTGCTGGTCAACGGCGGTAGTGCTTCGGCCAGTGAGATCGTGGCCGGCGCGCTGCAGAAGAACAATCGGGCGGTGGTCCTGGGCGATACGACCTTTGGCAAGGGGACGGTGCAGATTCTTTATGAGTTCCCGGACGACTCGGCGCTCAAGCTGACCGTGGCGCAGTACCTGACTCCGGGCGGCGTTTCGATTCAGAATGAGGGGATCATCCCCGATCTGCGGACGATCCCTGTGGTGGTGACGCCGGACTCGGTCAATATGTTTTTGTCGCAGTCGATGCAGCGCGAGAGTGATCTGGCGATGACGCTGGCCAACCCGACCACCCAACCCGATGCCGGCGGCGTGGTGCGACAGATTCGCTATCTGGATGAAGACGCTTCCAACGAAGAGGAGGAGGAGTACGTCAATCCGGATGAGTTCCGCGAAGATTTTGAGATTCGTCTGGCCCAGCGGCTGCTGGTTGCCGCCGGGGAGGAGCATCGGCGGGAGGCGCTCCTGGAGAAACTTCAGGGCGAGCTGCAGACGGTCTTTGATACGGAGTTAAGCGAGATCAAAGCCGAGCTCAGCAAGATGGGGGTCGATTGGAGCGCCGGTGAGCCGGTGGCAAACGCCGATTATGAGCTGGAGGTTCGCACCGCGACCGAGGGGCCCTGGCAGGCTGGCCAGGAGATTGAAGTGACCGCCGCGTTGACCAACCGGGGTACCGAGCCGCTCTACCGGGTCAAGGCGCTGACGCGTTCCGACAACCTCTTGTTGCGTCACCGTGAGTTCATCTTCGGTAAAGTTGAACCTGGCGAGACCCGCGAGTGGACCACGACCCTGGAGATCCCGAAGGACAGTGCCAGCCGCCACGATCGTATGGAGTTTGTGGTCAGCGACGACGAGCAGGAGTTTTCTGGCGAGCACCACTTCGATCTTCCTATTCAAGGTCAGGAGCGCCCGCAGTTTGCGTTCTCCTACGAGGTGCTTGGCGGCAACGGAGACGGGGTGTTGCAGGCTGAGGAGGACGTGACCCTGCGCATTCACCTGGAGAACGTCGGAGCGGTGCCCAGCGATGAGGTGATGGTCTACCTCAAAAACCTCTCGGGGGATGCGATCTATCTGAACCGAGGGCGTGGCACGGTGGAAGACCTGGCCGCAGGGGGCAGCGAGCAGTTCGACTTTGAGTTCCGTGTGCGTCGGAGCCCGGATGAGGGCGTGGCGAGGCTGGAGCTTGACCTGTACGACATGGCCTATCGCGAGTTTGTGCAAAAGATTCTCGAGATTCCGGTGATTGAGGATGTGGCACCGGTTGAGGATGTCGAAGGCGTGGCCACGATCGGTGCGCAGGGAGCCGTCTCGCACGTCGGTGCGCATGCCCGAAGTGCCGAGGTGGCGCGACTGGAGCCCGGTGCTCGCCTGAAGGTCGAAGCGCGCAGTGGTAACTGGCTCAAGCTCAAGCTCGGAGAGCGCGAGATCTGGGTCAGTGCTGACAACGCGACGATGGCCGATGGCGAGGCGTCGGCGGACGGTAGCGTGGCGACCTGGAGTCGTTTCCAGAAGCCGATGGTTTCGCTCAATCCTACCCAGATGCTGACCGGCGATGCGGCCGTGCAACTCAAGGGTACCATCCGCGATGAGGGCCTGATTCAGGACTACTATGTCGTGGTGCAGCGGCAGGGAGGTCCGCGCGATGTCCAGACGCGCAAGCTCAATTACGAGCGCGTGGATAGCGACGAGGTATCGTTTGACGCCCGAGTGCCCCTCTTTGAAGGTATGAATCGAATCTCGCTGGTGACCCGCGATGAGTCCGGTTTGATGACCACGGAGAGCGTGTACGTGTACCGCGAACGCAGCTGAGCGCCGGGGCGAAGGGCCCTGTAAACGTCAGAAATTCAAAACGCCCGGATCGGCAGATCCGGGCGTTTTTGTGTTAGGGGTATATCGTGTCGTGGTGCCAGGCGCTCGACTACGTTCCTTACGTCGGGGTGCCAGGCGTTCGATCACGGGCATTCGCATATCAGGAAGATGTATGGGTGCCAGGCGTTCGATCACATCACTGAGTTGTGGGTGCTGAAGCACGGGTGCCAGGCGATGAGATCGATGCGTACATCGCGTTAGTGATCGCGACGCTCCACGGTAAATTCCGCCAGATCGCGCGCGATTTCGACGTTGGGAAAGATAGCCCGCGCCCCCTGAACAACCTCCTCAAGGTTGAGGTGCTTTTGGGAGATATGAGTCAGAATCAGGCGTTTTGCGTTGGCGTCACGGGCGCATCGAGCGGCATCGGCGGAGGTTGAGTGTCCGCGCTGATGGGCGCTGCGCTCATCGCCGGCGACGTAGGTCGCCTCGTGGATGAGGAGATCGGCGTCGCGAGCAAGCTCAATGGCCTCGGGACAGGGAATGGTGTCGCAGCAGTAGGCGATCTTCAGCCCGGGGCGAGCAGGGCCCAGCACCTGGGAGGGCTCGATCGTGCGGCCGTCCTCCAGGGTGACGGTTTCGCCATGTTGTAATTTACCAAAGATGGGGCCCGGCGGGATGTTAAGGGCGCGGGCGCGCTCCAGATCAAAGCGTCCTGGACGACTGTCTTCGACGAGGGCGTAGCCCCAGGTATCGATGCGGTGGTTCAGGGCCTGCGTTTCGACGTGAAAGCCTTCGCCATTAAAAACGTTGCTGGCTTCGGTGATCTCGTGCAAACGCACTCGAAAGCCCGGGCGAAGAATGTGGAGGTCGTGCAGGGTTTTAAACCAGCGTCGTAACCCGCGGGGACCATAGATATCGAGGGCATCGTCGCGTTGATTCAGCGTCAGTGAGCCGAGAAGGCCAGGGAGCCCGTTGACGTGGTCACCGTGGAAGTGGCTTAAAAAGATCGCTCGCAGCGCGCCCGGTCGAAGTCCGGAGCGGGTCAACTGCAGCTGCGTGGCTTCGCCGCAGTCAAAGAGAAAGAGCTCTCCTTCGCGAAAGAGCGCGACCGATGAGACGTTGCGCTGCGGCATGGGTTTGCCGCTGCCAGTCCCGAGAAAAACGAGTTGAATGGACATGGTACGATGGTCGAGGCAGGCAAAATCGATGAAGCGTAAGGGCGCCAGCGGAGGCAGCGCCAGAAGGTCGGACACCATGGACGATCGCAGGGATCGGGTCAACCGGGGTGAGAGAATGCCGCGTGCGTGCCAGGCGAAGTGACATGAATGAGTGCCAGGCGATGGTGCGAGAACAAAAACGCCCCGAACGCAGCACGAGGTGCATTCGGGGCGTGTGGTGTCTCTGGAGAGAGGCTTAACCGAGGTCACGCACCAGTCGGCCGACGTGCCCGGTGGCGCGGACGTTATCGTGGATGGCCTCGATCGTGCCGTCCGCGTCGATAAAGAAGGTGGAGCGGACCAGGCCTTCGTAGGTGCGTCCGTAGTTGGTCTTTTCGCGCCAGACGCCGAAGGCCTCGGCGACACTGTGGTCGGTGTCGGCCAGAAGCGGGAAGTTGAGGTCGTGCTTCTCGCGGAATTTCGCGTGGCGTTCTACCGGGTCCGGGGAGACGCCGTAGATGGCGTAGCCGTGCTCGGCGAATGCGTCGAGGTTATCGCGGAAGTCGCAGGCCTGCTTGGTGCAGCCCGGGGTCATATCTTTGGGGTAGAAGTAGAGAACGAACTTCTGCCCCTTGAGGTCGGCCAGGCTAACGTCACCCTGCGTATCGGAGGGGAGGGTGAAGTCGGGGGCGGCGTCGCCCACAGAGAGTTTGGGGTTTACAGCCATGGGTAAAAACTCCGTGAAGAAGAGCTAACAAAGAACGAATTGAAGGCCGAATGGGCCCGCGCGTGAGGAGATGTACACACGCCTGTCACCGGTTCAAGGATTCCTTGCGATGCTCGATACCCTGGCACCCGAGAGATGCTCGATGCCCTGGCACCCGTGAGATGCTCGATGCCCTGGCACCCGTGAGATGCTCGAACGCCTGGCACCGCGACACGTGGGTATGCGCGAGGTGTCAGGGCATCGATCGAGAAAAAACAGAAAGGGTGCTTGTCAGTGCTGATAGGGTGTGCAGGTTATTTGGCATCGAGCCAGTTCTTGCCGACACCACTCTCCACGACCAGGGGCGCGTCGAGTTTAACGATGGTCTCCATCATGTTGCAGATGATCGGGCGAAGGTCGTCGAGAGCGTCTTCGGCGATCTCGAAGATGAGCTCATCGTGGACCTGGAGGAGCATGCGGGCCGGCAAGTTTTCGGACTCGATGCGCTCCTGGATGGCGATCATGGCCAGTTTGATGATGTCGGCGGCGGTACCCTGGATGGGGGTGTTGATGGCGGCGCGCTCAGCAAAGGCGCGGCCGGCTCCTTTGTTCTCAAGGGTGGGGAGCAGGCGTTTTCGGCCGAACATGGTCAGGGCGTAGCCGGTCTCGACGGCGTCGGCGACGAGCTTTTCGAAGTAGGAGGCGACGCCCTGGTAACGCTCAAAGTAGTTGTCGATGTAGCTTTTGGCTTCGGGCATCGAGATGTCGAGGTCGCGGGCCAGTCGGCGAGGGCCCATGCCGTACATCACGCCGAAGTTGATGGTTTTGCCGGCGCGGCGTTGCTCGGAGGTGACCTGGTCGATGGCGACGTCGAAGATCTGGGAGGCGGTCAGGGCGTGGATGTCCTGGCCTTCGCGGTAGGCCTCCAGAAGCACCGGATCGCCGGAGAGGTGCGCCATGATACGCAGCTCGATCTGGGAGTAGTCGGCGGCGAGCAAGAGGTGCCCCTCGTCGGCGACGAAGGCTTTGCGGATCTCGCGGCCGCGGTCGGTGCGGATGGGGATGTTCTGCAGGTTGGGGTTTGAGGAAGAGAGGCGACCGGTGGCGGCGACGGCCTGGTTGAAGTCGGTGTGAATGCGGCCGGTGTCTTCCCGGATGAGCTCGGGCAGGGCGTCGACGTAGGTGCCTTTGAGCTTGGAGAAGGAGCGGTACTCCAGAATGAGGCGCGGCAGCGGGTGAAGCTCGGAGAGTTGTTCGAGCACACTCTGATCGGTGGAGGGGCCGGTTTTGGTGCGTTTTTTCACCGGGAGTTCCAGGCGCTCGAAGAGGACCTCTCGGAGCTGGGTGGGGCTGTTGGGGTTGACCTCGGAGCCGGCGTGGACGTTGATCTCGTCCTGGAGTTGTTCGAGTTCAACTTCGAATTCGGCGCTGAGCTGGTTGAGGATGTCGCAGTCCACTTTGACGCCGTTGAGCTCCATGATGCCGAGCACGCGGGAGAGGGGAATCTCCAGGGTGTCGTGGAGCTTGCGCAGTTCGGGCTCTTCATTGAGACGTTCGAGGAGGGCGTCGCAGGCCATCAGAGTGATGTCGGCATCCTCCGAGGCGTAGGGAGTGGCTTTGTCGAGGGGTACCTGGTCGAAGGTGAGCTGTTTTTTGCCGCTTCCGGCCACATCGCTGAACTTGATGTTGCGGTGGTTGAGAAAGTCAAAGGCGATGGTGTCGAGGCCGTGGGAGTTCTTACCCGGGTCGAGCACGTAGCTCATGAGCATGGTGTCAAAGCTCACCCCCCGGAAGCTGACGCCGTGGCGGTGTAGCACCAGCCACTCGTATTTGTAGTGCTGCCCGATCTTCGGCAGGTCGGGATCTTCGAGAAGCGGGGCGACGCGTGCCAGGACCTCATTGAGAGAGAGCTGTGCCGGGGCACCGTCGTAGCTGTGGGCCACCGGGACGTAGACGCCGTGGTTGGGTTTGTAGGCAAAGGACATCCCCACGATCTGGGCCTCCAGCGGGTCGATGCTGGTGGTCTCAAGGTCGAAGGCGAAGCGGCCGGCGTCTTTGCAGGCGGCAAGAAGCTCGTCGAGTTCTTCGAGGGTGAAGATGGCCCGGTAGTCTTTGCGGGTTTCGTCGGTGCGGGTGATCTCTTCGTCAAGAAGGCTGTCTTTGAGGTCTTCGATGTCGCGATCGTCGAGCCAGCCGCGGGACTTGAACCAGCGGTTGAGATCGTGCAGCACGCTCTCAAACTCCAGCTCATGAAAGAGGTGGGCGAGGGCCTGGAAGTCCGGGGGGGAAAGATGGAGGTGTTCGATGTCGAAGGCGATGGGGCAGTCGTCGCGCAGGGTGACGAGCTCCAGGCTGAGGCGGGCCTGGTCGGCAAACTCGGTGAGGTTTTCTTTGCGTTTTTTGCCGGAGACTTTGTCGACGTTGGCAAGCAGCGTCTCCAGATCGCCGAATTCGGCGATGAGTTTGCCGCCGGTTTTTTCGCCGATGCCGGGGACGCCGGGGATGTTGTCGGAGGTATCGCCGGCCAGGGCGAGCACGTATTTGACGCGATCGGGGCTGACGGCGAAGCGCTCCAGGACGTCGGCCGGGGAGTAGCGTCGGCCGCGCATGGTGTCGAGCATCGAGACGCCATCGCCGAGAAGTTGCATCAGGTCTTTGTCGGCGCTGATGATGCAGACGTTGAGGCCGACCTCACGGGCGCGCACGGTGGCGGTAGCGATGAGGTCGTCGGCCTCGACGCCAGCCTGCTCCATGATGGGGATGTTGAGGGCTTCGACGACTTTGCGGAAGTAGGGGATCTGAATGCGCAGCTCGTCGGGCATGGCGCTGCGGTTGGCTTTGTAGTCGTCGTAGAGCTCTTTACGGAAGGTGTGCTCGTCGGCGTCGAAGGCGTCGAATGTAACCGCGATCAGGTCGGGGTTTTCGTCTTCGATGAGTTTTTTGAGCATCTGGGTAAAGCCGTAGATGGCATTGGTAGGCATCCCGGCGGAGTTGGAGAGGTTCCGGATCGCGTAGAAGGCCCGGTAGATGTAGGAGGAGCCGTCGACGAGGTAGAGTGTCTTGCCGTTGAGGTTCGCGTGGTTGGCCAGGTCGGCGAAGCTCATCTGGCTGTTATCGTCGGGCGTCTTCGGCATGGGGGCTCCTGAACATCGGAAAGGAAAAGCAAAGTTGTTCAACGGGTGCATGAGGGCTGGATAGCCGCATAGCGTAAGGCTGAGACGAGGTCATAGATAACTGACGACCAGAATGATTCCAAGGCCGAAGAGGGCGATGGTGGCGAAGACGATGAAGGCCTGGAAGAGCGTGACAAGGTCTTCGAGTCGGGTGTCCGAGTTGTCGGTGAGGGGAGCGTCGAATTCGAGGTCGATCTCGGCCAGGAGGGATCTTTCTCGGCGCAGGCGGCGCAGCCCCAGGAGCGCGAAGTAGGCGACAATGAGAAGGCCAACCAGGAGAACGACGATCATCATGTGGTAAAGGTCGCGCTGGATCTCGTTTTTCCAGTCTTCGAGCTCGCGGCGGTCTTCTTCACGGGTGTTGAGCAGAGGTTGCGGTGATTGAAAGTCGCGGGGGAGGCGGTTGAGCGCAAACTCGATCAGCGGCGTCAGGCGCGCGGGGGTGTCGACGGAGGGGGAGTGTGGTGGTGTGAGGAGAGCGAGGTAGGTGCCCCAGTGCTCGTCGGGGTGAGTGGTATGGAGATGCTCAAGGAGGAGTGCAGTGCTCTGGCGCAGAGTTTGGGGACTGCCATCTTTGAGGATCAGGAGATGGGCGATATCCCAGGCGTCTCCGGCGCCGAAGAAGCTCTGGTAGACCTGTACGCGGGCCAGCGGCCCCGGGGCATTGGCCTCGGGGGTGGGGAGGGTGAAGCCGCCGGAGCCCTTTGAGGAGCCGAAGGCGTTGGCGGCGATCATGGATGTGCCCTCGAAGAGGTCGGTCATAAAGGGTGAGTCTGTGAGAATAGTGTTCACCGAGCCTTCCACGGATTGTCCGGCGATGGTGTAGGGGCGCGGAAGCGAGACGGCGAACTGGGCGGCGACGGTGGGAATACGCAGGGTGTAGGATGCGGAGGCCGGTGCGTCGGTTGGGGCGTAGGGACGGGCGATGACCTTCAGCGTAAGCTCGGTCATCGCGTTGACGGGGAGTCTGGCGAGCCCGAGTGGGTCGGTGGTCAGTGAGGTTGGGAGAGGGGTCTGTGTGAGGCCACGTTCCAGGGTGATTTCGAGGTTGGCCCGTCGAGGTTGGCCAGTGTCGCGCTCAAAAACGCGGAGCCAAAGGGTATCGGGCAGGCCTCGTACAAGCTCGCCGTCGACCGGGCCGATCTGCATGGCGAGCTCGGAGGTGGGATCATCGTCGGTGAGAGCCGTGCGACGCTCGTTCTGGTCGGGGTCTCGGGAGGTCGGCGAGCCGATGGCATGTTGGAGCGCTTCGGAGGGGGTACGAGGGGGCTCTCGAAGCTCGATGGTCCAGCATTCTCGGAGGTCGGGAACGGTCTGTCGGCGTGCCAGCGCGCAGATCTCGCGTGTCTCGGCGGTGGTGTCTCCTTCGGGTGCCAGGGCATCGGACGAAGTGGCGGGATGTGTGGGTGCCAGGGCATCGGGCGAAGTGGCGGGATGTGTGGGTGCCAGGGCATCGGGCGAAGTGGCGGGATGTGTGGGTGCCAGGGCATCGGACGAAGTGGCGGGATGTGTGGGTGCCAGGGCATCGGACGAAGTGGCGGGATGTGTGGGTGCCAGGGCATCGGACGAAGTGGCGGGATGTGTGGGTGCCAGGTGATCGTTGGGAGGAAGTTGAATGTGGAGATAGTGTCCGGGGCCAGCCTGAGCGGTCGCCAGCGGGGGAGAGTTCGGCGCGCTCCATTGAACTTCGAAGTGGTCGGGTGCCAGTCGAGCGCCTGTTGCCGCATCAAAGTAGAGGGCTCGCAGGGCGTAGGGGCGGTGGGGGTTCCAGGTGGGCGAGCCGGTCAGGTAAAGGGCCGAGCGGACATCGCGGTTGCCAATGGCAACTGAGGCAGTGATGAGACCGAGCATCATCAAAACGTAGAGCGCGATGGCGCTGCGGTAGACAATGGGGCGTTGCAGCGTTTGCATCACAGGGCGCATATCGGGCTCGGTCTTCAGGCAAAAAACAAGCGCAGCCCGAAGGGCTGCGCTTGGAGAGGATGGCGCGGTGGTCGAATAACGTCGAACGCAATATCGGAGTGCCAGGCGTTCGAACGTGCTGACCCGGGTGCCAGGCGTTCGAACGTGCCGGGTGCCAGGCGTTCGAACGTGCCGGGTGCCAGGCATTCGAACGTGCTGACCCGGGTGCCAGGCGTTCGAACGTGCTGACCCGGGTGCTGCTGATCGGGTGCCAGGCATTCGAACGTGCTGACCCGGGTGCCAGGCGTTCGAACGTGCTGACCCGGGTGCTGCTGATCGGGTGCCAGGCATTCGAACGTGCTGACCCGGGTGCCAGGCGTTCGATCAGACCGCGAAACTCGTTCCGCAGCCGCAGGAGCGGCGGGCGTTGGGATTGTTGAATTTGAAGCCCCCGCCCATCACGGAGTCTTCAAAGTCGATCTCGGTGCCGTTGAGGTAGAGGTAGCTGCGGGGGTCACAGAAGATCTTGACGCCGTTGCGTTCAAAGACGCGATCGTTGTCAGCGGGGCTGTCGACGATGTCGAGGACGTAGTTGAGACCGGAGCAACCGCCGGATTTGACACCGATGCGGATGCCGTTGTTGGCCTCGGGGGAGAGGTTATTGTCCACCATCATTTTGCGGGCCTTGTCGGCCGCCAGGGGAGTGATGCCGATCATGGGAAGCTCCTGAAAAAAGACCGCCGGAGGGTCTGGTGTGATGCGGGGCGCAGGTTGGAACGCGCCCTGATGGAAGTTAAGATGGAGCCCTGGCGAGGTCAAGGACGTGGGCAGGGCTCGCGTCCTTGCGACAACGCTGCAGGAAGGGGGGGCATTCCGAAGTTGGCGGGATGAGAGGGGATCGCTCCAGGGAGCCAGGATGTTAGCGCAGGGCAGGGGGCGCAGCGCGAAAGGGTGGCGCTCGAGTGGGCAATCAGGATCGCCAGTTTTGTGATGGCGATCGGGTTCTGCGACGGAGAGCCGGGGGGCCTGCGCGATGGCCCCTGGCATGGCCCCTGGCGAGCCTTCGGGGGCGGACAGGTTGTTGAGGGGACTGGTTGCCGAGGAGCCGGGGCCGGGCATCAAGGCGCTCTCGCGTCTGCGGGCCTGGGCGAACGCCTAGTTTCTCAGCTTCGCGATGAGGGCGTGGATCTCTTCGGCGGAGACCAGGTTATGTTCCACGAGGAGGGTCAGCGCGGCCCTGGCGAGCAGGGCGGCGTCGACGTCGTCGGGGATGTTCAGAGGGGCGGCTGAGTCGTTCATCGAAGCGTTGTCGGCGTTGTCGGCATCATCTTCGGCACCGAAGAGGGGAGCATCGGAGGCGTCTGCGCGTCGGGCGTCGAGATCGCTGCGTTTTTCGATGGCGCCACCGAAGCGGGGTACGGCGATGCGCTTGACCTGGATGCGACCGAGCTTGCTGACTCCTTCGCGCTCATCGGCTTCGGGGGCATCCGACTGGCGGCCTTCGGCTCCGTCCGCCGCGTCTCTATCTGGAGCGGCGTCGGGGCTGTCGGGGCTGTCGGAGAGGGCGTTGTAGATACTTCTGGCCGCGGAGGGAGCGGTGAGGGAGAGTTTCTCTTTTAGTGAGAGGGGCGGATCTGATGGCGCGGAAGTCCCCCGTTGCGGTGAGGCATCAGGCGTGTCGAGCTGCCGGGTATCTTCCGGAGCCTGGCTATCTTCGAGGTCTTCGAGGTCGCCGGGGGGGAGCGGGGGAATCTCGCTCTCGGGCTCGTTGAGTTCTTCTTCGATGGAGAGGAGCTCGACGTCCATGGTGTGAAGAGGCATCACCTCTTCGTCGGGGGGCTCGGCGAAGCCGAGGCCCAGGCCGCGCAGGCCAACTCCGATCTGAGTGCGGTTGGCCTCGGAGCTGTCGAGCTTAAAGCCGCGAGGAGCCTGTGAGTCGGGGTCTTCATGGGCGAGGGGAGCCGGGGAGTCGAAGTCGTCGTCAAGCTCCCATTCGTCCAGGGGCAGGTGGTGGCCCAATGAGGTGCCCACAGACTCTTCGAGCAAGGAGGGGAGAGGTTCGCCACCGAAGCCCAGCTCATCGTCGAGATCGTCGAGGTCTTCTTCGACCACCTCAAACATGTCGGTGGGGGGGCGATCGCGCATCTCCTGCGAGATCACCGAGCTCTCTTCGGCACCCAGATCGCGGGCGTTGTCGAAAAAGGCGGCCCAGCTGTCGTCGGGGGGAACCCGGGCGGAGGTGCCGAAGCCAGGGACGGGCTCATCGATGGGATCGCCGAGATCGATGACAGGATCGTCGTCGGCAGGCACCTGGTCATCGGGTTGGTCGAAGGCAGCAAAGAGGCCGCTGTGATGCTCCACGGTGGTGGATCTGGGCAGGGCTTCGGCGTCGGCGCGGGCGTAAAGATCGTCGAGAGCGCGCCGCAGGTCGGCCGGGCCGACGAGCACCGGGCGGATGTTGACGCCGGTATGGCTGGCGACTTCATCCATCGCCATGACGTCAATGGGGTCGGCCATGGCCAGCAGGAGCACGCGGTTTCCGCCATCATCCACGAAGCGAACCGGCAGGGTGCGGCTGCGATGGGCGATGGGGGCGGGAACCAGGTGGGCCATCTCCACGTGGATGGCGGTCTCTTCGAGATGCAGGCAGGGGACGTTGAGGAGGTTGGAGGCGATCTTCACCAGCGCGCGCTCGTCGACGATCTTGTGGAAGATCAAGACGTCGTAGAGCGATGCTGCATCGCGTTGCGCGAGGCGCAAGCCATGTTGCAGGCGAGTCTGGTCGACGAGACCCGCAGCGAGCAGCTGGGGGATGAGCTGAGCGTCGTCAATCATCGAGAACGCTGTCCTGGGATCTGACGGGGGGCGCGGCCCGATGAGGGCGTTGAGGCCTGGGCCGCAGGGTCAACGAGCCTTTGAAAAGAGGCTCAGCCATTGACGTCGATGACTCGACTCCCGGCGGGTGGCGGAAGCTCGAAGAGAGGTTGTTGCAGCGAAATGTTAAGTTGAGTCTCACGCACATCCAGAGAGAAGTCAAGATCACGGTCAGGCCATATAAAGCGACGGTAAGCAGGCATCACCAACTCGCCGAGATCGCGCCAGCCCTCGGTGGTGTAACGGTAAAGGGTATGCTCGTCGGGGCCTTGTTCCAGGACTTCGGTGACGGCGAAGTCGGTGTGGCGAACAAAGAGTGAGAGGGTACCCCCGGAGGCGGTCGTGCGGCTGAGTCTGTAGAGGCCGCGGCGGCGGTCCCAGTCGAGGGCGTCGATGCCAGGCTCGCGATCAAAGCGGTCCCAGGGGGCACCGCCGAACATCACGCGGACGACGTCGGCGCCGGAGAGATCGACGGGGAGCAGACGGTTGATGTTCTCACGGGTGGGATTGCCGGTGTAGTAATCGTTTGTATCGCGCTGGTGCATGGCGAATGTTTCGCCGTCGCTGACCAGGAGGTTGAGGATTTCGTCGGAGCCGGGCAAACGTGTCTGCACGCGGAGGTTGGCGGGTTTCTGAACGAGGATAAGTTGTCGGACGCGGACGCGTTCGCCCTCGCCGAAGTACTCCAGGGTGACTTCTTTGAAGCGGGCGTCGTTGACGTGGGCGTAGCGCTGGTCGATGGCCGCGCGCAGCTCCGCAGGATCTTCGAGTGCGTTGTCCGGCGGTGGGATGGTTTTGGTGCAGGCGACTGCCAGCATCAGGATCCCGGTGAGCAGAAGAGCACGAGAGCAGCGTTGAAAAGCGCCAGGGAACATGGTCGTCTTGGGGCAAAGATAAGGAAGTTGTGATTTCGAGTCTCACTGCAGATGGTGCGCGGTCAGCATAGGACGAGTCGAGGGTGGTTGCCATAAGGGAGTGTTTGATTCGGGCGATCGCACATGGGGCGGGGATCGGGGTGTGGGTGGTCGGCCTGTGCCTCAGCGTTGAGGCCGGGGCGCAGGAGGCTCGCTGGGAGGCGGCGGTGCGCGCGGGCAGTGAGTATGACAGCAATCCGTCCCGGGAAGAGGGGGCGGGCAGCGCGGGCGATGGGCTGACACGCTATTATGGGGAGCTTGAGCTTGAGTCGGATGTGGGAGAACGAGGTCAGGTGCGGGGGCAGGTCCAGCACGGTGGAAAGGTGTTCTGGGGGGCGCGTGAGGCCGATGCGTTTTTGAGTGCGGCGCAGGTGGCGGGGGCGCGCTGGTTTGAGTCGGGGCTGGCGGTGAGCGCGTCGGGGGATGTCAAAGATCGCAGTGAGCGGGTCAGCGTACGTGATTATGTGAGGGCGGGAGCAAGCGGGCAGGTGATGTGGTCGGGGGGACCGTTGCGGATGTGGGGGGGAGGAGGGTGGCGCTATTTCGGATTTAAGCCGCAACCGGAGGTGAGCAGTCAGGGACCGATGGTGCAGGCAGGTGCGGCGTTTCGCTTGCGTTCGGATATGTGGGCGCGGGCTGCCTGGAGTCGAAGTTGGCGAGGGTTTGAGGGTGAGCCGCTGCGTCTGCGAGGGAATCAGACCCTGGATTGGGAGGAAGGCGCGCGGCGCGCCGACGTATTCGACGTGGTCCAGGCTGGGGTGAGTTATCGGCGTTGGTTGGTGGCGGAGCTGGGGTATGCCTATCAGCGCAACCAATCCAATTCTTACGGGCAGGGGTTGCGTCGCCATCAGGTGGAGGCCTCATTGACCCTGCCCGGACCGTGGGAGATCTTCGTTTCGGGTCGGGCAGAGGTTCAGCGGACGCGATATGAAGACCCGGTTCTGATCGATGAGACGTTTGTGATCGACGATGAGAACCGAAACGCGTTTGTGGTTGCCGTGGCACGTCAGGTTGCTGAGAACTGGGAGGTGGAGCTTCGCTATGATCTTTATGCGCAGGAGTTTGGAGTGGGTGAGGCGTATGGTCGGCAGGTGCTCGGGTTGAGTGTAGCGTATCGTGCTGGCGGTCAGGACTAGGCGTAAAGGTCGGCGAGCGGATCGTGTGGTTGTGATGATGCAGGTTGGAAGGAGTGGCGATGGCGTTAGGCCGATGGACAGGCCGGGTGTGGTTGTTGGGGCTGATGGTTGCGGCGGGATGTGCGAGCGGCGCGCCGGTTGAGCGGTCATCGGGGCGCCTGGAGGGCGGGTTGCTGGGGCTGGAGGATGAGCGCGTGGGGTGGATGGGATGGGAGGCCCGGCCCGTTGAAAAGATGTGGCCTCTGGGGCTTCGTGACGATGCTGAGGTCGTGGTGTTTGAGGCCTGGGACGTCGTGGACCCGGTGTTTCGGGAGCAGGTTTGGGATGTGGTGTTTCACGGGCTGTGGCCGTTGCGTGATCGGCAAGGGGCGAGCCCGGCAGCGGAAGCGGTGCAGATGGCGCTGATGGTTCTGGACCCGTTGAATGAGACCACGCGTTTTGAGCTGAGCTTTTTTATGCGAGCTGACGGGGGGCGCGAAGGTGTGGTGCTGCGCATCTTCTCGATGAAGGAGGTGGGCCCGGGGGTATGGGTGGAGGCGTCGGGTGTGCCAGGAGAAGGTGTCTCGGAGTGGCGCGTGCGGGTAGAGCCCGCGGTGGAAGAATCGGCCGGGTTGGCGATGCTCTGGCGCAAGGATGGAGCGAGCTGGGAGGGAATGGGAGCGGCGGATGCTCAGGCGGAGCCTGCAGATGCTGCAGCGTGGGCTCAACCGGAGAACCGGGTTGTCGCCGCGTTGCAGCAGGTCTTGTGGGAGCAGGTCACTGGTGCGGCGTTTGTGAGTCCGGAGTTTGATCATCATCAATCTTCGGTGTGGGAGGCCTCGGAGGCCGAACGGGTCGGGTTGTGGCCGGCGCGCCACGGCGGTGAGTGGCGTGAGCGTCAACTCGATGAGTATCCGGCTCGGAGCGTGTTCTGGCCGCGAGGTATGCCCGGGAGTTTTGAGTAAGAGCAGGGTCGAGGGCATCAGTGCATCTCTGTGGTCTCCAGATACCAGAGGCTGAAAAGGCCGTCGGGGTCGATCCAGAATGAGCGGGTGCGCCAGTGGGAGTCTTCCGCGAGTCTTGCGAACTCCTGGATGGCGTATTTGTAGGAATGTTCCGTGATGATGGACTCGCCCTTTTGGAACTCGATGGTGTGACCGGGCAGGGCGATTTGCTGGTCGCGGACGCTGATCAGGTGCATTTCGACGCGACCTTCCTCGGCGTTGTAGACGGCCTGGTGGCGGAAGTCGTGCAGCGCGAAGTCGGCGTTGAGCTCGCGGTTGATGCGCCGCAGCAGGTTGAGGTTGAACTCAGCGGTGATGCCGGCGCGGTCATTGTAGGCGGCTTCGAGAATGGCGGGGTCTTTTTTGAGATCGACGCCGATGAGCAGGGCGCCGTCATTGCCGGCGAGGGCGGCTTTCTGGGCGAGGAAGTCGCGCGCTGCGGCCGGCTCAAAGTTACCGATGGTGGAGCCGGGAAAGTAGAAGAGCGAGCGGGCGCTTCGGGCCAGGCGAGGCAAGGACCAGTCTCCGGTATAGTCGGCCACGACCGGCTTCACGGTGAGTTGGGGGAACTGTGAGGAGATCGCGCGCACGCAGCGTGAGAGCTCATGCGAGGAGATATCAACCGGGATGTAGGCGGCCGGATCTTCGAGGTGTGCGAGCAGCGCCCGTGTTTTAGTTCCACTACCAGCGCCGAGTTCAATGAGATTTGCGCTCTCGCCGATGCGCTGAGCGATCTCCGGGGCGAAGCGTTCGGTGAGGGCGAGTTCGGTGCGTGTGGGGTAATACTCGGGAAGCTCGCAGATGGCGTTAAAAAGCTGGGAGCCGCGATCGTCATAGAGGTATTTGCAGGGCAGGTATTTTTGAGAACGAGTCAGACCATCGACGACGTCCGCAAGGAAGCGCGATGCTGGGGAGGGGAAGGGGGTGGTATCAAGGCTCATGAAAGGCTCACACGCAGAGAGTATCAGGGAACTATTCGGGGATATCAGCGGGCCAGACGAATGCCGGTGCATTGCCAGCGGGCCTGAGGCGGAAAAAAGTTTCGATAGGTCGGTCGGATATGGTCCGTCGCGGTCAGGCAGGAGCCACCGCGTAAGACGAATTGGTTGCACATGAACTTGCCGTTGTACTCGCCCAGGGTTGCCGACCAGGGCTCAAAGCCGGGGTAGGGGGAGTAAGGGCTGGCGGTCCACTCCCAGACGTCGCCGAAGGTTTGTCGGAGCGCGTTGGAGGAGGCTTCAGGGGCGGGGCGGGGGTGAAGTGCCTTGCTCTCCAGGAGGTTGCCGTGGAGGGGGAGCTCTGCGCAGGCGACCTCCCATTCGGCCTCGGTAGGGAGACGGGCTCCGGCCCAGCGCGCGTAGGCGTCGGCCTCGAAGAAGCTCAGGTGGCAGGCGGGTTCATCGAGGCGGAGTTGGCGCGGGCCGCCGAGGGTGAAGGTGTGCCACTGCTCGTCGATGTTCTGCCAGTAGAGGGGGGAGCGCCAGCCTTCGCGCTGAACGAGGTCCCAGCCGGCGGAGAGCCACCAGCGCGGGTCATCGTAGCCGCCGTCCTCGATGAAGTTGAGTACTTCGCCGTTGGTCATGAGACGGTCGGCAAGGGCAAAGGGCTCCAGGAAGACGCCGTGGCGGGGGCGCTCGTTGTCGAAGGCGAAGGTTTTGAGGGTATCGGAGTGCCCGATGCGGTAGACGCCACCGCTGTAGGATCGCCAGCGCAGAGGCATGGGTTCCTGGTGTGGGGCCTCGCTCAGGTCGTTGTAGGCGGGTTGGAGCGGATGTGTGGCGAGCGCGTGTTTGATATCGGTGAGTAAGAGTTCTTGATGCTGACGCTCGTGTTCCAGGCCGACTTCGATCAAGGGAGTGACATCGTCCAGGCGGTCGGGGTGAGAGGCAAAAAGATGCTCAACGGCGCTGTCGACGTGGCGACGGTAGCGGGCGATCTCGTCGCAGGTAGGGCGGCCCAGGGTGCCCCGGAGGTGGCGTGGGTATTGAGGTCCGGCGCCCTGATAATAGGAGTTAAAGAGCAGGGCGAAGCGAGGATGGAAAGGCTGGTAGCCGGGCAGGTGGGGTGCCAGGACAAAGGTTTCAAAGAACCAGCTTGTGTGGGCGCGATGCCATTTGGTGGGGCTGGCATCGGCCATGGACTGAACGACCTGATCTTCGGCCGGGATCGGTTCGGCGAGGCGTTCGGTGGTGCCTCGCACGTCACGAAAGCGCGCGACGGTGGCGTCGATATCAGGCCGCCGATCGAGGACCGGCGAGCGGGATGTGTCCCCACGCATAGATGCTCCCAAAAAGAGGGATGGCTGAAAACGAGTACAGCCAAACTAGGAGCGAGCTGGAGATGGACAAGTAAAAAGATGTTCAGCGTCAGGCTGATGTGCGTCGGCTCAGGCGGATCACCATGGCGGTGCTGTTGTCTTTTCCGACGCGTGTGAGGGCGTTGTGGACGATGGCTTCGCAGAGGGCGTCTGGAGCGTTGTAGTGGGTCCGGGCGAGGGAATGTAAATCTTTGTTGCTCAGCTCGCCGTGTGCGCCATCGGTGGTCAAGATGAGGAGGTCGCCGTCCTGGAGGCGAAGCCCGCGGGAGGGAAGATCGGGCTGGTTGAGGAGGTCCGGGAGGTCGTTTCTGAAGGTGTCGATGCGGGCGTCGTCAAGTTCGGTGCCGGTGCTCAGGAAGCGGGCGATGGTGCGATGGCTGGCGTCGCGTTCGGCAGGTGAGGGGATGTGGTCGAGTTTTTCGAAGATGTTGGCCAGGGTGTGATCTTCGGAGAGAGTGAAGAGGTGTTGGTCGCGTAGCAGCCAGGCGCGGGAGTCGCCGACGTGGCAGAGGCCAGCGTATTCGCCAGCGATGACCAGACCGGTGAAGGTTGTGCCGCCGCGGTTTTGATCGGGGGAGAATTCGCCGTAAAGGGCCAGATGTTGGCTTGTGACGCGGGCGATCGCACGGGCAAGCTCGGTGGGGGCGTTGAGGATGTCATGGGGTGGGGCGTGCTCCCAGGCGCGCATGAAGGCGGCGCAGGCCGCGCGTACGGCGGCGGTGCTGGCGGCTGCACCGTCCTGGATGCCTCCGATGCCGTCGGCGACACAGAAAAATCCCATGCGGTGGGTCTGGGAATCGCAGACCGTGTCGAGGAGGATGTGCCCGCAGCTGTCCTGGTTGTTTTGACGGAAGAGGTAGTTTCCCTGGGTGGAGCGCGAGGCGATTTCGAGTTGCAAGGGGCGTGTGAGTTCAGTGCGCAGGTGTGTGAGGCCGCCGAGGAGTTCGTCGGTGTGGCGGTAGGCGAGGTCGCCGTAGGGGGTGACACAGCCGGCGAGCAGCTGGGGGAGAGCCGGGTGTGTGAGGCCAACGTCGCGCAGGGCGTTGCGGTCCTGGAGAAGGGTGACCAGGTGATGGCCTCCGGGATACTCGTGGCCGAGGAAGTTCTCGTAGGCGAGTTTGGCGAAGACGCGGATGTCGCGCCAGATGGTCTCATTGTCGGGGGTTCGCGGCATGGGCGCGAGGCGAGGAGCAGCGGCGATCAGGAGGGTGCCGCGAGAGGTGTCGAGGAGGAGATCTTCTGTGCGCAGGCCTCGAAGTGTCCATCCACGGTGATGAAGTTGTTGAATGGCGCGGGTGAGGTTCAGGAGAGCGTCGACAGCCTTGTGGTCGGCGAGGTTTCGCCAGGCCCAGGCGTCGAAGGGTTGAGCGTCCGGGGAAGGAAGTTTGAGAGCGAGGGATGTTTCGTCGCGTACGTCTGTGGTTGATGGGAGGCATGGGTGCCCCGGAGGAGCGAAAGCCTCGCGGACGTCATGGAGCCAGTCAGCGGGTCCCGACCAGCGCAGGTAGGGCTGAGCGTTTGAGCCCTGAAGGATGGAGGCGGTGGGCGCATCGGGCTCGGAGGGCAGGATTGCGATCGGAGGGTCTGGCCTGGCGCTCATCGTTGAGGATCCTCAGCCGGGGGGTGTCCTTCGCTCCAGTTGATGGGGCGTGGAGGGGTGATGTTGCGCCGGGGAAGAACGTGGGTTGTGGGGAGTTGGAGGTGGAAGAGGGCGGAGCCAAGGCCGAGCTCGTCGCCGGGCTCCAGCGCCGTCGGGACGTTGATGGGAATGCGGTTAACGTAGGTGCGCTGGCGAGTTGAGAGAGGTTCGATATGCCAGCGTTGCTCTTTAAAGAAGAGGCGTGCGTGTTGGAAGGCGACGAACTTTCGCTCGATGTCCGGCAAGCCGCTCAGGTCCCAGAAGTGCTCCGGCCGAGGGGGCCAGTGGTGGGAGTTGGGCAGAACTCTGGCCGGGGGGTAGGAGCGTCCCAGGGTTAAGGAGCGTTGTGGATCGAGAGGGTGGCAGGGGCCGGCGGGCGCGCCACTACGCATCAAAAAAAGCGCCGGCGGGCGGCAGCTGGTGAGAAGCGTGTCGAGTTGGTGCTGGTGGTGCTCCCGCGTGATGTCGTGAGGTTCGAACTCGAAGGTCGTTACACCGAGCGTGATGCGGTCGCCGGCTCGCAGTTCGCGGGCGGTCGCCAGGGTGTCGATGCGTTCGTCGTTGAGGAGGGTGGGGGATTGAGGAGCGAGCGCTTGAACACCCCATTGGCCGGAGGGGAGCCATTCGAGATGGGCGTGGGGGGAGCCGAGGCGGTACGTCTGGTGGTCCTGGAGGCTGTCCAAGAGAAGATCGACCGGGGAGTGTTGCGAGTGAAAGCGCCCCAGTAAGATCGCCGGGCCGAAGATGGGATAGGAGGCGATGGGAGTGTTGGAAGCGTCACGTTGGTGAAGGGTGGCCAGAGCGGAGAGGGCATGGGGGCTGGCAAGAGCCGGATCGCGTTCTTCGGACCAGCCGCGCAACACGTCGAGGTCAAAAGGGCTCGATGTGCGCTTGACGACGGCGTGTCGTGGGGAGCAATCGTTGGACTTCGGCCGGGTCATGAAGCTCCGTTGGGCGCGAGGGCCGGTCGGTGGTGCATCACTGAAGAGTTCGAGGATGATGGTAGGGGGGGGAGCCTGTGTGGGCAAGAAAAGTATGGGGTGCCAGGCGCTCTGACATGAAGGAGAAGTTCGGGTGCCAGGCGCTCGGACATGAAGGAGCGGTTCGGGTGCCAGGCGCTCGGACATGAAGGAGCGGTTCGGGTGCCAGGCGCTCTGACATGAAGGAGAAGTTCGGGTGCCAGGCGCTCGGACATGAAGGAGCGGTTCGGGTGCCAGGCGCTCTGACATGAAGGAGAAGTTCGGGTGCCAGGCGCTCTGACATGAAGGAGAAGTTCGGGTGCCAGGCGCTCTGACATGAAGGAGCGGTTCGGGTGCCAGGCGCTCGGAGGTGAAGGAGCGGTTCGGGTGCCAGGCGCTCGGACATGAAGGAGCGGTTCGGGTGCCAGGCGCTCTGACATGAAGGAGAAGTTCGGGTGCCAGGCGCTCGATCGCGTTGCGCCCGGTCGACAGAGAAGGGGGGCGTCGATAGGATGGCCGCGATAGCGAGAAGTTGCGGTAGCATCGAGCGAAGCTCGAGTTCTGGGAGTAGGTGATGGCGAAGTTGGTGATTCCAGCGCCGGGTGAAGAGGCGCAGCGCGAGGGGGAGCTCGATGCAGGGTTGTGGGGTGGGCTTGCGCTCTCATTGACGGTGGCGGTGTTAGGGTGGGGGGTGTGGGTGGTGCCGCAGCAAGGAGAGCAGGTCGACCCGCTGGCCGAACTTTCACCGGCGGAGCGTCAGGCGCACGTTGCGAGTGAGGCATTCTCGAAGTGGGATGTGAACGCGGTCGACGTGGGAGCGTTGGACGAAGAGGAACGTTTGCGGGCGCTTGAGTTTGGGCCGCGGGCGCTCACCGAGAAGATCTGCAGCTGGCATGTGGAAGAGTCCGGAGCGGATGCGCCGGAGTGGGATACGCTGGCGTTGGTGGTGAGCAGGCGCAGTGAGCGCGCACCGTGGACCTGCCTTGTGCGGGGTTACCTCGGGGAGCGATTTGAGGGGGAGCTAGCTCGTTCGATGGATGGATTCTGGGCCGAGGTTGAAGGTGGCGCGCATCAACTTCTGGTGGCCGAGGTGGTCGATGCGATGCGTGAGGAGCGCGATCGTCCGGAGACGGAGCGTTTTTATCGTTGGTTGCGGGGGTGTGCGGCGCTCCAGCAGGGCAGCCTGCCTACGAGTTGTTTGAAGCTCACCCGACAGATTTCACCGGCTCAGGGGGGGGATGTGCTGGCGATGATCGATCGTCAGCTGGAGGGCTCACCCGAGGTGGAGGTGCTGTTGGAGATGAGCGCGGCGTTGGGGAGGTTGGCTGAGTACGGGCAGCCAGCGGCGTGGCGAGTGGTCGAGGCCGAAGGGCTTCCGGACTATGATGTGGACTTGCGATTGGGGGCGCTTTTTTCGATGTGCCGAATGATGAACTCGCCCGATGCCCGTGTCCGCGACGATGTGGCTCAGCGCCTGGCGAGGATCGCGCGGGTGGGGCTGCGGCCGACCGATGCGTACGTGCATTACCGGTGGCTGAAGACATGCCGGATTATGTTTGGGGATCGCCAGGAGTACGATGAGCGGGCGTTCGCCTACCTGGGGGTGATCGATGTGCAGCGCCAGATGCAGCCGCGTTATGCGTACTCGGAGCTGGCGGAGCTGGAGATGTGCGAGCCGCAGGATGGGATGCCGCTGTGGTTATGCGGGGCGCGGCGTTGGACGGGAGGGAGGCGCGCGATGGCAGATGTGTTGGCCGACGACTTTGTAGTCTCGCGCTATGTGGAGTGGCTCGAGCTTGATGAGGTGGAGGCCGCGGTGGATGAGGCCAGCGACGAGTTTTAGGGGGAAGGGGACGAGTCAGGGGATGAACTCGGCGAGATTCGCTTGAGTTCGCGATGAATCGACCACCAGAAGAAGATGGCCAGCGGGGTGATCAGGGCCAGGGCTTTCAGGGTGCTGAGCAGACCGGCGTCTTCGGGGGTGGTGTCGGCAAGGTGGGCGATGCGGGGGAGGACGACGCCGTTAGCGGTATTGAGGGCGGCGTGGGCGAGGATGGCCAGGAAGACGCCGCCGCTGCTCAGGGTGAGATGTGCCAGAAAAATGCCCACGATGGAGAGGGGGATAAACGCCATGGGGTTGGCGTGCATAGCGCCGAAGAGGATGCCGTTGAGGATGATGGCGTTGCGGGCTCGTCGCGTGCGGGCAAGCTCGGGGAGGATGGTGGCACGGAAGAGGAACTCTTCGCAGATGGGGGCGACCAGAGCTACGGCCACAGCGCCCAGAATCTGCGAGAAGGCATCGTCGGGGAGGAGGAGATCTTCGACGGTTTGTTGGTAGTTCTCGGCGATCTCACGCATGCCGGGGACGAGTTCGACGATCAGCGCCCCCAGGAGGTTGGAGAAGAATCCCAGGGTGACGGCAGCCAAAATGGTGAGGACGAGTGCCAGCGGGGAGAGGCCGCGGGGGGAGAGGCGCGGCCAGCCGGGGGCGTTGGTTGCCACAAAACGCCGGTATGCCAGGGCGATTCCCAGGACGACCAGGACCTGCGAGAGGATGAGGACGACGTAGGTGTTGAGGCTGGCAAGGTAGCCGAAGGCCCCGAAGAGGTTGAGGCCGATGAACGCGGCCACGAAGAGGGCGATCGGGCGCCAGTAGAGGATGCGTTTTTCGTCGGGGGTCATTGGTGCGCCGAGTAAGTAGGAGGTGGTCGCCGCGAGGCAGATTAACGCGAGTGGTCTGGGGGTGGAAGGGTGCCAGGCGATGCGACACGATCGGGTGCCAGGCGTTCGATCAAGGGAGCGTGCGGGTGCCAGGCGTTCGATCAAGGGAGTGTGCGGGTGCCAGGCGTTCGATCAAGGGAGTGTGCGGGTGCCAGGCGTTCTAACAAGGGAGCGTGCGGGTGCCAGGCGTTCGATCAAGGGAGCGTGCGGGTGCCAGGCAATTGCCCCGGCGTCATCCGCGACGCTTTGAAGTTAAGGCAGAGCGGGGTGCAGGAAAAGTCGTAGGGTGAGGTCGGGGATCTTGTCGAGGTGAGGGGTGGGGGGGTATGACGCCGGAGAAAGCGCCTTTTGCAGCGTTGCCGGTGCGGCGGCGATGGGGAGGGGGCAAGATGTCAACCGACGCCGATGGGTGAGAAGATGGGAAAGAGCCTGACGTTTTTGGTGCCGATGGAGGGGGAGGAGCAGCGCACGCCGGTGGGGCAGTGGGTGCGGCGGGCCTGGCCGCAGGGTACTGGTGAGCAGGTTGAGGCACTTTTTGCGGCAGGGGAGGTGCAGGTCAATGGGGCGACCTGTTTTAAGGCCACTCAGATCGTGGGGTTTGGGGCAAAGGTCGAGGTTGAGGTTGGCGATGGGGAGGAGGTCTACGGGCTGCCGGAGGCCGAGGCGTTGCTGTGGGGCGATGGGTGGGTGGTGGTGGAGAAGCCGGTGGGTATGGCCGGGGCCATTAACCCGGAAGATCCGATGGATCCGGTGCTCTTTCTGGCGGATATGCTGGGGGTCGATCGGCAGGGTTTTACGCCGGTGTGGGAGGCTCCGAGTAACGCGGGCGGGCCGTGGCTTCTGGCGACGAGTGCGTCGCGAGCCGAGGGGTTGGAGGCGAAGTTATGGCGGGGTGAGGTTCAGCAGACGTGGGTGGCGATTGTGCCGCGGCCGCTGCATGCCACCGGGGTATGGGAGGCATCGGGGGCGAAGGTCAGCTATGCGATCACGATGACGTGGGAGGGGCTGGCGGAGGTTCAGCTGAGCGTTGAGTTTGGAGAGGCCCCGGAGCGGGGCATCTATCAGGGGGTGCTTGAAGCGCTGGCCCGGGGGGGCTCGCCAGTGCTGGGGGATGTGGAGCGGGGCGGTTATGCAGTGGAGGGCGGGGTGAGGTTGAGGCTGGGTGCCCTCTTTGGTGGGGAGGATTTTGCGAACAGCTGGCCGAGCTTGCGTTCATGGCGGCCGTCGATTCCGGTGTGTCCGACGCCACAGGCGTTTAAAAAGGGTGTGAAGGTGACGACGGCGGTCGGGACGCTCGAGGTGTCGGGCAAAAGTCTGGAGTTTCTTGAGGCAGGTAAGCATCCCTGGGTATTGCGCGATCGCCATACGGGCTCGATCGACGGGATGGAGCCCGGGGCACCTGTGCGCCTGGTGGGGCCGAAGGGGCCCTCGAAGGTGTATGCGGTGGTTGATGGCACTGGCGAGATCGTGGCGCGCTACTGGGGCGATGAGGCCGAGGCCGCCGAGAAGATCGACGAAGAGGTGGGACTGCGAGTCGATGAGGCGGTGGCCAGGCGCGGGGCGTTGTACCGAGAGCTGGGTCAAACCGATGTGTTCCGGGTGGTGCACGGGGAGGCCGACGGGTTGCCGGGGGTGCTGGTCGACCAGATGGGCAGTGTGATGAGGGTGACGATCACCGGGCGCTGTGGGCGCGGGCTGGCCCCGGCGGTGTATGAGGCGCTGGCGGCTCATGACCGGGACGCGATGATTCTTTCGGTAGAGCATATGCGCGATGTGCGTGAGGCCGAGGGGAAGTTGCCCCGGGCCGAGGTGGTACGGCGCGGCGGGGGATATTTGAAGCCGGGGGGAAGTCTCGTGGTCAAGGAGTCGGGGCTTAAGTACCGGGTGGAGCCCTGGGAGGGGATCGACGTGGGCTTTTTTGCCGACCAACGCGACAATCGCCTGGAGGCGCAGCGACGTGCCGGTGAGGGACAGCGCTGGCTTAACCTCTTCTGCCACACCGGCGCGTTCAGCGTGGCGCTGGCGAAGGTCGGGGCAGCGACGGTGAATGTGGACCTTTCCAGACGCTATCTGCGCTGGCTCGATGAGAATCTCCAACTCAACGGGTTGGGGGTGGAGGGGCACCAGAATGAGGCGATGGATGCGCGCGACTATTTAAAGCAGGCGGTCGATGCCGGAGAGCTCTTTGACGGGATCATTGTCGATCCGCCGACAGCAGCCGCAGGCAGCGGGGCGTTCTGGTCGGTACGTCGGGACTATCAGGCGGTGCTGGCAGATTGTTTTTCGGTGCTCAAGCCGGGCGGCTCAATGCTGGTGTGTCGAAACGATCGCAAACGCAACGTCGAGCTTAAGGAGCTTGTGCGGGCGGCGGCGGAGGACGTCGGGCGGGAGGTGGGCGATTGGCAGGAGGCCGGTCCGGGGAAGGATTATCCGCAGAGGAAAGGGTTTGTGGAGGGGGATTCGTTTGAGGGGGGATGGGTGCGGTGTAATTGAGGTGGCATCAACGTGCCAGCACGAAGTCCGCGTTGCTGCTGAGGACGTGTTGGTTGTGCTCCTGCAGTGGCCCCCTTGCTCCTTGCTGGATGTCGCTCTGGAACGTTGATGATCGGGGGTGTAAGACGCGGGGCAACACGATGTTGTGCCAGGCGTTCGCTCAGGTTGAGCGCGACCGGGGTGCCAGGGCATCGATCTCCGTGAGGGTGCCAGGCATTCGATCATGCAAGCGTGAGGGTGCCAGGCGTTCGATCATGCAAGCGTACGGGTGCCAGGCGTTCGATCATGCAAGCGTACGGGTGCCAGGGCATCGATCTTCGTGAGGGTGCCAGGGCATCGATCTTCGTGAGGGTGCCAGGGCATCGATCTTCGTGAGGGTGCCAGGCGTTCGATCATGCAAGCGTACGGGTGCCAGGCGTTCGATCATGCAAGCGTACGGGTGCCAGGCGTTCGATCATGCAAGCGTACGGGTGCCAGGCGTTCGATCATGCAAGCGTACGGGTGCCAGGCGTTCGATCAGGGGGCGACCCTGGGAGGTGCTCCGGGGCTCAGCACGAAACGATAGCCGGCCGGAAGGGTGTAGGTCTCGGTGGTGAGCTCGGCGTCGGGCCAGCGCACGGTGACCTCGGCCTGACAGTGGTCGCCCAGGCCGAAATGCTGCGTGAGATCGTTTTGCATGCCGTAGTGGCCGTGGCCGCCCTGGACCTCCGCGAGTTGAGTGTGGTCGGGGGTTGTGAGGGTGATGTGGGCACCGATGGCGCTTGTGTTGATGCCAGGGGCTCCTTCGAGTTGGATTTGCAGCCAGTTGTCGGGGGGAAGTGTGTTCTCGAAGATGCGCACGTGAGCGGACTCCCGGCAGTGGTCGCCGGAGGAGCAGCGGTTTCGGGAGTGGCCGACGACCAGATCGAGGGCGCCGTCGCGGTTGAAGTCCGCGGTGGCCACACCGTGGGCGCTGGTCAGGTCGATGCCCTCTTCGGGGCTGACGAGCACGAAGGTGGCGTCGGGTTGCTGGTGGTAGAGGTGCGCGCGGGTGCCGGGGTAGTCGGTGGAGGCGATGAGGATGTCGAGGCGGCCGTCGTTGTCGAAGTCGAGTGTGGCGGCGGTGATGTCGCCGTCGTCGAAGGTTGTCTGGCGCGGACGGTCGAGGCCGGTGAACTCAGGACCAGGGCGCTCAAAGCGGAGTGTGTCGCCGCCGGTGTTGTAGAGGATCTCGGAGGGGTCGGATGAGGAGCCGACGTCCCAGTGCACGATCTCGGTGGTGAAAAGATCGAGGTGGCCGTCGTTGTTGAGGTCGGCGCAGAGGGTGGTGCCGCTGTTTCCGCCAAGGCGGAAGGGGTTGCGATCCTGGGCGTGGTTCCAGCGCAGGATGTCGGCCTGGGATTCACAGACTACGCGGGGATCGGGGACCTCGGCGCAGTCTTGTGCGCTGCGGTTGAGTTTGCAGAAGCAGCGTGCGGACTCGTTGTCGCTCCAGTCGGTGCGATCGTCGAAGGCGTAGCCTGAGAGGATGGCGTGGTTGGTGAAGGCGAGATTGCCGTTGGTTTGGGAGCCGAGCCAGAGGTGGTTGGGGGCGCGGCCGTAGGAGGCGGCGAGGAGCTCGGGGGTGCCGTCGTTGTTGAGGTCGCAGGCCGCGCCGGACCAGGCGTTGGAGTGGGCGCGGGCTTCGTTGAGGGCACCGATCGTCCAGGGCTCGGTGGTAAGGCCTGCCTCGGCGGTGATGTCGGCAAAGGCGCCCTGGCCGTCGCCTTTGAGAAGCTGGTCTTGCTGAGGGCCGTCGGCGCCGGCGGCACCGTTGGCGATCCAGAGGTCGAGGTTGCCATCGCGGTCGATGTCAGTGAGTGAGAGGCCGCCACGTACGCTGAGCTCTCCGGCCTTCTGCAGCGCGAGTGAGACAGGACCCAGCGTAAAGCCGCCCTGGCCGTCGCCGAGCATCACTTCGGCGCCCTGGTCGGAGAGTGGCGAGGACGTGTTGGTGAAGGCGGTGACCACATCGAGGAAGCCATCGTTGTTGACGTCGCCGAAGGCGACGGTCTCAACGGGGCGTGGCGGGTCGGAGGGGGTGCGGGTGGCGAGGAGTCCGGAGGATTCGGTGGCGTCTTCGAAGGTGCCGTCGCCCCGGTTGATAAGCAGCCAGGTGTGGCGGGTGCCTTCTTCGGAGAAGTCGTCGGAGGCGCCGCCGGGGCGGCGCGCCAGGATGTCGGGCAGGCCATCGTGGTTGACATCGGCCACAGAGATGCGGGTGCCGACCGCCCCAAGGGCGGGTGTGCCGGCCTGCTCGGAGACGTCTTTGAAGATCGGGGTGCCAGGCGACCAGGCGGAGCTGGACGTCTCGCAGACCGGAGCGATGTTGAGCTGGCAGGCGACGTCGTCGTCGGCGCATGCGGCCGGGCCGGAGGAGCAGGAGAAGGCGGGGAGCGTGGCGCTTACGAGTAGCGCGATGCTGGTAAGGCGCAGGGAGATGGTGTGCATGAGGGGCTCAGCCGGTCTGAGGAGCTGGGGCGTCATGTTTCAGACGCACGGTGATGGCCATGGGCCTATGGTGAGGGCGTCGCGTCAGGGATTCAAGCAGGACTTATCGATCGGTCAGGAAGGTGAGGAGGATAAGTGACGCGTTTTGCGGGGGAATTGCAGAGAAACTAAGGAATTGCTAATCTACGTCGCTTGAGATTGCTCAGGAAAAAAGATGAGACTCGCCGCCCGGCGATGCTGCGCCGATGTGTCCGGTGGACGATGTGCTGGAACCTGAAAAGCGCGCAGGTGTGGGGTGGAGGGATGATACACGTTATGAGGAAGCTATGAAGGTGATCAAGCGGTGGATGATCGGGCTGATGTGTGTGGGAGCGCTGAGCCTGGGAGCGGGGTGCGCCGAAGATGTGCTCGATGGCGAGCAGGATGCATGTCAGCCGGGGATGCAGCTTAACCCGGTCAGCGGTCTGTGTGTGCCGACGGGGCCGGGTCAGGATGTTGGCCGGGACCCTGAGCAGGATGCCGGTAATCAAGACAGCGGTTCGCCGGATGATGCGCCGGAAGTGGATGTGCCTGAAGATAGCGGCAACCCCGATGGAGGGTTGGACGCCGGTGAGCCGGACGGCGGTGGCGATGTTGTGGAGCCGCCGGAAGATTGCGGCCCGGGCCAGCTGATCGCTCGGGCGTGTGCGACCAACGGTCAGGTGTTGGCGGCGGCCAACGCCACGATTCGAGGTGTGAACTGTGAGGGTGAGCCCTTTGAGATGAGCACCCGCACCGGCAGCGATGGCACCTTTGAGTTTGCCGATGTTCCGGCGGGGTTGCACGAGGTGGAGGTGAGCTCCGGGTCGTTCTCGAACACCCGCCAGGTGACGGTGTACAACGGGCAGACCACCGATCTGACGGCGGATGCCGATAAGTTGTGCGTGGACGCCAGTGAGGTGCCCATCGCGGTGTTGCAGGGGCAGTATGATAACGTGCGCCAGATCTTGCAGAGCCTGGATCTGGAGTACACGTTGATGGGGCAGGACGCGTCGGTGTTTGGTTCGACGGGGGTGGATCGCGCCAAACATTTTTTGGAGAATCCGGCCCAGCTGAACTACTTCCGGATTCTGTTTATTGAGTGCGGCACGCTCTGGGGAGATTTACAGTCGCGGGGGGCGGATATGACGCTTATCGCGCAGAACCTGCGTGACTTTGTGGCCAACGGCAACAGCCTCTACGTCTCGGACTGGGCACACCCGTTTATCAGCGAGGTGTTTGAGGGAATGATTGCGTTTGAGGGGTCGACGCTGTCGGAGGCCCGGGTGGGGTCGGCGCCGCAGACCGTGAATGCGTCGGTGGATTCGACGGAGATGCAGACCTTGTTGAACGGTTCGACGGCGAGCATTCAGTTCTCGTCGGGTGACGTGCAGTGGGTGGTGGCGCGCTCGGTCGGGCCGAACGCCCAGGTGCATTTCAGCGGAGATGTGTCCCGGTGCACTCCGAGCTGTGGTGCGGCTCAGACGGGCACGTCAGTTGTGCAGGATTCGCCGCTCCTGGTGACGCAGCGCGAGCAGCCCAATTATGGGACGGTGGTGTTTACGTCGTTCCACAACAAGGAGCAGAGCAACCTGGGTGAGGATATGCAGCGGATCCTGGAGTTTTTGATCTTCCGGCTCTGATCGGCGCGTGCGCTGTGAATAGGGATTGAAAAAACGCGTCGTCGGTGGGTATCGGCGGCGCGTTTATTTTGAGTGTTGCGGGGAAGAGAGGGAGGGCGTTGAAAGTTTGAGGGCATGGCTTGCGGCGAGGATGCTGCTGCAGGTAAAACCCAGCCGAGTGATAGGGATTAACCGGCGTCTTTGATGCGAAGACGCCCGGCCCGCATAAGCGGGTCATAAACGATGTGATCAGGAGGAAGGCGATGGCCGAGTTGCGAGTGCGTGGGACGGATGAGGTGTTGACGGACGCGGCGGCGATCGACGCGTTTGTGAAGGTGTACGGGCTGGGCTACGAGCGTTGGGATATCTCCAAGCTGCACACCGAGGAGGCTCGCGCGATGCAGGCCGAGAGCGAGCAGGAGCGCATCCTCAAAGTGTTCGCCGACGAGATTGCCGCGCTCAAAGAGCGTGGAGGCTATCAGTCGGCCGACGTGATCGCGCTGACGCCCGAGACGCCGAACCTGGATACGCTGCTGGCGAAGTTCGACAAGGAGCATGAGCACACCGAGGATGAGGTGCGTTTTGTGGTCGATGGTCGCGGGGTGTTCACGATTCACAGCGAAGACGACAAGGTCTTTGATGTGGAAGTGCATCCTGGCGATCTTCTGGTGGTGCCGGAGGGGACCTGGCACTGGTTTGACCTGTGCGAGGATAAGACGATCACCTGCATCCGTGTGTTTGAGTCGAAGGACGGCTGGGTGGCGCATTATCGCGAGTGAGTTTCTCGGGGGAGGCTTGTGTGGGCGACTTCGCGGGTTTCCCTCGGGGGGGATGAGGTTATGATAAGAGCTCGTCGGCGCTATGCCGGCGAGCTTTTTTTATGGGTTGAGCAGGGGAATGAGGATGGTGGCAGGGCAGATCAATCTGGCGAGATGGCGAGCCGGGGTGTGGGGTGTGGCGCTGGCAGCAGTGATGCTGGTGGGCAGTGTGGCCGGCGCGCAGGAGCTGAGCTCGCGTTCGCTGCGAAGTTGGGATGCGCCCACCGGAGTGGATCCGCGGCTTGCACAGGTGCGCGACGATGGTCAGGGCACCACACTGCTGGTGATGAGTGCGGGCGAGGAGCTCGAGTCCCGTTGTGTGGTGGTGGTCGCGTATGAGGATGAGGCGTTGAGCTATGGGTACCGTCGGGCCGGAGCGCCCTCGCGCTGTGAAGATGCGTTCGTGCTTCCCGGGGGGGCGGGGTTTGTGGTGCGCGGGGATCGGATGGATCTTCCGGCGGGGCTGGCCACGGGTTTTGTGGCGCGGATTGCGCGCAGCGGGGAGGAGGTCTGGGCGGTGGAAGATCGCCAGATTGCCGAGGATGAGGACTATGTGGGGGCGTGGGAAGCGACCGGGCGGGGGATGGCCTTTGATGCGGTGAGCGGCATGGTGGCGGTGCTCACTCAGGCGCAGGAGTCAGTGGGGGGGCGTCTGCGGGAGACGGTGCAGCTGCACGGTGTGAATGTGGATGATGGCCAGGTGATGGTGGTGGGAGCGCGTCCGGAGGGGGGGCAGGGGGAGGTGATCGATGATGTTGCTGCCGATACGTCGGGTGGGTTCTGGGTGACGCTCAAGGAGCTGCAGGGGGTGGGGAGGCAGCTCTGGAGTTATGACGGTGCGGGAGGCTGGCAGAGCTTTTCACCGTCGATTGACGCGTGGGAGAGGCGCGAGGTGGTGGGAGGTGTGCGGACGCTCGACGATGGTTCGGTGGTGGTGTTCTGGCGGGTGCGGGGGGAGGCAGTCAGCGGTGTGACGCGGGTGCGGGAGGGGGAGGTGATCTTCGATCGTGAGCTGGAGTTTGATGGCGAGCTTGAGGGTCGGTGGGTGCCGCTGAGTGACGTGGCGCGGGGGTGGGTGGGGGCCGGTTATATTGCCGCGTTGCGGCAGGCCTCGGACGGGCAGCGGGTGCTTGAGCTTCGGAGCGTGGATGATGGCGAGAGGTTGGCGGTGGGGTACTGGGAGAGGTTGGCCGTGGGCGTGGAGTTGGGGCTTGTGAGCGGGGCGGATGGTGAGCCGGTGGTGCTGACGTATATCTCGGTCGATGAGAGCTTGAGGGAGTTTCGGCTGGAGGTGGAGGAGACGGTTCGGTCGCCTGGCACCGGTGCAGATGGAGGTGGTGAGGGAGGGTGTGTGGTCGCAGGAGGCGGTGGTGCGCCGGAGCGTTTGTGGTGGTGGGTGCTGGTGGGGATGTTTGCAGGGGCAAGAAGGCGTGGTCGGGAGGAATGATATCGGAGTTATTCGGGGGGCCGATGTTCGGGTGCCAGGCGTTCGAACATGCTCGCAAAGCAGGGGTGCCAGGCGATCGCATCTCATCGAGTCGCGCGGGTGCCAGGCGCTTGAACGAGGAAGGCGCGTTGCCAAAGGTAGGGGGCGCACTTAAGGTGGAGGTAGCAATCCAAAGCCCTCTGGGAACGCATTATTTAAGGACCGGGACGCTCAATGAGTGAGGAGTTTGAACGCCAGCCGCTGGCGCTGGAGAGTTTTGCACCGAATCTGCGAACGCATGTGGGGCCGCAGGCACCGGCGCCGATGAAGATGATGGCGGCGCGCGGGATGGTGCCGGCACCGCCGGATCAGTTGATTCGGGTGTTTTATCAGCTGCATTTTGACGGGGCGCTGGCGCCGGCCGTCACCGAGGCGCTCGACGGGATGCCCGAGGCGGTGTTGTTGCCGGCGTTGCAGGCCGATCAGCCGGCCGGTGTGCTTGACTGGGTGGCGGAGCTTCGAGCGAGTGAGCCGGTGGCGCAGGCCATTGCGCTCAACAAGGCGACGGATGACCGCACGATCGTGCGCCTGGCCCAGGAGGCCAGCGCGGAGGTGTGCGAGATCATCGCCAACAATCAGGTGCGGGTCTTGCGCAGCCCGGCGATCATTGAGGCGCTCTACACCAATACGCGTGCGCGGATGGCAACGGTCGATAAACTCATCGATCTCGCCAGGCGCAACGACGTGAACCTGTCGGGGCTTCCCGGGCTTGAGGAGGCGTTGCGCAGCGGGGAGCCGCTGAGCAGTGAGGGCGGACTCGATGATGAGGCCTTTGCCGGGGTGTTGCAGCAGGAGCAGACCCGTCGCAAGTCCGAGGAGGCGATGCTCTCGAAGCTCGATGATCCGAGTCTGACCCGCTCGGAGCGGGAGCGGATGCAACGCGAGCTGATGGGCGACGATGAGGATGAGGAGGACGAGGTTGTTGAGGAGCGCCGTCGTAAGGGCAGCCTCTACAGCCAGATTGCGCAGATGAACCTCTCGCAGAAGATCCGCCTGGCGTCGGTGGGAAGCAAGGAGGCGATTAACATCCTGGTGCGAGACTCCAACAAACTTGTGCACCTGGCGGCGATTCGCTCACCGCGGTTGCGCCCGGCGGATATTCGGCAGCTGGCCTCGAATAAATCGATTCCCGAGGGTGTCATTAAATACATCGCGATGAACCGCGATTGGACGCGGCATTACGATGTGATGGTCAGTCTGACGATGAACCCGAAGACACCGCTCAGCGATGTGATGAGCTTTTTGAACCATCTTCGCACCAAAGAGCTGCGTGATTTAACGCGCAATCGAAACGTCTCCCACCAGGTCCAACGCATGGCCAAGACGCTGGTCAACAAGCGTGGTGGACGTTAAAGCCCGCCTGGATGCCTCTGACGCGAGAACCAAGCTGATGCATGTAAGTCTACCCCCCTGCGGGTTGTACCGCACCACCGAGGCTCTGCCCGGCAAAGAGCAGTGGGTTCGGGAGAACCTGCTGGTGTATTTTCATAACCACTCTCAGCAGGGACCGCCGCTCCTGCTGCTTCCGGCGGCCAACGCGCATAACCGGTGGAGTTTTCATGAGAAGGGCTATCTGATCCGCGATCCGGCCTACGTCTCCACGCTCACTCCGCTCAAGCCGGAGGGGTTGTATGTGCTGGGGGAGCGGATTCATATCTCGCGCGATGAGTTCATCCCGGAGGCCACGCTGGTGCAGCTGGGGTATACGCGGGGGGCCGATCCTATTTTGTTTCTGGCGCGTTTTGAGGGGAGCGGGATTCAGTTTCCGTCGAGCGGCTTAAAGTGCACCTCCGAGATCTTCGGGTTGCTCGATGAGGTCGGTTTCCGGACGCCGGACTTCGGTGACGACGGCATGCACTGATCGTTTTAATCAGGGGGGGATGTCGGGTGCCAGGCGTTCGATCGAGTTCGGGAGTTCGGGTGCCAGGCGTTCGATCGAGTTCAGAAGATCGGGTGCCAGGCGTTCGATCGAGTTCAGAAGATCGGGTGCCAGGCGTTCGATCGAGTTCAGAAGATCGGGTGCCAGGCATTCGATCGAGTACTGAAGCTCGGGTGCCGGGCGTTCGATCGAGCTCGGGTGCCGGGCGTTCGATCGAGGTCAGAAGATCGGGTGCCAGGCATTTGATCGAGGTCAGAAGATCGGGTGCCAGGCGTTCGATCGAGGTCAGAAGATCGGGTGCCAGGCGTTCGATCGAGTTCAGAAGATCGGGTGCCAGGCGTTCGATCGAGTACAGAAGATCGGGTGCCAGGCGTTCGATCGAGAGCGTTCAACGAAAAACCCCCGGCCACCTCTGGGGTGAGCGGGGGTCTTGAAGTCAGGGTAGGTTCTACCCCTTAGCCGAGTTTGGCCAGGACCAGATCTTTGACTTTGGAGGTGTCGTAGACGCCTTTGAGTTTGGGGATGACCACGCCCATGACCTTGCCCATGTCTTTGCGGGACTCGGCGCCAACCTCGGCGATGGCATCGGCGACGATGGTGGCGGCCTCTTCGTCGGAGAGCTGCGCGGGGAGGTAATCCTGGAGGACTTTAATCTCCTCGAGCTCTTTTTCGGCAAGCTCGGGGCGTCCGCCGGATTCGTAGACTTCGGCGGACTGGCGGCGCTTTTTAATCTCGGTGGCCAGCACGTCGGTGATTTCGTCGTCGGTCAGCGGGCGCTTCAGATCGATTTCCTGATTTTTGATCGTGGACTGAAGCATGCGCAGGGTGCTGAGGCGCTCGGTATCACGAGCCCTCATCGCGGTTTTGACGTCGTCTTTGATGCGTGCAAAGAGTTCGGACATGGGGATGTGCCTTGTGCGTTTTGGAGATGGTGAGGGGCGTGCGTAGCATGCACCTCGTTGAAGTTAGATACGGGTGAGGGTCTGGGCGATGCCGTCGATGACATCTTTCTGGGCTTCGTACATGGCGGCGTCGCTGAAGACCATCAGGGTGACGTTGTTGGTGCCCACGCGCACGGCGTAGCCGAGGAATTGGATTTCGCGATCGCCATCTTTTTCGACGATGACGGCCGAGCCGGTACCGCGGGTGCCGGGCATGCCGTTGATGGTGGTCAGGCCGCTGTTGTCGAAGTTGATGTCTTTGAATTCAACTTCGGTCTTGAGGTCGTTGATGGCGGCCTGGATGGTGTTGTCGGATTCGGAGCCGGCGAGCAGCACGGTGGTGGAGCCGTCGGGAGCGGTGGCGGAGACGGCCTCGGCGGTTCGACGGACGTCCCAGTCGCCGGGCACGCGAAAACGCACCGCATAAAGATCGCTCTGGACCCACTGGCCGCTGGCGAGCTCTTCGATGTTCTCTTCGTCGGTTTCGTTGGCGGTTTCGGTGCCTTCTTCTGCGGCTTCATCAGCGGCGGGAGCCTGGTCGCTGGCCTCGGCGGGGGCTTCCTCGGCGGGCTCGCTATCACAGGCGAGCGAGGAGGTGCCGAGGATGATGGCGAGGGAAAGGGCGCGCAGTGAACGTCGCATGAGAGGCTCCTAAAAATAAGGTGGGCGGTTGCCGCGAGCTATCGACAGGTTCTACAAAGGTCATCGGACCGAAGGAAGGCCCCGGGAGGGGAACACAACTCAGAAGGTGCCCGGGAAGCCGGGCGGCATGGTAGACGGTCGCCTTAAGGGGCGCAAGCGATGAGCCGATGAGCGAAGTCAGTCAGGTGAGTTGCCCGGAGTGTGGGGCGGAGCAGTCGTCGGGGGCACCGTTTTGTGGGCGGTGCGGGTATCGGATGCGACCGGCCGAGACGGTGCGCGAGGGGATGTCGCCGTTGCGTCGCGCGTCCCAGGGGGGGCAGGGGGGGGCGTCGCGTCGCGCGGCCACAGGCGATACGAGCAGCAGCGGGCTGTGGGCGGCCGAAGAGGCGCGCACGGTGATGGAGGGGATGCGCGCGATTCCGCGCTGGGAGGGGCTGCAGCGTGGTGAGGATTCCTCGGAGAGGGATGAGGCGCGTGTACGTGGGGGGGATGGCGAACTGCGGGGTTGGAGCGGAGACGTCAGCGGGGTGGTGTGGGCCTCGGCGGCGGTGTGCTGTGTGGCGCTGGCGTGGATGAGTTGGGTGTACCTGGAGCGGGCGGCGGTGGTTGAGGGGGCGGTAGAGCCGTCAACGCGCGGGGAGGCGGGGCGAGTGGAGGTTGAGGCGGGGCCATATCTTCGGGGTCTCAGCGAGCAGGCGCAGTCCTTTATGATGTTGAGCTGTCATCAGCTTGAGCGCGATGAGCCGGAGCGTTGTGAGCAGGAGGAGCTTCTGGCCGGGGAGTATCCGCAGCGCACCGTGGCGTTGGGAGCGTACGCGATCGACCGGCTCGAGGTGAGCGTGGAGGCGTACCAGCGCTGTGTGGATGAAGGCGGGTGCGAGGCCATTGATTATGAGGGGTGCGAGGTATGGACGCCCCGGGGGTTTCAGGTCAGCCTGAGGGTGCCGCGGGTGCTCAAAGAGAAAGGGCGTGCGGTGGTGTGTGTGACCCGGGATGAGGCTCGGGCGTATTGCGGGTGGGCCGGAGGCGGGTTGCCGAGTCATGATCAATGGGAGCGGGCGGCGCGAGGCGTCGATGGCGGGGTGTATCCGTGGGGGGATCATTGGGAGAGCGAGTCGGCGAACTGGGGAGAGCGCGATGTGGTGGGCGGACCGGTGGCCGGGGCGTTGGATGGCTATGTGTGGACGGCGCCGGTGGGAAGCTATGAGAGCGGCGTGAGCCCGGCCGGGGTCTGGGAGATGGCGGGTAATGTGGCCGAGTGGGTTGAGGGTGAGGACCCGCTTTTAGGAGCGGTGCGCGGGGGGAGCTGGGTGAGCAATCCCTTTGAGTTGCGCACCACGGCTCGGGTGGAACGAAAAGCGAGCGCGCGGCGCACCGATGTGGGGTTTCGGTGCGCCTACGATGGGTGAGCGCTTAAGCTGCGCGGTGTGTGGGGTGTTGACGTTGCGGCGGCGTGGAAGCCGATGTCCGGGAGAAGGGCGCGCGGGAGAGAAGGGTGAGGCAGGCGGCGGTGAGCGCGCGCAGGTCGTCTCCCTGAAGATCGCGACGGTGGCCGAGCAGGTCGGTGGCTTCGACGATGATGGCACCCTGCTCAGAGGGGTTGAGACCGGCGTCGAGCAGGGCATCGAGGGCGTCGGGGTCGAGGTGATGCGGGTCAGCGCGGCGCGCGCGCAGCCAGGGGGAGCGGGCGGCGCTTCCGCCATGATGTTGCACAAGGAGGATGGGGCCTGGCGCAAGATCGAGGATGCGAGCCTGGCGGCCAAAACCCAGGTTGGCGGGCAGACGTGGGGAGAGCCGGCCGTTGAAGATGGCGCTCTCTAAACGGTGAAAGGCATCTTCCAGGGCGGCCCACTCTGCCGAAGGTATGGGTGTGTCCTGCGGGTCGGTCGGAGGGGAGGCGTGCAGGTAGCTTAAGAGAATTCGGGCACCGAGATCGCGCATAAAGGGGCGCCAGCTCCGGTGGGGGCCTTTGCTCAGAGCACGCCAGAGCGCGGCGAGGAGATCGTCGGCCAGGGCGCGGGGGATGCGGATGGGAGAGGTGGCCAGGCAGCCCGGATGGGAGGGTGAGCGTACCTGTCGAGTGGCCAGAAGTTGGCCGGGGGCAAGGGGAAGGTCGTCTTCCCAGTCGAGAAGGGGATAGAGGGCATCGTCAAGGATGTGGCGGGCGATGGGGGTGGTGCCATCGAGTCCCTCGATCGTGAAGAGGTCGAGGTGGGCGGTGGTCAGGGCGGCGAGCCAGTGGCGATCTGGTGGCGAGAGGGCGCGGGCATGCCGGAGGATGAGTGCCGGCAGCGATCGTTGTTGATGCGGCCCGTCCATGGCGAGGTGATCGAGGCGGTGGGGGCACTCGCAGGGGAGGTCCGTATGCCGGGCGGTGAGGATGCGCAGGCGTTCCAGAGTGGCGCGCCAGGGGCGTGCCTCGGGGCATTGGAGGCGATCGGTAGGAAAGGAGGCAGGCGTTTTGGGGATTTCGGAAGAGCAAATGATGCGTTGCATGGTATGTCCTCCTTGAGGCCGGCGTGGGAAGGTGCTGGCCTTGCGGGTCAGAGTTCGGCGTGGACAGCGGGCACGGTGCGCCTGCTTTCTGTTGTCGAGAGCCGCGGGGAGAAGTTGCGCGTGAGCGCCGATTTTTTTTAAAGAGAAAAGCCTTTGAGGTGCGTGACGTCGACGTTGCGCCGAAAGCCGTGAGGGTGATGTGACGCGACGAGACGACGAGAACGAGAGCCCGACTGGCGAGGACGATGTGAAGTATGAGGCGAATGCAAAGGCGTTGATGGACGCGGTGGATGCGATCCTGGGAGGCGGCAGGCTGGATGAGGGGACGGTCGGTGCGCTGCTGGAGGTTCTGGGAGAGCAGGGGAGTGGAGAAGGCCTCGATGTTCGGGTGGTGCTCTGTGTGGTGGAGCATCCGGTGGTGGCCGGTTCGCTGCGCGCGGGGGAGGTGCCGGCGGCGCTGGAGGCGCGGTTGACCGAGGCGCTCTCGGAACTCGCGCCGCTCTTCGGGCGGTGGATGGCCGGTGCGCTGGCGGAGCGCGCCGAGCGGCTGCGTCAGCGCTACGATGCGGAGTTGCACAAGTATGAGCTTGTGCGAAAGCGTCTGGAGCGGGAGTCGGTGGAGGGTGTGGCACAAATACTGGCGCGTTATCTGGACACGGCACCGGCGGCGATGTTCGCGCGTAGAATGGAGGTTGCGTTTGGGGAGGCGTACGGGCGGGCGGAGGTGATCCGCAGCGAAGAAGATCAGGCGCTTTTGTGCAACGAGGAGCTTCTGGCGTTGCTGGCGTTTGGGGAGGGCTTTGGTGAGGCGGAAGCCGAGCGGCTGGACGAGCTGCTTGCCGGGCTGGTCGAGCGCCTCGATGGGGCGGTGGAGCGTGTGGTGCGGCGCACGCTGGAGGGCGGTAAAAGCGAGGCAAAACTTGTAGCCGGTGCGCTGGCGGTGCGTCAGGGACTGAGCGAGCGGGCCAGCGCGTTGCTGGCGATGGTCATTCACGGCGACCCCTATGCCCATCAGGCCGCGGTCTTCGCCGCTCGTCTGGCGCCGCTCTTGACCCTGCATGTGCTGGGTCAGTTTCTGGTGGACGTGCTCAAGTCGACCGGCGTTGAAGACGATCAGGAGCGACATACCGAGGGGGCGATTGTGGCATCGAGACTGGTGTTGCCCTGGATCGGCAGTCCGATTCCCGAGGCGGGGTATGCGGGCAAGCCTTCGGCGCATCGCATCGCGGAGACGGTGAGAAGGGCGTGGGGGTATTTCGATCAGGGGTAGGGTGATCGGGTGCCAGGCATGCGATTGTTTTCAGCGTCGTGATCGAGTGCCAGGCGTTCGATCCGTTTTGGCCTTCGATCGAAATCAGTGTTGTGAACGGGTGCCAGGCCTTCGATCGTTGCGGGCCTTCGATCGTTGCGACGTGATGGGGAGTGAACAAAAAGACGCGACCACCGGAGGGCGGTCGCGTCTTTTGTTGTCCGAAGCTCGGGTGCCCTACTTAAGTGCCAGGCCCCCGATCATTTACATCGTCATGTAAGGGTGCCAGGCCCCCGATCGTGATCAGGCACCCGATCGTGTTCAGCGTCGTGTAAGGGTGCCAGGCACCCGATCATCTACATCGTCATGTAAGGGTGCCAGGCACCCGATCGTGATCAGCGTCATGTAAGGGTGCCAGGCACCCGATCGTGATCAGCGTCATGTAAGGGTGCCAGGCCCCCGATCATCTACATCGTCATGTAAGGGTGCCAGGCACCCGAACGACGGCACGATGATCGAAGCCCTGGCACCCGGCGGTGCCTGTTCGCTCAGTACTTGGCGCCCATGGCCGCGCCGCTCTCAATGGGATGCCAGGCGGTCTTGAACTCGACGAAGGGCAAGATGTGGTAGGGACTCTGCGCGCTGGCCTGCGACCAGTCGCTCTTGGTCGGGGTCTCGAAGTTGTGAACGCGCTTGACGCTCTCGGCGGCCTCCAGGGCGATGAGGCGGCGCTCCTCGTCGGTGGCGTCGAAGGTGGCGATGGCGTCGATATCCATGTGTTTGGCGGCATGGGGGACGAGCTCATCGCGCAGGCCGGTGAGGATGTTGACGACGCCGCCGGGAAGATCGCTGCAGTGGAATACCTCGGCCAGATCGATGGCGATGGAGGGGTGCTCGTTCTCGACGACGAGCACCAGCGCGTTGCCCGAGACGATCACCGGCGCGATGGCGGTGATGAGGCCGAGCAGCGGGGCGCTGCGGGGGGCAAAGGCCGTGACCACGCCGGTGGGCTCGGGGCTGGTGATGTTGAAGTGGGGGGATGCCACCGGGTTGGTGGTGCCCATGATCTGCACGAACTTGTCGGCCCAGCCGGCGTACCAGACCAGGCGGTCGATCGCCGCGTCGACTTCCGCCTGGGCGTCGGCGGCTTTGGTGCCAGCGCGCTCGATCAGGGCGCTCTCGAAGGACTCGCGGCGAGATTCGAGGACCTCGGCCATGCGGTAGAGGATCTGGGCGCGGTTAAAGGGGGTGCGCCCCGCCCAGCCGGGCTGGGCTTTGCGGGCGGCGACCACGGAGTTTCGGAGATCTTTGCGCGAGGCGCGGCAGAAGTTGGCCACGAGCTGCCCCTTGGGGTTGTGTTCCTGGAGAAAGCGTCCGCTTTCGGTGCGGGGGAAGGCCCCGCCGATGTAGAGCTTAAACGTTTTGAGGACGCGCAGACGAGTGGGGGTTGATTTGGCCATTAGCGCACCTCCAGGTAGGGGAGAAGCCCGTGGAGACCACCTTCACGGCCGAAGCCGCTTTCTTTGTAGCCGCCGAAGGGGCTGGTCGGGTCGAAGCGGTTGTAGGTGTTGCCCCAGACGATGCCGCATTTCAGGGCGTTGGCCACGCGGAAGAGTCGGGAGCCTTTGTCAGTCCAGACCCCGCAGGCCAGGCCGTAGGGGGTGTTGTTGGCTTTTTCGATGGCCTCTTCCGGGGTGCGGAAGGTGAGCACGCTCAAGACCGGGCCGAAGACCTCCTCGCGGGCGATGCGGTGCGAGGGGGTGACCTCGGTGAAGACGGTGGGCTTGAAGAAGAAGCCTTTTTCGGGGAGCGGGCTTGAGGGCTGGAAGATCTGAGCCCCCTCGTTCTGGCCGGCGGCGACGAGTTCCTGGATGCGCTGGAGCTGCTCGCGGGAGTTGATGGCACCGACGTCGGTATTCTTATCGAGGGGGTCGCCCACGATCAGGGTGGAGACGCGGTGGCGGAGCTTGTGCATGAGCTCCTCGGCGATGTTTTCCTGGACGAGCAGGCGGCTTCCCGCGCAGCAGACGTGGCCCTGGTTGAAGAAGATGCCGTTGATGATGCCTTCGACGGCCTGATCAAGCGAGGCGTCATCGAAGATGATGTTGGCACCTTTGCCGCCGAGCTCCAGGGTGAGCTTTTTGCGGGAGCCGGCAAGCGCACGCTGGATGATCTTTCCGACGTCGGTGGAGCCGGTAAACGCGATCTTGTCGATGTCGGGGTGGTTGACGATGGCCGCGCCGGTCTGGCCGGCACCGTTGACGATGTTGACGACGCCCGGGGGAAGATCGGCCTCCTGGATGATCTCGGCGAGCATCATCGCGGTCAGCGGGGTGGTCTCGGCGGGCTTGATGACGATGGTGTTGCCGGCGGCCAGAGCCGGGGCGATCTTCCAGGCGGCCATCAAGAGCGGGAAGTTCCAGGGGATGATCTGGCCGGCCACACCGATGGGCGAAGGTGTGGCACCGGGGAGCGCATACTCGAGTTTGTCGGCCCAGCCGGCGTAGTAGAAGAAGTGGGCGGCTGCCAGGGGGATGTCGATGTCGCGGGATTCTTTGATGGGCTTTCCGCCGTCGAGCGATTCGGCCACGGCCAGGGCGCGGGCCTTCTCCTGGATCATGCGGGCGATGCGGTAGAGATACTTGGCGCGCTCTGAGCCGGGCATCTTGCCCCAGACCTTGTCGTAGGCTCGGCGGGCGGCTTTGACGGCGGTGTCGACGGTGGCTTCATCGGCCGAGGCGACCTCGAAGAGCTGCTCTTCGGTGGCGGGGTTGATCGAGGGGAAGTGGTTTTCGCCCTCGATGAACTTGCCGTCGATGAAGTGGCCGTAGCGCTCGTGGATGGTGAGATGATCGCGTGACTCGGGCGCCGGGGCGTAGTCCCAGAGGTCGCCGAAGAGGAGGTCGCGCACTGAAGTGTTGGCCGTCTTACCCATAGGTGGTTCTCCGTGGCGTGTCGGGCAGAGAAGTCTGGCGAGCGGCGCCGGGGGATGCCCGCGGCGGCGCGTGGATTGCGGTGGAGTTAGCTCATGCTGACGTAGCGGTCGGAGTGGTAGCGTCCGGTGCGCTGTTTCTCGAGCTGCATGAGGACATCGTTGAGCAGCGAGGAGGCGCCGAAGCGGAACCAGTCCGGGGAGAGCCAGGCGTCGCCCAGGGTCTCTTTGACCATGGCCAGGTAGTGCATGGCGAGTTTGGAGTCGCGGATGCCGCCGGCGGGCTTCATGCCGACCATCTTGCCGGTTTTGATGAAGTGGTCGCGGATGGCTTCCAGCATCACCAGCGTTACGGGCATGGTGGCGCCGGGGGAGACTTTACCGGTGGAGGTTTTGATGAAATGGGCACCGGCATCGATCGCAATCTGGCTGGCCAGGCGCACATTATCATACGTCTGCAACTCGCCGGTTTCGAGGATCACCTTGAGGTGGGCCGGGCCGCAGGCCTCGCGGGTGGCGCGGATTTCTTCGTCGATTTTGGCGTAATGGCCGGCCAGAAAGTCGCCGCGGCTGATGACCATATCGATCTCGTCGGCGCCGGCGTCGACGGCGCGGCGGACCTCGTCGGTGCGCTCTTTGAGCGAGGCCTGACCGCTGGGGAAGTAGGTCGCGACTGAGGCGACTTTGATGGAGCTGCCTTTCAGCGCGGCTTTGGCTACGGGGACCATGGTGGGGTAGACGCAGATGGCGGCGACCTGCGGGCAGTCCGAGCCGGGGGAGATGGCCTTCTGGCAGAGCATCTGAACTTTGCCCGGGGTGTCCATCCCCTCGAGGGTGGTCAGGTCGATCATGGAGGCGACGAGCTTGAGGCCTTTGATCTTGGCGTCTTTCTTGATGCTGCGCGTGCGGAACTTGGCGGCGCGCTCCTCAACGGCGACGGCGTCGACCGAGGGGACGCGGGGGACCACAAAGGAGTGGGTCATGGGACACCCTGAGTCTTAGGGGGAGTGGAAAGTTAACGTGACGAGTACCGGTGGGGAAGTTAGCGGAGCGGCGTCGCGGTGACAAGGTGGTGGTGGGCGGAGATGAAGGTCTGAATTGACAGCGGGGGGCGCTCTTTCTAGCGTCGAAGTAGACTACAACCTTCATGAATGACGATGGCGGGACGACGCGACGGGAGCTGGATTGATGTGGGAAGACGATCCCTTCGGGGGTATGGAGCAGCAAGCGTTAGAAGAACTCTCGGAAGCGGTGCGCGATGAGGAGGTTTCGCAGTTTCGGGGGCGTCTTCCGATGTTGGGGGAGGTCCTCGACGAGGTGGGGAAGGCGGTCGCCGCGCGGCGTTGTTCGGGGTTGTGGGTGGTGGACACGAGCCAGCTTGAGGGGTGGGAGCGCCAGCACGGGGCAGGGGCCTTTGATGCGTTGATGGGGAGGCTCTCACAGGCGGTTGAGGGGGTGAAGGGCAGCCGGGATGTGGCGTGTGTGGAGGCGGACGGGGCCGATACGCTGGTGGTGTTTATAATGGGGGATGGGCTGGTGGATGAGGGGGCACTGGAGGCCTTACATGGGGGACTTCTCGGAGCCTTTGATCGGGCACAGATGGCGGTGCAGCAGGCGCTGGAGCGCATTGCGCTGGGGAGCGCGATGGTGCTGGCCAATGCGTCGGTGGATCCGCGACGGCAGATCTACCGGGCGATTCGGCGGGCACGGGCTGAGGCGCAGGTGGGCTATCACGATCAGCAGCGTCGCCGCAGTCGGGTGGTGGGGCATCTGATCGCGCAGCGAAAGATCCGCACGTTGTTTCAGCCGGTGGTACGCCTCAACGATCGGCGCGTGGAGGGGTTTGAGGCGTTGAGTCGGGCGGAGGGAGGGGCGGCGAAGCGTCTGGGGGTGCATCTTTTTGTGGCGGCTTCGCGGGCGGAGCTCGATGGGGAGCTGGATCAGGCCTGTCGGGCGCTTTCGGTGGAGCGGCGTCCGGAGATCGGGGAGGAGGGGAAGTTGTTTATCAACTGCCTTCCGCCCACGTTTTATGCGTCGAACCCGGAGCTTCGGGCGATGCTTGAGAGCTGGCGGGGGGCGGGGATGCGGGCGGATCAGCTGGTGTTTGAGGTGACCGAGCAGATCACCTACGAGCAGTTTGTGAGGATCATGCCCACGGTGCGTATGTTGAGAGAAGAGGGGTATCGCTTTGCGCTCGACGATGTGGGGACGGGGGCGGCGAACCTGCGGCTACTGGCGGAGCTGGAGCCGGATTATATCAAGATGGATCTGGAGCTGACCCGCGGGATCGCGCGCAGCGAGCGCAAGCGGGCGCTGGCGCAGTACCTTCAGGATTTGGCCCAGCGCAGTGGGGCGGAGTTGATTGCCGAGGGGATTGAGACCTTCGACGATCTGGAGGTGTTGCGTCAGATGGGGGTGGCGCTCGGGCAGGGGTACCTGTTGGGTGAGCCTCAGGAGGCCGAGGCCTGGGAGGGGATGGTGGCGCAGGTGATCGACACACTCGAAAGTTAAAGGGGGAGCGATGACGCGATGGGTGATTCGGGATGCGGTGATCTCTGGCAAGGCCGGGCGAGTGGAGGGGGACGTGCTGGTGGATGGCGAGCGCATTGCGAAGGTGGGTGATGTGGGTGATGCGGGCGGAGCCCGGGAGGTTCGCGCCGAGGGGAGGTGGTTGTGGCCGGGAGTGATCGATGCGCATGTGCACTTTCGCGAGCCTGGCGCCACACATAAGGAAGACTGGGATTCGGGGAGCGCGGCCGCGGTCAGCGGCGGGGTTACTTCGGTGATCGATATGCCCAACACCTCCCCGTCTACGACGAGCGTCGAGAGGTTGAGGGAGAAGCGGGAGGTGGCGCGGGCGAAGTCGCGTTGCAACGTGGGGCTCTACTTTGGAGCCAACCCGCAGAACCTGGATGCGATCCTGGCCTCGAGGGGCGAAGCTGCTGTAGCGGGCCTGAAGATCTTTATGGCGGATTCGACCGGCGATCTGCTGGTGGATCGCTATGAGGATTTAGAGCGCATCTTTGAGGCGTATTCGGGGCGGATCTGCGTGCATGCCGAAGATGCCGATCGGATGCGTGAGCGGGAGGCGATGTTTGAGGGACGCGAAGATCCGGGCGTGCACTCGGAGATTCGCGATGCTGAGACGGCCGCGCGGGCGGTGGAGGTGGCCGGGGAGCTCGCGGCACGTTTCGGGCGGCGAGTGCATGTGCTGCACCTCTCAACGCGCGCGGAGCTCGCGGCGTTGAAAGAGGTCCGAGCTCGGCTGGAGGAGGAGGGCAGTGGTGGTCGGATCACCTGTGAGGTGTGTCCGCATCATCTTTTTATGGATGTGCACGATTATGAGTTCTGGGGGACGCGGGTGCAGATGAACCCGCCGCTGCGCCAGGAAGAGGATCGTGACGCGATGTGGGAGGCGTTGGGGCGTGGTGAGATTACGATGATCGCCACTGATCATGCGCCACATACTCCGGAGGAAAAGGCACATCCTTACGGGCAGGCACCCAGCGGGGTGCCCGGGGTGGAGCTGAGTCTGCCCTTGATGTTGGATGCGGCGTTTCGAGGCGTGTGCAGCTACGAGAATGTCTTACATTGGATGTGCGAAGGGCCCGCGCGGGTGCATCAGGTTGTGGATCGGGGGAGCATTGTGGAGGGGGCGTTTGCCGATCTGGTGCTGATCGATCCGCATATGATGAGGCGGGTTAAGGATCAGGACCAGCGAACGCGCTGTGGCTGGACGCCTTACGCGGGGCGAGATTTGATGGGGTGGCCGGTGCGCACATGGGTGAACGGGAAGGAGGTGTTTCGGCGCCTGGATGAAGGTGCGGGCGAGGTGGTGGGGAAAGGTGGTGAGGGAATGTGGATGGCGTTTGAGGAGTGAAGGGGTGCCATGCGTTCGATCGATTGGCCAAAGATCGGGTGCCAGGCGTTCGAAGGAAGTCATGATCGGGTGCCAGGCGTTCGAGCGAAGTCATGATCGGGTGCCAGGCATTCGAAGGAAGTCATGATCGGGTGCCAGGCATTCGATCGGTTGGCCAAAGATCGAGTGCCATGCGTTCGAACGAAGTCATGATCGGGTGCCAGGCATTCGAAGGAAGTCATGATCGGGTGCCAGGCATTCGAACAAAGTCATGATCGGGTGCCAGGCATTCGATCGGTTGGCCAAAGATCGATGCCATGCGTTCGAACGAAGTCATGATCGGGTGCCAGGCATTCGGACATGACTTCAGAACACAAAAAAGCCCGCCCTCGTGATGAGGGCGGGCTTTTTATTGTCGAGCGCGGAGGGTTAGCGGTTGGTTCCGCACTCGATGGTGGTCGGTATGGAGTGCTGCGAGCGGATCACGCGCACGTTTTGACCGTCCTGGTTGAGAACCTGAATCTGGCGCTGGGCGCGTTCGTTGCGCTCGGCGTGAGCGAGCTTGTCAGCACGGTTGGCGCGAACGGCGGTGGTCAGGGTCTCGGTGCAGTGGTGGTGCATGTCAGCCATGGGCATGGCGTCGCGGCAGATGACGTCAACGGTCTGGCCACGGAAAAACTCGGAGAGCTTCGCAGTGCTCTGACGGGTCAATGGCGAGACGACCGAGGGGTTGTTGGAGTCGATGCTCTCGAAGAGAACGGAGGCACCGACGACTTCCAGGGCGGTCTTATCATCGCCGTAGTCCAGGCGGCTGAGGCAGCTGTTGTACTTCTGGCGCAGGTCGGCAAAGCGCTTGAGGGACTCGAAACGATCGAGGCCGTGGGCCTTTTGCGCGATGGCGTACTCGACGAAGAGGCCGGTGTGGAGGGTCTCGCAGGAGCTGGGGTTGAGCGAGAGGGCGCGCAGGTAGAGGCCGCGGGCTTCATCGAGAGGGATGGAGCGTTGGTCCCAGAGGCTGGCCCAGGCCAGGTTGTTGGCCATGGTGCCGGTGCGCTGGACCTGCACGTGGTGGAGGCCGCGCTGGAGGGTATCGATGGCCTGGGAGTAGAGGCCCTGCTCGATGAGGTGGTAGCCCTGGAAGTTGTAGAGGACCTCGGAGCGGGGGTAATGCGCCAGGCCTTCGCGGGTGACTTCGACGACCATGTCGGAGCGATCCTGGTGGTCGTAGCAGGCGGCGAAGTGAATCCAGGCGTTTTCCGACCAGGAGGTCTGGTCGGAGCCGAAGTGATCAAAGACGATGTCGCAGCTGCGATCGCCGGCGAGTGCCTGGGCTGCGGGGGTATCGGCCTGTGGCGTGTGGGACGATTTAGCCGCGTGATAGGCGGCGGTTCCCAGGACGGTGAATACGTAGAGGGAGACGACAGCGACGGTGGCAGGTGCCGCGCTGGTGAGGATCGTCCGAGGGGTGATAGCCATAGTCAAATCTCCTTAACGCTAACAGGGTCGATAACTCGCCGGCGAAGCGACCTAAAAAAGATAGAGGAATGGCCGAGTTAACTCAAACTCCTGGCGCATTTCTCTTTCGGGGGCCGATGGCAGAGGTGCTGTGCCACGATAGAAGCTAAGCCGGGATGCCGCCAGTTCCAGTGCGAATGCCAGCGCTGAGGCCATAGGGACCACCCGAGGAGATGAACCGGGGTGGGCGCGCGAGATGTTCCCGCGGTGATCGCAGAGGGCGATCATTCGGGGGTGGGATCGGCCCAGTCTTCGATGTTTCTCTGGCGTCCGCGGGCGATGCCCAGCGCACGTGCGGGCACGTCGTCGGTCAGGGTGGAGCCTGCACCGACATAGGCGCCCTGGCCGATGGAGATGGGGGCGACGAGCGCAGTGTTGGAGCCGATGAAGGCCCCCTCTCCGATGGTGGTACGGTGCTTGTTCTGGCCGTCGTAATTGCAGGTGATGGTGCCCGCACCGACGTTGGCGTTCCGGCCGACGTGGGCATCGCCGAGGTAGGTGAGGTGACTTGCTTTGGCACCCTGGTCGAGACGGGTCTTTTTGATCTCGACGAAGTTACCGACTTTGCAATCCTGGCCGATGTCAGCGCCGGGGCGCAGGTGGGCGAAGGGGCCGATGGAGGCATTTTGCTCGACGCGGGCGTCGGTCAGGTAGGAGTAGGCCAGGAGGCGCGCGCCGGGGCCGACGTGGCTGTTGGTAATGCGGCAGCCCTGCTCGATGTGGGCGCCGCGGGCGATGTGGGAGCTGCCGCGGATGGTGACGTCGGGCTCCAGGGTGACGTCGGGCTCCAGCGTGGCGGTGGGCTCGATGGTGGTGCGGGCCGGGTCGATGAGGGTGACACCGGCACGCATCCAGCGCTCAAGCGTGCGGCGGCGTACAAAGTCTGTGGCGCGGGCCAGATCGAGGCGGTCGTTGACGCCCTGCACAAGCTCCGGGGTGGCGACCGGCCAGGCGATGGCGCGCTCGTTTTTGGCGGCCAGGGCGACCAGATCGGTGAGGTAGTACTCGTTCTGGGCGTTGTCGGTGCCGGCGTCCATGATGGTGGGGATGGCGTCGAGCAAGAATGCGGTGCGGGCCAGGTAGATGCCGGCGTTGATCTCGGTGATGGCGCGCTGATCTTCGGTGGCGTCTTTGAACTCGACGATGGCGTTGAGGTGACCCTGCTCCGAGCGGATGATGCGGCCGTAGGAGGCGGGATCGTCGAGGATGGCGGTCATCACGGCCAGATCGCAGCCGGCACCGGCCGCGTCGTTGACCATCGCGATGAGCGTCTCGGCGTCGAGGTTGGGGACGTCGCCGGAGAGGATGAGGGTGTAGGCGATGTCGGGGGCGAGTGCGGACAGGCCACAGGCGACGGCGTGGGCCGTACCAAGCTGCTCGTCCTGGAAGGCCGGGTGGATGGCCTCGGCGTAGCTCTGGGTGCGAAGCCAGGCTTCGACCTGTTCGCGCTGATGGCCGAGGATCGGGACGACGCGCGCCGCGCCGGCATCAAGCGCGGCGCGGGTCACGTGTCCGATGAGCGGGGTTCCGAGCAGGGGGTGGAGCACCTTGATGGTGTCCGAGCGCATGCGGGTGCCCATACCGGCGGCGAGGATCAGCGACTGAAAAGGGGTCGAAGGGTTCATGGCTCTCCCGGAGGGAAAAGCGCCGGGCTCTTCGACGGCCGCTGCCCGACGGTGGGGTTATGGTGTGAAGCTATGTGTTTGATAGAACTCGGTTATTCGGCCGGTGAAGGTTGCTCGTGGTCGGAGTCGACGTCGGCATCGGCGTCGCTGGACTCGGGGCGGCGATCTTCGGGCTGAATATGGTAAATCAAGGGGGTGCGAGCGTCGGCGCTGGCTTTCTGGAAGGCGATCTCCTGGGCGACGCGGGGGTCGGTGGTGGCCTTTTCGCCAGACGAAGTTTCGAAGTCGCGGACCAGGGCGTCGAACTCGGCGCAGGCCTGGGCGGTGACGGTGCGCTTTTTGCGGTAGGGCATAAAGGCCGACTTAAAGCCGTCGATCATCAGCTTGCGCAGGTCACCGATGTTGAGATCGTAGTGCTGGACAGCGCGCCAGTACTCGTCGGTCATGGTGGTGTCGGTGATGAGGCGGTTGTCGGTGTTGATGGTGCAGCGCAGACCGTAGCTCATGTAGAAGGGCAGCGGGTGAGACTCGAAGCTCTTGGCGGCGCGGGTCTGCACGTTGCTGGTCAGGCAGACTTCCAGGGGGATGCGGTGATCGTTGAGGAAGTTGAGCAGGTCGCCGTCCTCGCGCAGGCGCGTGCCGTGGCCGATGCGGTGGGCACCGCCCAGGTGAATGGCCTGGTGGATGGACTCGGGGCCGTAGGCTTCGCCGGCGTGAATGGTGAGATTCACGTTGTTGTTGCGGATCAGATAGAACGCTTCGCGGTAATCTTTGGCGGGGTTGTCGGCCTCGGCGCCGGCGAGGTCGAAGCCGACGACGCCGCGATTTTTGAAGGCGACGCAGAGCTCGGCCATGCGCAGGGAGCTCTCGGGGGTCATGTGGCGGATGCCGCAGATGATCTGGCCGCTCATCAGGCCGTAGCGTCGCTTGGCTTCGCGCAGGCCTTCGGCGACCGCTTCGACGATGACCGGGTAGGAGAGCCCGTTGCGGGTGTGAAGGAGCGGAGAGTAGCGCACCTCCATGTACTTGACGTTCTCGCGTGCGGCGTCTTCGCCCAATTCAAAGGCCGCGCGGTAGAGGGACTCCTCGGTCTGCATGACGCTCAAGGTGACGTCGAAGGCTTTGAGGTAGTCGGTGAGATCTTCGCAGATGGCGCCGATGTTGATGGCGCGCGCGAGCTCATCGTCGGTCTGGGGGTTGCCGGGGAGCGCGATGCCTTCTTTTTCGGCCAGCTCAAGGATGGTGGAGAGGCGCATGCTGCCGTCGAGGTGGACGTGCAGGTCGGTCTTGGGCATGCGGTGGATAAAGTCACGGGTGATTTTCATAATGCCATCCTTTTTTTAGATGCGGGCCGGCGCTGGCGCGCGCGCGGGCGCTTCGCGAAGTTGCAGGGTTTTACTGATAGTGTCGGGCTTTGTCGAGTGAGGGAGGGGCCCGGGTTAGAGGGGAGAAGGGGTGAGCGGGAACAAAGATTCCCGCAGGGGCGTCAAAGGTTGTAGCGGAGCGAAGAGCTAGTTGAAGCGGGAGCGATCGGAGGGGGTTTTGTCGGCATCTTTAGCGCGCAGAAGTTTTAAGTTTCGGCGCTGGCGGCGGCGAATAAAGGCCCGTTTGATGCGTGAGGGGCGCCAGTAGTCGCTCGCGATGAGAAGTCCTGTGGCCATGCCACCGAGGTGTCCGGCGATGGAGATGGCCTCGCGGCCGGCGACGACAAAGAGGATGTCGAGGCCGATGAAGACCAGCAGCATCGTTTTTCCGGTGACGGGCAAAAAGAGGAGGTTGAGACGGTCGTTCCAGTGTCGCCAGGCGAAGGCGGCGACCACCCCCATCACTGCAGCGGAGAAGCCGAGCGTGGGGAAGTTGGTGGATAAAATAAGCTGGCTTGCGAGGATGGTCAGCCCGCCGCCCAACGCGCAGAGGAGCGTGAAGCGCCACCAGCGTGCGGCCGACCAGCGCTGGTCAAGCTCGGCGCCGAACATCCAGAGGACAAAGCCATTAAAGAGCAGATGGGTGAAGTCGGCGTGCCAGAACGCATACGTAAGGAGCGTCCAGATCTGGCCCTGGTCGATGACCGCGCTGCGGGAGAGCAGCATGTAGTCGTCGACGAAGGCCCCCAGCGGGGCGATCATGACCGAGGCGAACCAGAGGGTGAAGAGGCCCACCAGAGTGATCTTGATGTTGCGGGTGAAGGGGGGCCAGTAGAACTGGAGGTGTTGGGCCATGGTTGCCTCAGGAGTGAGTGCGTCGCAGTCGCTGATGTGGAGAAGGTGACCACGAAAGAGGAGGTTGACCATATAGCGCATCACCTCCGCAGAACGAAGTGCATCACCACCGCGGGACGAAGCCGGCGGCGTCGCTGCGGATCTGCGGTAGCGTTGCAGTCGCTTCGTCCTTGCCCGATGCCGGGCTCTGCCCTGAAGAGGAGATGATCGTTTAGGTCTCTGGTTGAGGGGGCGCGGACGTTGAGGGGGGGCAGGCGTCCGAGCATCATCGAGACGATCGTGTGCCAGGGCATCGAACGCGCTGATTCGTTCCAGAAGATCGTGTGCCAGGGCATCGAACGCGCTGATTCGTTCTGGGTGCCAGTCGCACGTACATCATGGAAAGGAACGGGTGCCAGGCGCCCTTACATCATGGAAAGGAACGGGTGCCAGGCGCCCTTACATCACGGAAAGGAACGGGTGCCAGGCACCCGTACATCATTGAAAGGATCGGGTGCCAGTCGCCCGTACATCATTGAAAGGATCGGGTGCCAGTCGCCCGTACATCATTGAAAGGAACGGGTGCCAGGCACCCGTACATCATTGAAAGGATCGGGTGCCAGCCCTTCGACCGGGGTGTTACGAATCAAAACTTGTGTGAGGAGAGCGGGTTGGGGATAAGGTTGGCGACCTTTTTAGCGTGTGTGCTGAATCGATATTTCGAGTCGGAGGAGACGAGATGAAGCGTGAACTGTTGGTGGCGTTGGGGCTTTCGGTGGGGTTGTGTGCGGCGTGGGGATGCGGGGAGCCGGAGGAGGACCCAGTAGAGGATGTTGGGGTGGAAGATGTGGGGGGTGACGATGATGCCGGAGATGTGGGGGGCGAGGATGGTGGCGAGGATGCGGATGTAGAGGAAGACGGCGGCGATGGTGGTGGCAGTGATGGGGGCGTGGACGTCAGTGGGACTCCTGAGGGGCGTACGTATTTCCGCAGCGTGAGCGGGGTGGTGGTCAGCTGTGAGGAGAGCTGCGAGGTGGCGTGTGAGTTGAGCCTGGATGGGGGAGAGGCTGAGGCTGTGGCGTGTGAGGACGGGGTTGCCTTTGATCTGGAGGGGCTGGAGTACGGGACGTATCAGCTCGACGCGGTGGTCGATGGGGAGGTTGCGGCCTCGCGTAGCTTTGAGGTGCATCCGCCGGAGTGGTCTGCGGTGAGCGGGGGAGAAGGTCATACCTGCGCGATCTTGCTCGACGGGCACCTGGTATGCTTCGGGCGGGGCGATGAGGGACAGCTCGGGGATGGGGCGATGACGTCTTCGGCGGAGGCTCGCCACGTGAATGGGATGTGGTCTGCGGTGGATGCCGGGGCCCGGCATACCTGTGCGATTTCTGATGCGGGCGAGCTTTATTGTTGGGGCACTTCCGTGGAGGGGGCGCTGGGGATCGGCGAAACGTCTGCCGACTCGCCGGCGCAGGTGGGCGCGGAGAGTGATTGGGAGAGCGTGAGCGCTGGCGGGACGCATAGCTGCGGGATTCGCGCCGGTGGTGCGCTCTATTGCTGGGGGGATTCCAGTGAAGGAGCCACGGGGCTGGGGGGCGACGTCAGTGAGGCTGCCGAGCCTGTGTTGGTGGAGGCTGATGGCGTGGGCGCCTGGTCGGCGGTGAGCGCCGGTACCGGGTTTACGTGCGCGCTAACCGACGCCGGTGTGCTCTATTGTTGGGGACGCGCGGATGCCGGCGTTGTGGGGACGAACGGGGAGGATGTGTTGGAGCCGCGGGTGTATGAGGGAGAGCTGAGTTTTGTAGCACTTTCGGCGGGCGACGTGCATACCTGCGGGGTGTTGGATCTCGGGGATTCGCCGGATGATGTGTATTGCTGGGGCGAAGGGGGTTCGTATCAGCTGGGAACTGCGGAGACGCGCCGGGAGAATGCGCCGAAGCCTCGGTCGGTGGGGTCGGTGGAGTTGATGTCGGTGACCAGCGGCGATGTGCATAGCTGTGGGCTGGCTGCTGATGGCACCATGCATTGCTGGGGGCAGAATCTGCGCGGGCAGCTGGGCTTTGATCCGGTGACCACCGAGTTTCCTTTCCCGGCTCAGGCTGGCGAGGAGGTCTGGGCGAGCGTGAGCGCCGGAGAGCTGCATACGTGCGGGGTGCGTGCCTCGGATAAGGGCCTGTTATGCTGGGGTGATAACAGCGACGGGGAATTGGGCCGTGGCGAGGTCGGGGAGGAGCCGCTCTTCGAGGCCGCGGAGATTATCTGGCCTTTTTAAAGGGTAGATTAAGAAGAGGATGGACGAAAAACCGGCCTGTGAGGGCCGGTTTTTTGATGAGGAGGGATCGGGTGCCAGGCATTCGAACGAAGCCTCCGATCGCACATGATCGATGGCCTGGCACCCGATCGCACATGATCGATGGCCTGGCACCCGATCGCGCATGATCGATGGCCTGGCACCCGATCGCACATGATCGATGGCCTGGCACCCGATCGCGCATGATCGATGGCCTGGCACCCGATCCTCCCAGGCGCGCACGAACGCCTGGCACCCGACCATATTCGGTATGTTTGAAGGCCTGGCACTCGGGGGAAGGTCTGCAGCGGGCCGCGTGTTGGGCTGGCGAGTGTCGACGGGGTGGGAGGGGGTGTGTTAGTGGCGGGGGATGCGAAGAGGCGGTCGCGGTGGTGCACGCTGACTGAGCGGAAGACTTGAGACGAGGAAGGACAGGCGATGGTGGAAGTAAAGGCGTTTCGAGGTGTGCGGTACGACTGGGAGTCGATGGGTGAGGATGAGGCTTCCCGGGTTGTGGCACCGCCCTATGATGTGATCGACGAGACGATGCTGGGGGAGCTGTATCGGCGACATCCGCAGAATGTAGTGCGTCTGGATCTGAACCGCCGTCAGGCCTCGGATGATGGGGAGAATAACCGCTACACGCGCGCCCGGCGCTACATGTTCGACTGGCTCGCACAGGGGGTGATGATCCTGGAGCCGGAGCCGGCGATCTATGTGCATGTGCAGGAGTTTGAGGACGAGGCCGGTACGGTCTATCGACGTCAGGGGTTTATGGCGTTGGTGCGTCTGGCAGAGTACGAAGAGCGGGTGGTGCTGCCGCATGAGCGCACGCTCAAAGGGCCCAAAGTCGACCGACTGGAGTTGATGAAGGCCACCGATGCCAACCTCAGCCAGATCTTCTTTCTCTACGATGATGAGCAAGGGGAGGTCGACGGACCGCTCTACGGGGCGACGGAGGGGCAGGAGCCCGCGCTGGATATACGCACCGAGGATGGGATCCGCCATCAGCTCTGGGCGGTGCGCGATGCGAAGGTGCAACAGGCGGTGGCCGCAGGGCTTAAAGAGCGGCCACTGTTGATCGCCGATGGGCATCATCGCTACGAGACGGCGCTGGCGTATCGGGATTTTCGCCGCGAGGTGGCCGAGGAGGGCGATGCGGATGCGCCCTATGAGTTTGTGATGGGATTTCTGGTCAATATGCACGATCCGGGGTTGCAGGTGTTTCCGACCCACCGGGTGGTGCATTCGGTCGAGGGCTTTGAGGGCGCAAAGCTGCGCGCGCAACTCGAGAACGCCGGGCTCTACCGGGTGGAGGAGCTGGGATGGGAGCTCCTGGACGATCTCGATGGGTTGCGGGAGCAGTTGGAGGCGGCCGGCCGGGAGTATCCGAGCTTTGTGGTGGCGATGGAGGCCGATAAGGCGCTTTTGCTGGTGCAGTATGTGGGCGGGGTGGATGCGCCGGTGTTCGATGAGGAGACGCCCGAGGAGGTGCGCAGGCTCGATGTGGCGGTGCTTCATGAGGCGCTTTTCGATCGGATGCTGGGCATCGATCGGGCCGCGCAGGAGGCCAAGTCGAACCTCTCCTATGTCAAGGGTTGGGCGGAGGCGCGGGCTGCGCTCGATGAGCCAGGCCATCAGATGGTGGTGTTTATGAACGCCACACCGGTGGAGCAGGTCAACCGGGTGTGTCTCTCGGGCGGGAAGATGCCGCAGAAGTCGACCTTCTTCTATCCGAAGGTGTTGAGCGGGCTTGTGATCAATCTTCTCTGAGCGTTGTGGTGAAGCCTCCCTTTGAGGGAGGTGCACCGGGCGTTTTACGGGCGAGGTCTGAGAGGGCCTCGCTTTTTTTTGCAAAAAATTCGGGGGTCTGACGCAAGACTGATGCGTGGTGCTCGATAATAGGGAGGTGAGCGCAGGGATGGGATGCGTGTGCCTTGCTATTGGAGGGACGTTTGATGGGGCTGAAGATCGGGCAGTCGACACCAGATGGGGCGCAGGTGCGGGGGAGCCGGGGGGCGGTGCCTCCGGGGGCGAAGGCTGACGGTCGGGGTGGGGAGCCGGGGGCGTTTGCGGCGCTCTTGAAGGATGCGCCCTCAAAGGATGCGCCCTCAAAAGATGCGCTTTTCAAGGATGCGCCATCACAGGATGTGCCGTTGAAGGACGCCCTGGCCGCAGAAGAGGGGGGGCGGCTTGCCGGTGAGCAGGATGCGCGCCTGGAGGGGGATTACTACGAGCGGGCGGTGGAGCAGGGGGCGGTGCAGCGGGGCGATAAGGAGTGGGGAGCCGAGGGGAGTCGGGTCCGCGGTGACGAGTGGGACGGCCAGGGGGTGAAGGGGAGGAGAGAGGCGCTCGAGGAAGGCTGCGCGAGGGGTGATGTGAAGGGTGGGGAGGATGCGGCGGCGATGGCGGAGGAGGGATTTCGGCCGGAGCGCGGAGTGGGGGATGTGGGGGAGGCCAGAAGTGAAGGTGTCGGCGAGGGGCCGGCAGAACTCGGGGAGATCGTGGAGGCGATGGTCAAGGCCGCCCAGGCTGGTGAGGACGCCCAGGGGCGAAAGGTGATGTTTCTGGAGCTGGATGTACCCGGGCGAGGCACATTGCGGGTGAGGTTGCTCAAGGAGCATGACGGGTACGCGGTGCGGATGCGGGCCAGCGACGAGGGGCTGGCGCGGGAGCTGTTGAGCGCACAGTCGGAGATGGTGCGCGGGGCGGGGGCCCGGGGTGTGCGCTTCAACGCGGTTGAGGTGGTGACGTAGCGCCGCCGCGGGCGTGAAGAGCAGCAAAACGCCAGCATGAAGGTGGCCTGTGCGCTCGGGGAGAGGATGGAGGTGTGTTTGGATGTTCAACGCCAGTGATGATGAGGTCTGAGGTGGATGAGAAGACGCAGCTGTTGGAGTTACCCGGGTGGTTTCAGGAGATGCGCAGGGAGCATCAGGCGCAGCTCGACGATGAGCCGACGGTGGTGGTCTCTGAGGTTCTGGAGGCGGTGACGGTGCGGGTTGACGCGGTGGCCGGGCCCGGGAGACCAGCGCGCGCCGCGGTGGAGGTGGCCGGGGCGGATGAGGCGACGGTGACGATGCCCTCGCTTGATGCGAAGACGCGCCCGGTGATCGATGCGGCGCAGGCCGGGGCGGGGCGTCGAGCGCGTGTGCAGGCTGCGCTGGCCAGCCGAGAGGTGCGTCCCTGGGATCGGATGCGGCTGGCCTCGGTGACTCAGGCGCAGGCGCAGGCGCTGGCTGATATGGTTGAGGTGATCGGCGGGGAGAGGCTGGGGCAGGAGGTGCTCCGAGGTATGGAGGCCTCGATCGGTGAGCGTTGGTGCGGGGTGGGGAGAGCCCGGGTGGGGGTGCATTGGGACGATGATGGGGAGACGTTGAGCGCCGGCGCCTCGACCTGGTGGCGGGTGATGCCGGGGTGGGAGCGGGGGCTTGTGTGGGTGGATGAGGGGCTGGCGCGCAGGTGGCTTGAGGCTTTGGAGCTGAGGCATCTGGGCGGAGAGCAGGCCCACGGGGCGGTGTGCTGTGTGCTTGGCGAGGTGTTCTCCGGGGCGATGCGACGTTGTGGTTGGCCGCAGGTAACCTGGGGGGTTAACCCTCTGGCGGGGAGGGCGAAGGTGGAATTGATGCGGGCCTCAAGGCCGCCCTATGTGGCGTGGGTGCTGGAGGTGGCGTGTGGCGAGGTTCGCGGTCAGCTTCGTCTGGCGATGCCCTGGTCGCTTGTGCGGATGGTGCGTGGTCAGCTTCGTGCTCCGGCGGCCGAGCTGGCACGTTGGGCAGCAATGCCCGGGGTAGGCAGGTTGTCTGTGGGGTGTGTGGGGCTGACGTTGGAGGAGGTCCGGGGGCTTGAGCCGGGCGATGTGGTGATGGCTGGCGTGGCGATAGAGCGGAGGGAGGGCGTGCGTCTGGGCGCGAAGCTCAGGTTTGGAGCGCAGGCTCGCTGGGCCGGGGCCTTGCGGGAGGGAGAGGGACGTGAGTGGGTTTTTGAGGTTGGTGAACCGTGTGTAGATGAACCCGAGCGTGATGATGAACCCAGGGAGGTTGCAATGAGTGAGGCTGTGGAACGTGCCGAGGTTGAGGTGGAGGTTGTGGTGGGTGAGGTGCGCATGGAACTCGGGCAGCTCAGCCGGCTGGTGGTGGGGCAGGTGCTGGAGACAGGCTCGCCGGTGGGCGCTGCGGTGCGCTTGATGGTGGGCGCGCAGGAGATTGCCCGCGGTGAGCTCGTGGAGGTGGAGGGCAGGCTGGGGGTGCGTGTGGAGCAGGTCAGCAGCTGAGTTGGAAGCCCTCGAGATGTTGCGTCGTCTCACTCTTTGGAGGTGCGTTGGTGGTGGAGGCGAGCGATGGCTTCGGGGACGTCGATCTCATCGGTGGCTTCGATGGGGGTATCGTCGGTGGTGTCATCGGTGCGGTGGAGAGATTGAGCACGCAGTTCCCGAAGCGAGTCCAGGGCGACCTTGCTCTCGACGGTCTGGCGGAGCTGGTCGAGTTCGATGTCGGGGATCTCAATGGCGTCGATGTCCACGTCGGCCTTGAGGTGGGAGAGGGTTCGATCGAGGCGTTCACCCTGGAGGTTGGGGGCGGTGATATTTTGAAGCGTTTCCTGGCGGTCGAGGGGATCGCCTGAGAGGACGTCGAGGTCGATCTCACCGCTTTGCAGGATAGCGGCCGTGGAAATCTCGGCGCGGGTGGGGTGGGTGTGGGTCAGCGGAGATGTAGGATCGTTGGCGCGGTTTGTAGGAATGGGAAAACTGACGGCAACGTCGCGCTCTTCCAGATCGAGGAGGGTCGCCCAGCCCTCGGGGCGGCGTGTGGCCAAAAAGGTGATGGAGGCGGTGTTGTTTTTGGCCTGCAGCCCGATCTGGAGGTCAATATGGGGGAGGATGGCGTCTTTGTGGCGAGTGGGCAGCAGGTCGAGGTCGGTGGCAAGCCAGCGGTGGCCGGGGCTGTGTGGCGAGTAGAGCAGCGGCAGATCGGCAGCTTCGAGAGGTGCGTCCCACATCAGCGCGGAGGCGCTGTTGGCGAGTCGGGCCAGGTGGGCGCGGCTGTGGGGATCGTGGGGGGGCTGAAGATGAATCAGGGGGACGCTGGATGGCGCGATCGGGGGGACGGGGGAGACGTAGAGCAGGAGTTCATGGGGAAGACGGGTGGTCAGCCACAGGAGCAGGCTCTGACGTGGGAGGGCAGTGGGGCTGAAGATCAGGCCGTTGATGGGGGAGCTAAGGCGGGGGCGAAGCAGCTCTCGGGTGTTCTGAGTCAGGGGACACAGGGCGATATCAGGCCGGGGGGTGAGTAGGGCGAAGGGCTGTGGAGAGCCGGGCAGAGGTTGAATCCACCAGCGGCTCAGACAGCTTGAGGGGCCATGAGCGTCGAGATGTTCAAGGATGCGGTTGACGGTCGTCGGCAAGAGCGGGGTGTTCTGGAAGGCGAGTGTGCTGCCTTGCTCGAGGTGCCAGTGGCCGTCGGGACGCAGGATGACCATGGAGGTTTGGGGGTTCCCCAGGGCTTTTGTCAGTGCGGGAAGCGAGCGGATGTCAGCGTCGAGCGAGGAGGATGTCATGGCAGATCGGGGGAGCCGGAGTCAGGGGGAGAAGGCGGATGGAGCGGGTCGGTGGAGGGAGCGTCGTCTGCGGGCTCGGGGCTGTGAAGATCGGGCTCCAGGCGCAGGCGCAGGCGGGTGATCTGGTCGGCGGGGAGATCGAGGTCGAAGCGCTGGGGGATGTGGCCCGGAGCTCGGAGTTCGAGGCGGTAGGCGCCGGGAGTGAGGTTTAAGGTGTGGTCGCGCCAGCGGTTGACGACGCCGTGGTAGTCGTCGTTGAGGTAGATCTCGGCGGTGTCGGGCTCCACGTCGAGCTTGAGCAGCGCTGGTGCGTTTCTGGAGGCCGTGGTGGAGGCGTAATTGGGTGCGCAGGCCACAGTGAGTGAACTCGTGATGAGCACGAAGATCAGGAGCTGGCGAGGGGCGTGGCGAGTGATGATGTGGGTAGGGTGGTGGCCGGGGTGCGGCATATTTTATCCCTGCGACTGTCAATGTGGTATAAGAGCTTACTAAATGGTGTTTGCGGCGGGAAGTCCAGCGATGGCGAGCGTGGCGATGTGCGTCGGGAATGAATGTTGCACAGCTATCGGGCCGTGTTAGGAAATTTATGAGCGTCGGCACCCTGAGGGTATGAGCTGGCGAGCGAAAACGATATGAGCGCGGAGCAGAACATGCATAAACCGGCTGTGGTTTCGGGTGTGATTCTCGGGATGTTGGCGCTGCTGCTGTCGGGGTGTCCCTCCGATGATGTGGTGGTGTCTTACAGCGATTTTTTCGTGCCCTGGGACATGAGCCCCTACGAGTTTGATGGCCAGCCCGAATTGGAGGCGCCGACTCGTCTGATCTTTGCCGACGTGGCGCCGGACCAGGAGGAGTTTCGTGATGCCGAGCTTATCAACGTGGGGCGTGCGCGTCTGGAGTTGGAGTCGGTGAGCGTAGAAGGGCCTTTTGAGCTGCACTACCCGGAGTTTCTCGACGGTTTGCCCGGGGAGCTTTTGCCGGGGGAGTCGGTGTTGGTGCAGGTAAGCTACAGGGCTGAGAGCGATCAGGGTGTGCAGGGGGTGATGCGAGTACGCACCAATGATCCGGAGAAGGCTGAGCATGAGATTCAGCTTCTGGCCAATACGGATCTTCCCTGCCTGGAGCTCTTGCCGGTGGGGCCGCTTCGCTTCGGGATGGTGGAGCGGGGGCGGCCGGTTGAGCGGGCATTGCGGGCGACCAACTGCAGCCGCGAGGTAGAGACTCGGGTGTGGGTAGAGGAGCTTGAGGGCGATGGCGGTTTTGCGATGGCCGACGCGGCAGATGCGAACGGCGAAGAGCGGGTGCTGGCCGCCGGGGAAACGGTGCTCATCCCGATGGTGTTTACGCCGACGGAGTCGCGGGAGTACCGGGGGCGCGTACGTCTGAACAGCGATGATCTTCTGGAGCCCCAGCGCGAGGTTGAGCTTGTGGGTGAGGGCGCGCCGCCGGCTTGCCCGATTGCTCAGATCGGGGTGCGAGGGCTCGAGGGAGGCGCCGAGGCTGCGCCGCGCGGTGAGTTTTTGGGACGCCCGCTGGAGACGGTTGAGCTGACGGGGCGCGGGAGCATTGCGGCCGACGGGCAACCGGTGGTGGGTTATGAGTGGACGCTGGCGGAGCGACCGGGAGATACGGCGGTTTCGCTCACCGAGAACGGAGACCCCTCGTTACAACGGCTCTATCTGGAGCTTGTGGGGCGCTATGTGGTCGAACTGCATGTGATCGATGCCGAGGGTACGCGCTCCTGCGAGCCGGCACGGATGGTGATCCAGACGCGTACCGATCGGGATATTCATGTGCAGCTGGTCTGGGATACGCCTCGCGACACCAGGCGCGACGATCGCAGCGGAAGCGATGTGGACCTGCACCTTCTTCGCGACGGGCGTGGCGGGGACTGGAATAGCGCACCGTGGGATTGTCACTGGCAGAACAAGACCCCGGACTGGGGTGTGGCGGGCGCCACCAACGATAACCCCGGGCTCGATATTGATAATGTGACGGGGTGGGGGCCGGAGAATATCAACCTCAATGAGCCGGAGAGTGGGGTGCGGTACCGGGTGGGGGTGTACTACTTCTCGGATCACGGCTACGGGGAGAGCTACGCGACCGTGAGGATTTATCTGGGCGGGGAGCTGCAGTTGGAGATGCGTCGCCGTCGCATCACCAACAATCAGTTCTGGGAAGTTGGGGACATTATCTGGCCGGAGCAGAGCATTGAGATTCACGATCGGGTCTATGCGGGGTTCCCGGCGCTCTGAGACTCAGGAGGGGGGGAGTTTGGTGCGCAGGGCTGCGACGCGAGCGTCGAGGCCCAGGCGCTCAAGCTGGTCAAGGGCGATGGAGGCCACCGCCCGAGCGCGCTGCGGATCGTGGTGGCGAAGGCATTGGTCGGTGGCAAGCTCCGCCAGAGTGGCCGTGTCGAGGTTGACCATCCCGGAGCTGACCAGGGCGAGGCTTGCGCGCTGGAGGTGATGGTCGAAGGCGTCATAGTCGGGGGTGTAGGCGGCGCAGGCTGCCAGAGCGATATGCGCGACGCCCAGGTAGCCCGAGACGTTGGCGGCTTCCATGGCGTTGAGGGCGTGCTCGAAGTGGGGGCGAGCGGTCACAAAGTCGAGCTGTGAGGCCAGGCACATTCCGATGTTAAAGCGTATCGAGCCTGTTTGAGAGACGCCGATGCGCTGAAGGGTATCGATCGCCAGCTGGTAGAAATGCAGGGCCTCGCCGGGTTGGTGAAGCAGCCGGTAGATCTCACCGAGGGCGTTGTCGCACTGAGCCACGCCGTAGAGATCCTGTGTCTCTTCGTAGAGTCGACGAGCGGTCTGGGTGGGGGTGAGTGCATCGCGGGGGTGTGCGCCGGCCAGTGCAACGGAGGCCAGTCCGAGCCAGCTGGAGGCCTGGTCGGAGAGGGCGTCGGCGCGCCGGGCCCAGAGCAGGGAGCGGTGGTAGGCGTCTTTGGCCTGGTCGAGGTGCCCGCGGGAGTAGTTGAGATCAGCGAAGAGCTGAAGCGCTTTGGCGAAGTCCCGGGCGATGGCCTGTGGAGCGTCGGAGGTTGCCAGGGGGTGGAGGCGTTCAAGACAGTCCGTGGCCAGGGTCAGGCCGGTGCGAATTTCGCCGCGGGTGCGGGCGATGACGCCGGCGGTAAAAAGGCGTTGGGCGTCGAGCCGTGGGTCGGGGTGTGAGGGGAGCGCGTCGATGAGGGTCTGGGCGCGGTCGGAGTGGCCCTGCTTGACCAGGGTGCGGGCGCGGCCGGTGGTCAGGCGCAGGTGGATGGCGTCATCGGGGGGCTGGAGATGGCTGAGAGCGTTTTCGGCCAGGTCGAGAAGCTGCAGGGCGCTGGCGAAGTCGCTGGTGAGGCGGTTGCGTTCGGCGGCGCGAAGCAGCGGCTCCAGAGCTGCAGCGTGGTGGCCGGCGGTAAGAAGATGGCGGCCGATGCGGGCATCGAGCTCCGGGGTGATGTCCGGATAGATAGCCTGCAGCGCGCGGGCACAGTGAAGGTTGTGCTCGGCCCAGCGGTCATGCTCGGAGGCCAGGCGTTGGAGGGATTCGCGCAGCGCGCCGTGCAGAAATCGCCAGCGGTCGGGGGCGGTTTCGGCCAGGCGTGCCAGAGTGAGGCGTTCGAGAAGATCCCGGGGGATGATCACGTCGGCGTTCATGCAGGCGGCCTGCCATTCGCCGGGGTCGATGTCCTGGCCGAGTGCGGCGGCGATCTCCAGGGCAAAGAGCGCGTCTTTTTCATGGGCAGCGCCCAGGGAGGCGATGAGCAGCGAGATACGGTCGCGAAGCAGCGCGTCGATGGAGTCCGGCAAGGGGGCCTGCTCGCCGGGGCGCAGATGAAAGCCCTCGGCAGAGGGAGTGAGGATGTCGCGGGCGACCCAATCGCCGACGAGCTGTACGGCGAAGAGAGGGTTTCCGCGGGTGCGCTCGACGAGCTCTTCGATGAGTTCGCTGTTCAGACCGAGCAGATGCTGGACCAGGGTGCGATGATCGTCTTCGGCCAGGGGTTCCACCGCAAGCTCGCTGCTGCGGGGATGCGCCTTGAGACGATCGAGCAGCAGGGCTTCGTCGGGGCGTGTGGCCACAAGATCATCGCGAGATGTGGCGACGATGAGGGTGGACGGTGCCAGCTCCTCGGGGAGATCGAGCAGAAAGAGGGCAAAGCGCAGGGTGTCGAGGCCGTAGTGGACATCGTCCAGGTGAAGGATAAGGGGGCGGTGGGGGAAGATGCGCTTGAGGGTACGAGCGATCAGCGCGTAGCGCTGGCGCGGGCTACTCTGAGCGGCCGGGTGGTTTCGGGGGAGGTGTCCCGGAGCGCTTAAGGCGGCGAGCTCGATGCAGTCGGCGAGCTCATCGGGGCCCAGGGGAGCGATGCGGCTGAGGGTGTCGCGCACGCGCTCGATGCGGGCGTCATGGGGGAGGTTGTGGGAGCGAAAGAGGTCGTTGAGTAGTGCGGGTAGACCTTGAAGTCGCGATGCAATGGGGCTGTGAGGGGCGTGCAGATCGAAGGCGACACCGCGCTCGTGGGCGCGCTGGCAGAGCCAGGTCGCCTGGCGGGTTTTCCCCACGCCGGAGGGGCCGCTGAGCACGAGGGCCCGGGGGACGGCGGTGGTGTGGACCTCGCGCAATGCGCGCCAGAGGGCGTCGCGGGCCGGGATGCGGTCAACCAGAGGGATGGGGCGAAGCCCGAAGAGGCCGAGGCCGGTGCCGCGCAGGTGATCGGGTCGCAGGGCGATGCGGTCGCGAGGAGACTCCCAGGTGGGCGGGAAGAGGGGGCCGTGAGCGTGGGTGTGCGAGGTGTCCAGGGGGGCTCGGGAGAGCGTTGCCGGCGGGTCGAAGGTGGCGTCTTCGAGTAGGGCAGTGAGGGTGGCCTCAAGCTCGGTGGGCTCCTCGGGGGTGGCTGTGGGCGGGCGTCGCGAGGGCGTGGGAATCGAGGGCAGCGGGGGAAGCGGGGAGGCCGGGGAGGGGGATGCCAGGCGTTGGAGGTCAAAGGCAGCGTCGGCGGCGAACTGGTAGCGATCGGCGTAGTGCTTGGCGAGCAAGCGCCCGATCCAGGCCCCGAAGGGAGACGGAAGATCGGCGTCTGTCTCCAGCGGGGGAAGGGGGAGGTGGAGGTGGGCGTGAAGGATGTCTTCGGTGGTCGTACCGGAGTAGGGCGGGCTGCCGCTGGCCAGCCAGAAGGCCAGACAACCCAGCGCGTAGAGATCGGTCCAGGGGCCCTGGTCGCGAAGGCGCGCCAGAATTTGCTCGGGGGCCATAAAGCGCGGGGTGCCCGCGACGCGGGTGTTTTGCCCGGCGTCGGGATGATCGTCGAGGGCGTGGGCCAGGCCGAAGTCGGAGAGCTTCAGCGTGGGGCCCGCCGGGCCGTGCACCATCAGGACGTTTTCGGGCTTGAGATCGCGGTGAATCACGCCGCGGGCATGAGCATGGGCCAGGGCGTCGAGGATGGCCAGGAGGATGCCGCGCTGCTGCGCGAAGTTCAGGGCCTGTTCGGAGAACTCGCGCAGTGAACCGGTGGCCAACTCCATCACCAGGTAGGGCGAGTCCGGGGTGAGCAGCGAGGGAGCCTGGGCGGCCTCGGCGGCCGAGACGGTGGCCGTGTCGAAGACGCGGATGATGCCGGGGTGGCTCAAGCGGGCCACCGAGCGAACTTCGTGGTGGAAACTTTTTAAGAAGTGCGGATCGGTGGCGCGCTTGCTGGTGATGATCTTGATCGCAACTTCGGTAGCGGTGGGGTTATGGGTGGCGTGCCATACCTCGCCCATGCCACCACGGCCCAGGGGACGGTTGAGAGTGAAGTCTGCCAGGGAGATCGCCATAGGAGGTGCCACGGGAGGGGGGAGAGGTTGTGGTGTAACGTAGTGTAGAGGATGCCGTGGCGGGATGGAATGGGGAAGGTTGCGTTGGTTGCAGGGGGGCTGGTAGGGCAGGGGGCAGTGCGCTGGCGATGGTCGCCGGCGCAGCACGACGACTCACCATTGAAAAAGCAGGGCGCATGGCAAGTGATCGAAATCTGGTGTGGGTGGACCTGGAGATGACCGGGCTGGATCCGAAGACGTGCACGATCCTGGAGATCGCCACGATCGTGACGGATTCTCAGCTGCAGATTGTGGCCGAGGGGCCCAACCTCGTGATTCATCATAGCGACGAGGTGCTCGACGCGATGGATGCCTGGAACACCGAGCACCATGGCAAGTCCGGGCTGACTGCGGCGGTGAAAGCCTCAAAGCTGACGTTGGCGCAGGCCGAGGCTCAGACGCTGGCCTTTGTGCAGGAGCATTGCGGCCCGAAGAGCGCACCTTTGTGTGGGAACTCGATCTGGCAGGATCGCCGTTTTCTGGCGGAGTACATGCCGCGCCTTGAAGACTACCTGCATTACCGCATCATCGATGTCTCCTCGGTCAAGGAGGTGGTGCGACGGTGGTATCCGGCCGGGGTGGCGATGCCGCCGCGCAAGGAGCAGAGCCACCGGGCACTCGACGATATCAAGGATTCGATCGAGGAGCTGAAGTTCTATCGCTCGGAGGTCTTTGTGGCGCCGGGTGGCAGCGCGACCTTTGCGACGCGGCGCTGATCAGGCCCAGGTTAAGAGGGCGTAGCCAATCGCCAGGATGATCAGGCCGAGTGCAATGCCGGTGATGATCTGGGCTTTCTGGGCGTCGGCCGCCGAGAGGGGAGCGTCGCTTTGCGGGGAGCGAAGTTCGGTGGAGTCTTCGGGGGGCGGTCCGACGACCCGATCGGCTGTGTCGGTCCGATCGGGCTCGCGATGTTCCGGGGCCATCACCGCGGTAGGGGCATGTTCGGGGGCGTGGGCCGGAGCGCCGATGAGCGTGAGGTTGAGGTTGTCATCGGTGGTGGGGGGGCGCGGTGAGGTGGAGAGAAGATCGTCCATCGAGGTGTCGATGACCGGCGGGGTGTGTCCGATGTCCGCTACCGGACGCTGGCGAGCCCAGTGGTCGGTGTCGAGCCAGCGCTTGAGAGTCTGACCCATCTCCAGGGCGCTCTGGAAGCGATCGTCGGGATCTTTGGCGAGCGCGCGGGTAATGATCGCCGCAAACTCCGGATCGACCGAGGAGGGCAAGGGCGGGGGTTCCTGACTCTGGTGGGCGAGGATCAGGGCGTAGGAGGAGTCGCCATCGAAGGGGAGGCTTCCGGTGACGCATTCGTAGAGGACGACGCCGAGCGAGTAGAGGTCGGCGCGGTGGTCGACGTCGGGGTTTACGGCCTGCTCGGGGGCCAGATATTGCGGGGTTCCGTAGATCTGGCCGACGACGCTTAAGAGGGGATCGGACTTCTGGTCGGCGCGTTTGGCGATCCCGAAGTCGAGGATTTTGACGACCTCATCGCCCTCGGGGGTGCGGGCCAGAAAGATGTTTTCGGGTTTGATGTCGCGGTGCACAAAGCCCGATTGATGGATCTGGTGGAGGCCTTTGAGGACCTGCAGAGCGAGCTTTGCGAGCTCATCGGCGGGGATGGTCCGATTGCGGTGCAGGCTGTCGAAGAGCTCCTCGCCGGTGAGCAGCTCCATGGAGAGGAAGGCGTGGCCGTCGGGGGATTCGCCGAACTCGTAGACGCGAACCACGTGTGTGGAGCGGATGGCTTTGGAGATACGCGCTTCGCGCTTGAAACGCTCAATGATGCGCCAGTCGTTGGCGAACTCGGCCGTGATAACTTTGAGGGCGACCGGTTGGGAGCGGGAGCCGTCTTCTTTGAGGCGCTGGGCCGCGTAGATCTCTCCCATGCCACCGGCGGCCACAAAGCCCAGGATGTGGTAGACACCGAAGCGTTTTCCGGGGAGCAGAACGCGGTTGAGCACCGCCTGGGAGTTGATGGCGGTTTTTTGAGCGAGCTCCTCGACGGAGTTTGCCCGGATGAAGTCGATGCTGTCCTCGTCAAGGCCCTGGGAGTCAGGGGGGAGCTCGATCAGGGTGCTCTTCACAGGCGGCTCGCGGTTGAGGAAGTCGAGGCGCCCGGCGGGCGCTACAGGGATGAGCAGGGGATCACCGGGGCGGTGGTCGGTGTCTTCTTCCCTGTAGTATAGTCGTAAAGGAGAATGGTCCCAAGAGCGATTGAAGGACACGATGAACATGATGAGATCCGGGGTGTTGCCGCGCGGTATCGCGGGGCTGCTGGTGCTGGTGATGCTGGCCGGGGCGGGATGTGATGGGTGTCAGAGGCCGGCCCCGCCGACCGGCCAGGAGGGGGCGTTACTGCTGGGGGAGATGATCCCGCAGACGGCGCAGGTGGTGATCTTTGCCGAGGAACTCTCGTCGCTGGAGAGCGCGTTGAATGGGGTGATGGATCGGGCCCCGGTGGTTGGTGAGGCGCTTGAAGGGGTGGTCTTGGATCAGGTGTGGTCGTCGGTGGGGGCCGGGGCCGGGCTACCGGCGGTGGGGTATCTGGCGCACGGGCAGGTGGTGTTGGCCGGGTGGCGTCAGCCGGGCGTCGAGGTTGAGGAGGCTGGCGAGTTGTGGGGCATGGAGGCCCGGGCGCATGAGGTGGAGGGGGCGCAACGAGCGCTTCGGCTCCATGATGGACGGGGGGTATTGAAGGGCTGGGCGGTGATGGACGCGCGGCGCTGGGCGGTGGGTTGGCTTGTGGATGAGGAGGCGAAGACGCGCCTCGATGAGGATGTGCTGGCCCTGGGGGAGCGCTCGTTGGAGGTGGAGGGGCATCGGCGTTTCCTGACGACGAGTCAACAGCGGCCGATCTCGGCGATGATCTCGGCTGGCAGGCTGGCCGAGGGGCTTAGCGGGAAAGGCCAGGCCGGCATTCTGGCGCAGAGGATGGCCCGTGAGCTGGGGTGGGTGCATGTGCGTGCGGGGCTCGATGCGACCCGGCGCCAGGTGGAGCTGGAGGTGGGCACTCCGGGTGTACGTGGGGTGGCCACCAGTATCGAAGATCTGGGAGAGGCCGCAGGCGATCTTCCCCCGGTCGGCGGCCTGGTGCGTCCCGGAGTGCTCGGCGCGGTGCGTATCTCGGCCTCGCCGGAGCGCTTCGCGGAGTTTGTGCGCTCTTCGCTCTCGGCCGATGATCGTCAGCGCCTCGACCAATGGATCGAAGAGCTCAATGAGGAGCTTCGCGTCGATGTGATGGGCAATGTCGTCGGCCAGCTCACCGGTCAGGCGCTCGTGGTGATCTATGGACTGGAGAGCAGCTTCTTTGAGCAGGAGGGCATTGAGGCGCTGGCCCGGCTGGTACGGCTGAAGAGCACGCGGGATGCGGTGCTCCTGCCGATCAAGGAGCGGCGTCCGGTGGAAGATATGCTCAACTCACTCACCCAGGTCAGCCGCGGGAAGCTGCAGCGCCAGGTGATTCGTCATATGATTCAGTACGCCTGGATCGAGGATGGCGAGTTGAAGTGGGCGCTGATTCTGGGCGATGATCACGTGCTGTTGGTCGACAGCGCGGTGGCCTTTGACCATGCCAACCGCTGGGAGCGTAGTCCGCAGACCGAGGGCGGTCTGATGGAGGGGCGCGGGCTCGAGGGGATGCTCGCCGGTCGAAGCGGCGGGGGCATCTATGTGGAGCTGGGAGCGCTCCGGGGGATCTTTGAGGAGAAGGGGCCCGAGGATCTGGCGCGTTGGCTTACGCCCTTTGAGGCGGTGAAGGTGCGCGCCGGAGTTGGCGAGCGGGTCGACCGCGCGCAGGTGGTGCTCTGGCTGGAAGACGCCTGGGCGGGCGGCACCCCTTCGGCCGCCGTCCCTTCGACCATCGCCGACGAGGTGCCCCGGACGGCAGGCGATCAGGAGTCGAAGTGAGTATGGCGCAGCGAGTGGATGTGAAGGCGGGGCGCGCGATTGTGGCACGGCTTAACGCAGAGCAGGATGCGCTCATTGAGGCGATGGTCACCGACGGGTGGCCGGAGGCGATGGCGCGCGAGGGGCTCGCGATGCACATGCGGAGCTGGGAGGTGGAGGGGGCCGCCGAAGCGCTCCGCCGCGAGCTTGAGGCGGTGGGGCCGGGCCAGCATCTGATGTGGCCACAACGGGTGAGTCATATCTGGCCGGCGCTTCCCGGGGCGGGGGTCGGGCCGGTGCTGCTCGGAGCGATGATGGGGGTGCCCCAGGGAGTGAAGGTGTCGCGGCGAGGGCAGGCGTTCGGGAAGACGGTGTGCGAGCTCGCGGGATGGGAGGTTTTGGAGGGGGAGAGATGGCGCGAGGCCCCGGTGGTGGTTGTCAGCGGCAGCGACGAAACGCTCCGTGAAGTACGCGCCCGGGTGCCAGGCGCCCGGGTGGTAGGTTACGGGCATCGCGTCAGTTTTGCGGTGATGATCGACGGGCCGACGATCGAACTTCGCCGGGAGGCGCAGAAGATCGCCGAAGATGTGGTGATGTGGCGTCAGGCCGGGTGTTTTTCGGTGCGGGCGGTGATTTTTGTTGGTCAAGAAGAGCGGTGTCGGGCCTTTGGCGAAAGGTTGGCCGAAGTTATCGCCCAGGTTGAGGTGCGTCTCGGGGCCGATACCCCTGATGAAGGGGCGGTTTCGGCGCGGGCGCAGGCGTTGACCCTTGCTCAGATGACCGGGGCAGTCTTTGTGCGCGGGGTGGGCTATGTGCGCCTGGCCGCGGAGCCCTTTGAGACGGGTGAGTCCTCACCGCAGGCGGTGAGCCTGCACCGGGTCGATGAGGTTGACGATATCGCCCGGGCGGTGGGCGTCCGCGAGGGGCAGGTCCAGGGGGTGGCGCTGGCCGGGGCCTGGCAGGAGCGGTCGGGCGTTGTGGAGCGCGTCGCCTCGCTGGGGGCGACGCGCGTGGCGCCAGCCGGCCAGATGCAGCAGGTGCCGCTGCGCTGGTGGCATGATGGCCAGGCCAACCTTCTGAGCTGGGTCAGGGTGGTGGAGTGCTCCGAGCTCTGAGCGTTCCGGGACGCGACTCAGCGCGGGTCGACGCCCTCGACGATCTCTTCGATGGTCAGGCTGCAGCCCCGCAGCTCGGCATCGGGCGCGCGCCCCAGAAGTTCCAGCGAGCCATCCGGGTGGAGGATGCCGCGGTCGGAGGTCTGGATGGCCATGACGCTGTCGAGGTTGGCAAGATCGATAAAACGAATCAGGCCGGTGGTGCTGGGCTCAGTCAAGGGCTGAAGCGTGAGCGGATCGACCACCGAGAGGTTGAGCCAGGGCGGGGCAAAGAGGCGACCGGTAGGCTCGGGGCTGGCCAGGGCGTCGGTGTAGGTCTGGCTGGAGAGCTCGGTCATGCTGTATTCGCTGATACAGCGCGACGCCGGGATGCCCAGGCGCTCTTCGAAGAGGCGGTAGAGGTCGGCCTTGTCGACGGTGCGCGAGCGTCCCTTAAAGCCGCCGGTCTCCATCAGGCGCGAGCCTTCGGGGAGCGTCCAGCAGGCGCGGGTGCGATCGAGAAGTTCAACGAAGCCAAAGGCCGTGCCCAGCAGCATGGTGGGGGTGGTGCCGGTGCTGGCCTCATCGAGGGCCCGCTCCAGGGTGGTGGGATCGAGGTGCCAGGCGTTCTCGCGAAGCTCCACCACAAAGCAACTTCCCGGTGCGCCCCAGCGTTCCATGAGCTCGCCGAGCATAAAGGAGAGGCTGCTGTCGGGAAGATCGGCCGGGGAGGGGGCCAGAATGATCAGGCGCAGCGCGGACTTCTCCGGGTTGCAGAAGCGCACAAAGGTCGGGTGCAGGGCGGCGCGGTAGAGCTCAAGGGTGGCAAAATGATGCTGACCGCGCGCGCCCTGCGTGGTGCCGCTGGTGCGGAAGGTCCGCACACTCTCCGGGCCGCTGAAGAGGTTGAGGGCTTTGAAGGCGTCGGTGGGCACCGCCGGGATCTGCTCCAGGCGAAGATCGGCCGAGGGACCCACGCCGCGGTTGCGGCAGAGGGTGCGGTAGGCGAGGTTGTGGGTGTACTGGTAGTTGAAGAGCGGCCTGGCGAGGTCGAGGACGCGCTGCTCGGGCCAGGTCAGCGGATCGTCGGTCGGATTCCAGGCGGCGATGGCATCGTGGAGGGTTTTGAGAAGCTGGTCGCGAGAGGTCATAGCAGGCAGGCTGTTGGCGTAGGGAGATGTGAGGTCGGCGCGGCCGATGCGGCGCGTGGCGGAGGGTAGCATGGTGATTCGGGCAACAAAACTCAGGGTGAATGCGGGGGCGTCGGGCACCATGCACGAGGTTAGTTTTGAGGTGAGGGCCGGAGAGCTACGCGCGTTTGTGGGGGGGAGTGATGAGGCTTGCCGCGAGGTGATGAGTGCGTTGATCGCGCAGCAGGCTGCGGCAAGAGAGGCTCGGGGGGCTCGGAGCGAAAGGGATGCAGTGGGGTATGTCCGGGGGGAGCGTGGTGGGCGTTACGAGGGACTTCAGGTGGGGCGGTTGCTGGGCTACGCCGCCGAGCTGGGGCTTCGTGATGAGCCGGTGGAGGTGCGCGGTGAGCGGGTCGAGGCGATGATCGCCACGTTGGGGTTGGGCGAGGTGCGTGCCCGAAGGCTTCGCGATCTCGACGCGTTGGCACGCTGGAAGGTCGAGGTCGGGGAGTGCGCGCTTTTGGGAGCGCGGGATTGGGTGGTGATGATCGAGGGGGATGAGGCCGCCCGTAAGGTGAAGCTCAAGGTGCTCAAGGAGGTCTGTCGAGGTGGGGCGGTGCTTGCGATCAGCGGCAGCGCAGTGGGACTTGAGGGGGTGGAGCCGGTGGGCGGGGCGGTGGCTGTGGCCCGGGAGGTGGCATGATGAGGTGGGACGGGTATGAGGCGGCGGTGTTGGCGGACCGCCGGCTGGAGGCGTTGCTGGCCGGGGGTATGCGCAGCTGGGCGTGGGTGTGTGCCGGGCCCCTTCTGGCGTTGGGGGTGATGGGGATTTCGCCCGGGGGGGAGGAGGCGTGGGAGGCGATGTCGGCTGTGGTCTATGGGACCGGGGCGTGGGTGGCCTGTGGGGAGGTGCGCTCGGAGTGGGGGCGTTGGGTGCGGGAGGGGGCGCTGGGCGTCGGCGCAACCTCGCAGGTGATGGGAGCATTGAGAGCGACGGGACTGCTGGGAGTGCTGTTTACGGCGGGGTTTGTGGCGGTGGCGGTGATGATGGGAGCCTCATCGCCGCCGGTGGGATGGCTGGCGCTGGTGTTGCTGGCGCTCTTCTTCAGCGGACTGGGCAGCGGTGTGCTCGTGGCGACAGCGATGCGCGCGCGCCCGATGGCCTGGGCGGTCGTGGCAGGCGTGGTGGGAGCGCAGCTTGCGGCGTTGGGATGGGCCGGTGCGAATTGGTGGGTGCCAGTTTCCAGCGCGTATGCGAGTTTAGAGGCGTTCGGAGGAGAGGCGGTCGATGTGTTTGCCGGGGCGGGGCGTCTTGCCGCGGTGGCGGCGACAGGTGGGGTGGGTGTGATGATGTCGATGTGGATGCTTGCCAGAAGGCGCTACTGATGGGCGCGGTCGGGAGGCAGTGATGGGAGTTGCGGAGCAGAGAGCGCGGGCGTGGATGTGGCGCTGTCTGGGACTGGGAGCCCTGCTGATGGCGGTGGGCCTGATCCCGGTGGTGGGATGTTGGCTGGGCAGCCTGGGAGTGTTGCCGGCACGGCTCTCCGAGGTGATGCCGGAGTATCTGGCTCTGGAGAGTGCTGGCTGGAGCCAGTGTGTGAGCGAGCATCCGCTGGGCAGCGCCGCGTTGTATTTTTTCGGTGGGATGCTCAGCCTGGGCGTCGGCGTGATCTTTCGGGATGTGGCGCGCCAGCGCGCCGAAGACGCCGAGGAGCTGGAGCGGCGTGTGGAGCATGTGGGCCGTGAGGTGAGGCGCACCCCGATGTTGCGCGCCGACATGCTCGCCGGCAGCTCCGAGGAGGTGCCCGAGGCCATTGAGGTTGGCGCGGATCTCGACTTCGGCAAGCCACCGGCCGAGGTTGTGTTTGCCGAGGAGGGGGCCAGCGAGTCGGTGATGGCCTTTGTGCATGACGAGGCCGGCGAGAAGCGCCGCGCGAAGTATGAAGAGGAGGTTCGCCAGCAGGTGCGTGAGGAGGCGCAGCGTCTCGACTATTATGTGCCGCCGGGCATGGAGCTTGCTCCCGTGGTCTATGTCGATGGTGCGTTTGATGGCGAGCCGGGGGAGGTGTCGGATGGCAGTATGCGTCGGCCCTTCACCTCGCTGGCCGAGGGCGTGCGGCGAGCGTTCGGGGAGGTGGTCACGCAGAAGAAGGCGGTGGTGGTGCGGGTGCGTCCCGGAGTCTATCAGGAGGCGCTGGAGGTGCCGGACCGGGTGGTCATCGTCAACGATTGCATGCCGGGAGGGGAGAGCGTTGATGCGCGGCTGGCATGGTTACGCGCCCAGGCGATGCCCGATCATGAGGAGCGGGTGACGATTCTTGCGCCGAGTGAGGAACGCTGCGCGCTGAAGATTCGCGCCGGGCAGTCGCAGGGGGTGATAGGATGTTATCTGGTGGGGCGCGAGGGCGTGGCGCAGCGGGGGATGGAGGTGATGGGAAGTCGCGCGCTTGCGGTGATCAACTGCGCCTTTGAGGGCTTCTCATTGGGGGCGGTCAAGGTACAGGACGCCGGTGAGGAGTTGCCCGGGCGCGATATCAGCTTTGTGGGCTGTATGTGGAAAGGCAACGCCTCGGCCAAGCGCGGGGGCGGGTTGCGCGTCCGGCGCAGCGTGGTGAAGGTCGTCGCGAGTATTTTTGATAGCAACCGCGCGGGGCGGGGAGGCGCAATCTGGGCAGAAGAGCTCGCCAAACCGCTTGTGGTGGAGCGTTGCATGATGCAGCGCAACCGCGCGCTGGGAGCCATTGGCGGGTCGGAAGACAGCGAGACAACCCGGGGCTGGGGAGGAGCGCTGGGGCTCGATGGTGGGCTGGCCCGGGTGGTCGATACGGTGTTTGATGGCAATGATGCGCGCGGTGCCGGCGGGGCGATCGCAGTGATGGGCGGGCGTCTTGTCATTCGAGCCACCGGAGAGCGGCGCTGCATGATCTTTGAGAATCGCGCCGAGTTGGGCGGGGGGATTGTGGCGATCGGGCGCGATGGCAAGGCCGCGCTGGTGAAATCACATGATGTGGCTGTGCTCAACAACCTGGCCACCGAACATGGCGGCGGACTCGCCGCTGTGGGCCGCGCGATGCTGCAGGTGGACGGTGGCGAGGTCAGTCAGAACCGCGCCGGCGATGGTCATGGCGGCGGGGTGCTGGTACGCGGCGGCGGGCAGGCGAAGTTTGAGTCGGTGGTGTTTAGCACCAATCAGGCCGCTGGCGGCGGAGGCGGAATCGCCGCGATCAACGCCAGCGTGAAGGTGATGCTGGGCTGCAGCCTCTTTAAGAACCGCGCCGGCGAGTGCGGCGGCGGGGTGCTGGCCGTCAGCGTCCCGGATCGGGAGCTGGCCGAACGCATCGGTGAGCCGGGCTATGAGCTTCCGTTTCGCGTGGTGATTGAAGACGTGAAGATCGCCGAGAACGTCGCCGGGGAGGCCGGCGGAGGGGTTTGCCTGGGCAACCAGGAGGCCCTGGCGAGCTTTCCGCTCATCCTCGATGTGCGCTGGCCCGAGGCGATGGTCGACAACCGCGCCGGGGTCGAAAAAAGCTCGCAGCTGCGCGTGTCCTGGGCCGGTCGCATCGAGGCTGAAGACGGCAGCAGCGGCCGCATCAAACGTCGCCTGGAGTAGCGTCGGCGACCGGCTCCGCGCTTCTTACTCCAGGTTCTGCAGCGCTTCAGCTTGATGGTGCGCGATGAGCGGATCGATGAGCTCATCGACGTTTCCGCTCAAGACTTCATCGAGGCGGTGGGTGGTAAAGCCGATGCGGTGATCGGTAATGCGCGACTGGGGGAAGTTGTAGGTACGGATGCGCTCGGACCGGTCGCCGGAGCCCACCTGACCGCGACGCTCGGCCTCGATCTCCTGGCGTTGCTCCTCGCGCTCCCGCTCCAGAAGCCGCGCCTGGAGCACACGCAGGGCTTTGGCGCGGTTTTTATGCTGGCTCTTCTCATCCTGGCAGATCACCACAAGCCCGGTGGGCAGGTGCGTGATGCGCACCGCAGAGTCGGTGGTATTGACCGACTGCCCGCCGGGGCCGGAGGAGCGGTAGACGTCGATCTTGAGATCGTTGTCCTGGATGTTGATCTCCACGTCGTCCGCCTCCGGCAGCACCGCTACGGTGACCGCCGAGGTGTGAATGCGGCCCTGGCTCTCGGTGTCGGGCACGCGCTGGACGCGGTGGGTGCCGGCTTCAAACTTGAGGCGGCTGTAGACGCTATCGCCCTCAATCAGCGCAATGACCTCGCGAAAGCCTCCGCGATCCGTCTCATTGGTGGAGACGATCTCGATCTTCCAGCCCAGTCGTTCCGCATAACGCGCGTACATGCGAAAGAGGTCGGCAGCGAAGAGCGCCGCCTCGTCGCCACCGGTCCCAGCGCGAATCTCCAGGTAGGTGTTTTTGTCGTCAAGAGGATCGCGGGGAAGCAGCAGGCGTTTGAGCGTCTGAGCCAGCGCCTCAAGCTCGGGATTGAGGCGCTCAAGCTCGACTTTGGCCATCTGTTTAATAGCGTCATCATCATCTTCTAAGAGGAGCTCGCGGTTCTCGGCGATCTCGTCTTCGACGCTCTGGTAGCGCTGGAAGGTGGTGACCACCTCCTGGAGAAGCGCCTGCTCTTTGGCGATCTTTCGAAAGGTGTTGGGGTCGGAGGCAACCTCGGGGTCGGCCAGCTGGCTGTTGAGCTGGTGGTAGCGCGCCTCGACTTCTTTGAGTTTTTCGAACATGGGATTCGGCTCAGGCCCAACAATCAGAGAGGGGGGGAGGTCAGTGCAATGAGAACGCCCCGGAGCACAGAAGCTCCGGGGCGTTCTCAGGGGGTTACGTCAAGGATCAGCCGCTCATCGACTGGAGGAAGTCGGCGTTGGAGTCGGTCTTGCCGAGCTTGTCGATGAGGAACTCCATCGAGTCGACCACGTTGAGCGGGTGCAGAAGCTGGCGCAGAATCCAGACGCGGTTGAGCTGGCTGTCTTCCATAAGCAGCTCTTCTTTGCGCGTGCCCGAGCGGTTGATGTCCAGGCAGGGGAAGATGCGCTTCTCCATGAGCTTGCGGTCCAGGTGCAGCTCGGAGTTACCGGTGCCCTTGAACTCTTCGAAGATGACCTCGTCCATGCGGCTACCGGTGTCGATAAGCGCGGTGGCGATGATGGTGAGGCTGCCGCCCTCTTCGATGTTACGGGCCGCGCCGAAGAAGCGCTTGGGCTTGTGCAGGGCGTTGGAGTCGACACCACCGGAGAGGATCTTGCCGGAGGGGGGCACCACCGTGTTGTAGGCGCGGGCCAGACGGGTGATGGAGTCGAGGAGGATAACGACGTCGCGCTTGTGTTCGACCAGGCGCTTGGCCTTCTCGATGACCATCTCGGCGACCTGCACGTGGCGCTGGGCCGGCTCGTCGAAGGTCGACGACACAACTTCGCCGCGCACCGAGCGCTGCATGTCGGTGACCTCTTCGGGACGCTCATCGATGAGCAGCACGATGAGAACCACGTCGGGGTGGTTGTCGCCGATGGCGTTGGCGATGTCCTGCATCAGGACGGTCTTACCGGTGCGAGGCGGCGCGACGATCAGCGCGCGCTGGCCCTTACCGATGGGGGTGAGCAGGTCGATGATGCGGGTGGAGAAGCCGTCTTTGGCCGTCTCCATCTGCAGGCGCTCTTCGGGGTAGAGCGGGGTGATGTTGTCGAAGAGGATCTTCTCGCGGGCGTGCTCCGGATCCTGGAAGTTGACCTGCTCGACCTTGAGCAGCGCGAAGTAGCGCTCGCTCTCTTTGGGCGGGCGAATCTGGCCGCTGACGGTGTCGCCGGTGCGCAGGTTAAAGCGGCGGATCTGGCTGGGGGAGACGTAGATATCGTCGGGCCCGGGCAGGTAGTTGTAGTCCGGGGCGCGCAAGAATCCGAACCCATCGGGGAGGATCTCCAGGACGCCTTCGCCGTGGATGGAACCGTCTTTTTCAGCCTGGGTTTGCAGGAGGGCGAAGATCAGCTCTTGCTTGCGCAGGTTGCCGGCGCCGTCGATGCCGGCTTCTTTGGCCATCTGCGTAAGCTGGCCGATCTTTTTCTCCTTGAGTTCTTTCAGATTCATCGGGGTGTTCTCCTTGGGAGGGCGTCTTGAAGATAGACAGATCAGGATCAGAAAAGGGTGGGGAAAACGAGAGGGATCTGGGGCGCCTTGAAGGATCAGGGCAGAAGACCGTGCATATGAGGTCGGGGGCCGGTGATGGGGGCGCGTGGGTAGGATCTGGGGTGGAAGACGGGGAGTGAGGCGGTCGAGCGGGGGTTGCGCCGAAATGCGTTTGCGTGGGCGTTGCGCCGAGGATGGCGGGCAGCACAGCGCGAGGCGGCGCGGAGGATTGAAGCGTGTTGGATCGTCGACGAGCGCGACAGGCCCGTGCGAGCTTCGAGGTGTTCGTGGGAGATGAACACTGTCGAGGGGCGAACTATTCGCGATGACGATAATTTCAATGTTTAGGGGGTTGTTGGCCGCTTGTCAACAGTAGTGCCTGTGTGCCGAGCGCATCCAGGACGACGCTGACGGCGTCGACAGGGATTCGCAGTAGCGCTGCTACAGCTTCATCCCTGCCTCCTTGTCAGACGCCGCCCTGGATGCGCTCGGATCTTTTCGTATGCGGGAGTGCCGAGCGGCGCTGCCGAGCGCCCCAGGACAAAGCCAGCGTCGTCGCTGCGTCGTCGCGGTGGCGCTGCCACAGCTTCCTCCTTGCTCCTTGCTGGACTTTGCCCTGGATGCGCTCGGATCTTTTCGTATGCAGGGACGGCGAGCGCCCCGGCGCTGGATGCGCTCGGGTTTGGGGGGGGGCGTAAAAAGGGAGGTGGAGCTCTGGGGGCGGTCGTTATTTTGTCATTAAAAAAACAAGAAAAGGCGCGGGCACCCCGTGGGGAGCGGGGTGCCCGTCGCAAACCCGGGAGCGCTCTGGAGTGTTGGGGAACATTCGCCGCTCCGTCTCAGGTGGGAGAGCGTAATGCAGATGGCGTGCCAGCGTTGATTTCGGGGAGATATCGGGCGTTGTGGCGTGGCGAGGGCTCTCCGCCTGGTTAAGCGTTACTCCAGAGGTGGCAAAAAAGTAGGGCAAAAGGATCGTGGCTAGTCGGCGATCTGGGGCTGTGATATAGCTCGGGGTGAAGAGAAGAGCGCGCTGTGGCATGCCTTCCGGCGTTCCGGATGAGGTGATTTCGGGGGCTGTGAGCAGCGAGTTTATCAACGTTTTTCAAGGTGTTAAGGGCCCCGGAGAGGGCGCCGGTCAGGCAGGTGAAGAGCGGGCCTGGGCCGGCGAGTGTTTCGGGACGCCCGAGCGAAATTTGACGATTTGAGCGCGATTCAACCCGATAGAGACGAGCTTTTGTGTGTCGTGATCGACGCCCGGTGGCGGTGCGTCTTCTCGGCGGTGGTCGGCGACCTTTTGGAGGACGCGGACGCTTTCGAGGAGGACGGCTTGCCGGTGAGATGATCGAGGACACGCGGGGGTTCGCGATGAGGTGACATGTCCAACATTCTGGTGGTCAATTCGACCCGCTCCGAGACGCGCGTGGCGCTGATCGAGGACGGGCTCTTGAGCGAAATCTATATGGAGCGCCGCCGCGACCGCGGGGTGGCCGGCAACATCTATAAGGGGAAGGTGTTGCGCGTGCTTCCCGGGATGCAGGCGGCGTTTGTGGATGTGGCCCAGGAGAAAGCGGGTTTTCTGCACGTAAGCGATTTCTATAACTTTGAGAAGGATATCAACCTTCTGGAAGAAGACGGCGATCAGTGGCCGCCGCCCTCCCGCGGCAAGATCAGCCGCAAGATCAACATCTCCGACTGCATCAAGGAGGGGCAGGAGGTTCTGGTGCAGGTGGCCAAGGAGCCGATGGGTACCAAGGGTGCCAGGCTCACCGGGCATATCTCGCTTCCGGGGCGCTACGTGGTGTTTATGCCCACGGTCTCGCATGTGGGAATCAGCCGGAGGATTGAGTCGGAGAAGGAGCGCAAGCGGTTGCGCAAGCTCGTCGAGGAGAATCGACCGCCGGGCACCGGCTTTATCGTGCGTACCGTCAGCGAGAACATCAGTGAAGATAAGCTGGTGCGCGATATGCAGCTTTTGGTCAAGCTGTGGACCGACATCCTCGATAAGGCCAATCAGGTCAAGGCGCCCTACCTGCTCAACGAGGAGCCGGACTTGCTCCTGCGGGCTGCTCGCGACCTTTTCACCACCGATGTGGGCAAGCTCATCGTGGATGATGAAGAGGCCTACAAGCGGGTCAGCGGGTTTACGAAGCATTATATGCCTTCGTTCGCCGATAATATTGAGATGTACGGTGCCGATGAGCCCATCTTTGATGCGTACGGCATCGAGGTGGAGATCGACCGGGCGCTGGCCAGAGAGGTGCCCCTGCCCAGCGGTGGAAGCCTTGTCTTTGATAAGACCGAGGCGCTCACCGCGGTGGATGTGAACACCGGCAAGTTTGTGGGGAGCGGCTCCGATCTTGAGGAGACGATTTTGCGCACGAACCTGGAGGCGGCCGAGGAGGTCGTCTACCAGCTGCGGCTGCGCAACATCGGGGGCATCATCATCATCGACTTTATCGATATGGAAGATGCCCGAAACCGCGAGAAGGTCTACCGCACGCTGGAGGCCGCGCTCAAAAAAGATCGGGTGACGACCAACTCGCTGGCCATCTCGGAGTTCGGTCTGGTGGAGATGACGCGCAAGCGGGTGCGGGAGTCGCTGGTCCAGTACATGTGCGACCCGTGTGAGCGCTGCAAGGGCTTAGGGCATGTCAAGAGCGCCGAGACGGTGAGCGCCGAGATCGTGCGTGAGATCCGGCGAGAGGCGCGTGCCTTCGCCAGTAAAGACATTTACGTGGAGGCCAACTCCGAGGTCGTCTCGCATATGCTGAGCGCGGAGCGCAAGACGATCCAGGATCTGGAGAAAACCTTCGAGAAGAAGATCCATTTGCGGGGCCAGCGCGACAAGCACCCGGAGAGTTTTGAGATCGCCGACGCAAAATAAGCGATCGCATCCTGGTGATGCCGGATGCGTGTGAGTCGTCGCCTCTCGAGTTCAGTGAATTCGGGGGGCGTTTTTATGTGGGGTGAGGCGGCGCTTTCATAGTCAGAGGAGCGGCCAGCTGGTAAGATTGAATCCCTTATAAACGCCATAAGCCATGAGCAGAAGTTGATGCCGTTGGATGCGAGGACAAGCGTGATGAAATCTGGCAAAGCGCAAAACGTGGGCGACGGGCCAGACATCGTCGGGGCTTCGCCACGCCGCACGAGGTGTGCGCGATGCCGCGATCTACGTGAGATCAACGCTGGCCCACGGCGCCCTAAAAGCTTTTTGGGAACGTTTGGATAACCGCGACGCGGGGAGAGTATGACGAGTTATATCTGCGCCATCGATCAGGGTACGACGGGAACAAAGGTCATCATTATGGATGACTCGCTTGAGGTTGTGGGACGAGTGAGCGAGGAGTTTGAGCAGATCTTTCCCAAACCGTCGTGGGTGGAGCACGATCCGGAGGCGATCTGGCGCTCGACCTGCAACACGATCAAGGCGGCAGTGGCGCAGGCCGGGGTGCGGCCCGAAGAGATTGTGGCGGTGGGCATCACCAACCAGCGTGAAACGACGGTGGTCTGGGATGGTAAGACTGGCGAGGCGATTCATAACGCGATTGTCTGGCAGGATCGCCGCACCCGGGGGCGGATTCAGCAGCTGGCCGACGACGGGCATGAGCCGATGGTGCGCGAGCGCACCGGGTTGATTCTCGACCCTTATTTTTCGGGCACAAAGATCGAGTGGATCCTCGATCAGGTAGGCGGGGCGCGACGTCGCGCGGAGCGTGGCGAACTCAAATTCGGGACGATCGACAGCTTTCTGCTCTGGAGGCTGACCGGGGGTAAGGTGCATGCCACCGACGTCTCCAACGCCTCGCGCACCCTCTTGATGAATCTGCATACCGGGGAGTGGGACGAGGACCTGCTGGAGCTTTTTCGGGTACCGGGGGCGATGCTTCCCGAGATCGTGGGCAACGCCGAGGTCTACGGCCATGTTCAGGGCATTGAGGGGCTGGCCGATGGGACGCCGATCTGCGGGATGGCCGGCGATCAGCAGTCGGCGCTCTTCGGGCAGGTCTGCTACCGGCCGGGTGAGGCGAAATGCACCTATGGGACCGGGGCGTTTTTGCTGATGAATACGGGCGATAAGCCGGTGATGAGTCGGCATCGTCTGCTCTCGACGGCGGCCTGGAAGATCGATGGGAAGATGACCTATGCGCTGGAGGGAAGCGCGTTTATCGCCGGCGCGCTGGTGCAGTGGCTGCGCGACGGGCTGGGCTTTTTTGAGACGGCCGCCGAGATCGAGGAGCTGGCCGGGAAGGTGGATTCGAGCGACGGGGTGGTGCTCATCCCGAGCCTGGCCGGACTGGGCGCGCCGCATTGGAACCCGGGGGCGCGCGGGGTGATCTGGGGGCTGACCCGGGGCACGACCCGGGCGCATATCGCACGGGCCGCGCTGGAGGCTATCGCGCTGCAGAATGTGGACTTGCTCAAGGCGATGGAGCAGGATCTGGGCGAAGAGCTCAAGGTGTTGCGCGTTGACGGTGGGGCGAGTGCGAACGGGTTGTTGATGCAGCTCCAGGCGGACTTTTTGAATCGGGAGATTGTGCGTCCGAAAATGACCGATACCACCGCGCTGGGGGCCGCGCTTCTGGCGGGTCTGGGTGCGGGGATATTCAGTGATTTCAACGCGATTCGGGAGACGTGGAAAGAAGATGCGCGCTTTAAGCCGGCGATGAGTCAGCAGCGGCGCAATATGCATCTGGAGTTGTGGGAAGAGGGGTTGAAGAGAGTCTGAGCGGTACCACGAAGCACCATTGCTGCGAGGCGCGAGATGAGCCGCCTGGAGAACATCGGCGTGGGGAAGCGGGATACAACGTTGCGGCACCAGCTGGTGCGCAACCTCGTCTTGCTCACGTTGCTGACGGCCGGGGCGGTGGCGATGGTGTTTTTGATCGGCTCGTACCGGGCGGTTGAGGAGCTCTCGGAGCAGGCGATCGATCAGGCGGTGGAGCGGGCCGACGCCGAGCTCGACCGCTTTTTTGGGCCGGTCTCCACCCAGCTGGACGTGCTTGCCGACTGGGGAGCCGGGGGGGAGCTGAGCCTCGATGAGAGTGATGTCGAGGCGATGAACGCGCGGTTGATGCCCGTGCTCCGAAGGCTTGAACAGGTGACCTCGGTGCTCTACGCCGACGCCCGGGGGCGCGAGTATTTGCTCCTGGAGCAGGGGGAGGGCTGGGTCAACCGTCTGGTCGATCGGGAGAGGCGCGGCGATGTGGTGCGCTGGGTGCGCCGCGACGCCGATGGCAGGGTGGTGGAGCGCTGGGAGGAGAAGAGCGATTACGAGACGCGCAAACGCCCCTGGTACATCGGGGCGATGTCGGCCGGCGTGCGTCAGGTGCACTGGACCGAGCCTTATACCTTTTTTACGACCCGGGATCCGGGCATCACCGCGTCGACGCGCTTTGAGGCGCCCGATGGAGGCGCGCAGGTGGTGGCGCTGGATGTGATGCTCAGCGATGTCTCGGCCTTCTCCACCGGCATTCGCCCTACCGAGCGCGGCTATGTGGCCGTACTCGCCGGCGATGAGACGGTGATGGGCCTGCCGGCGAACGGGCGCTACGAGGCCGCGGAGGCGATTCGGGCTGATGTGCTCAAGTCGATCTCGGCGTTGGGCCTGGGGGAGTTGCAGGAGGCGCTGGAGCTGTGGCGTGACGGGGGAAGCGGGCAGGACCTCGTGGAGGTGCGGGCTTCGGGAGAGCGCTATTGGACGGGGTTTCGGGCGGTGGGGCTTGGCCCGCGCGAGCTGACGATCGCCACGGTGGTGCCGCGCTCCGATTTTACCGGGGTGATCGAGCGTCAGCGCAACATGACGCTGGGGCTGACGCTGCTGGCGCTGGGACTTGCGGTGCTGGTGGGGGTGCGGACCTCGCGCTCGTACCGGCGCCGCTTTGCGCAGGTGATCGATGCGGCCCAGCGTCTGGGGCAATATACCCTGGAGACGAAGATCGGGGAGGGGGGCATGGGCACGGTGTATCGGGCTCGCCACGCGATGTTGCAGCGGCCCACGGCGGTGAAGTTGCTCAAGGGGGAGCTCTACGACCGGGAGTCGGTGCGACGTTTTGAGCGAGAGGTGCAGTTGACCTGCAAGCTGAAGCACCCCAACACGATCACGATCTACGACTACGGTCGAACCACCGAGGGGGTCTTCTACTATGCGATGGAGCTGCTCGGCGGGGTGACGCTCTTAGAGCTTCTGAACTTCTGCGGGCCGCTCGATGAGGGGCGTACGATTTATCTGTTGCGCCAGGTGTGCGGGGCGTTGCAGGAGGCGCATGAGGCCGGGTTGATTCACCGGGATATCAAGCCGGGCAATATCGTGGTCGGCGAGCGCGGGGGGCTTGGGGATTTTGTCAAAGTGCTGGATTTCGGCCTTGTGAAAGACATTCACGCTCCGCGCGAAGTTCAGCTGACAGGTCAGGACATCCTGCAGGGCTCTCCGGGTTTTATGGCGCCGGAGGTGATTCTGGGGCAGGGCGCCGATGATGTGCGCGTGGACATCTTTGCGCTGGGGGCGGTGGCCTACGTGCTGCTCTGCGGGCAGAACCCCTATGAGGACAGTTCGGCGGTGAAGGTGATGCTCAAGCAGATCAACGAAGATCCGGTGCGGCCCTCCGAGGTGGTGGGGCGCGCGCTCGATAAGGATCTCGAAGATCTGGTGATGCGGTGTTTGAGCCGCAAGGCTGGTGAGCGTCCAACGACGATGCGCGAGCTCTGTGAGGCGCTGGAGGCGTGCGTGGCCAGCGATCGCTGGAATGCAGCGCAGGCAAAGGCGTGGTGGGAGCGTCACGGGGCGAAGCTGGTTCCGGCTGCAGCCCCCCTTGAGATGGACGACCATCATCATGAGCTGGCCATGCAGGTCACCCTGGAGGTGAAAGCGCCGCCGGAGTTGAAGACGCTGGCGACGCGTCCCAGGGTGGCTGCGTCGACGGAGCAGGTGTAGCCGAGCGGGCTTCGCGCTCAGGTGTCGAGGTGTTCCTCAGGAGGCACGAGCATCAAGGAGGTGGGGTGTTTTCGAGCCATGGCGCTGGCGATCGAGCCCAGGGCGCGGTCCTTAAGGGCGGAGCGGCTCTTTTTACCCAGGATCAGAAGATCGACGGGCTGCGTCTCGCAGTGGTGGGTGAGGGTGGCGACGGTGGGGCCGGTGTAGACGTGGGAGGCGAAGGTCAGCTCGGGGTAGAGCGTTTTGACCTGGACGCCGAGCTCAATCAGGCCTTCGCGGGTGCGCTCGGTGAGCTGCGCGATGTCTTGAGGGGAGAGGTAGTTGACCAGGCCTGTGTTGAGCGTGGGGGTGGGAGTGTCGTGGAGAATATGCACCAGATCGAGCTGCGCGCCGGTCAGATGCGCCAGGTGTGCTCCGCTGAAGAGGGCGGCCTGGGAGCCGGGAAGAAAGTCAACGGCAACGCTCAGCCGGGGCGTCGCGCTCAGGGTGTCGTGTTCGGGTTGCACCAGCACGGTCTTGCAGGGGGCGCGGTGGGCGAGCTTCATGGCAGTGGAGCCGAGCAGGGCGCGGCTGATGCTGCCGGCTCCGTTGGTCCCGAGCACGAGCCAGTCGACGTGGTGTTTGGTGCAGTAGTCGGTGATGACGGCGGCGGGTTTGCCCTCTTCGAGGAGGATGTCGATGTCGTCGGTGTGGGGGTCTAAGGTGCGCAACCAGTCGCGGAGCTGATGGGTCTGACGGGCGTTGATATCGGGGTTTTCGGAGAGTCGCTCCCCGGCGTGGATGGCGTAATACTCGGGGGGCGCGACGTAGAGGGCGCTCAGGGACGCGGGGCGCTCGGAGCTGAGGATGCGCTCGCGCAGGTCAAGGGCCCAGCGTGCGGCGCTTTCGGCTTCCAGGGAGAGGTCGGTGGCCAGAAGGATCTTCATCGGGGCCTCGGCGTCGGGTGTTTCGATAAGGTTGTGCAGGCTTTTAGAAGGTAGGCGCCGGCGGCTCTTTCCCAAAGGTGTTGAAGTTCGCGATGCTGGTCGATTCGTGAGGGCGGCTTTTGGTGCGCGATTTGTGGTTAGGTGGTTGAGGGGCGCAGTGGTTCGCGGGTGTTGGGCGATTTGTGGTTGGGTGGTTGAGGGGCGCGGTGGTTCGCGATGCTGGTCGATTCGTGAGGGCGGCTTTTGGTGCGCGTGTTGTGGTTGGGTGGTTGAGGGGCGCTGTGGTTCGCGGGTGTTGGGCGATTTGTGGTTGGGTGGTTGAGGGGCGCGGTGGTTCGCGGTGTTGGTCGATTCGTGGGGGCGGCTTTTGGTGCGCGTGTTGTGGGGCGATGTTGGTCAATTCGTGAGGGCGGCTTTTGGTGCGCGTGTTGGGGTTGGGGGGGCATGAAAAAAGGCCGGAGCGAGCTCCGGCCTTCGGTGGTGTTGGGGGGCTGGCTGAAAGGATCAGCGGGGGAAGACGCAGGGGGCGTTGTTGCAGACGTCGACGATGGTGCCGGTGCGGAAGAACTCGATCATCTGCTGCTGGTGCTCTTCGAGGCGGCGGGGAAGGCCGTGGGGGTCGCCGAATTCGTCTTCGGGGGGCTGGTGGCCGATGGCGGGCCAGGGGTTTCCGAAGTCGTAGAGGACCACCCCGGAGCCTTCATGGGGGTAGGAGGTGGTGGGGGCGGCGTAGGGCTGGCGGTCGACGTCGTAGTTCGCCATCAGGGGGATGCCGATGTCGGTGCGGGCGACGATCTCGTTGGTGACCACGGCGACCTGGTAGTCGCCTTTGGCCGGGGCGAGCAGGGCGCGCTTGTTGCTTTCGAAGAAGGGGGCGTGGTGGATGTGGCGCATGTAGCTGATGGGGTCGATGGTGTCCCAGAGCAGTTGAATGGCGGCGATGGTCAGGCCCTGGTCGACGCGGTCGGGGTAGCCCAGGTTCAAAAAGGCGAAGTAGGTGCCAAAGTTGACCGAGCGCTCCATGAGCATGGCGTAGTTGATGCCGGGTACGCCCAGGTGGCCGCGCTCAATGTCGGGGGTCAGCGCCAGGAAGGTGGCCCCGAAGATGCCGCCCTGGGAGATGCCCATGTAGTAGTGCTCATCGGGGTTGACGACGATGTTGAAGGGCTGGAGCTCATCGATCGCGCTGAGTCCTTCGCGCATCGCGCGGGTGAGCACGGCGTAGTTGACGATGCCCTGGTGCATGCGGTCGACGAGCTCTTCAAAATAGGTGGCGTGCTGCAGCGCGGAGCTGGCCAGGGCGATGTCGTCGGAGGAGAAGCCGGAGAAGGAGGTGGCGAAGAAGATCAGGTTGTTCTCGTTGGCGATCTTCGCGGTGTCGTTGGAGCCGTAGGTGATCTCTTCGCCGCTGCCGAGCATGCCGTGGCCGTAGGTGACAAGGCCGTGGGGGGTGCCGTCGAGGGCAGAATGGGGAATGCGCAGCCAGAAGGTGGCCTCCAGCGTGCCGTCCTGGAGGATGGTGCCCTCGTCGGTGCGGTTGAGCAGAAAGCCTTTGGCCGGAGCACGCTCCGAGCGGGTGACAAAGGAGGGCACGGTGTAGGTGCCCAGGATGTCCAGCGCGATGTGCGGGTGCTCCTCGGGGGTGTTTTCGGTGAGAATATCGATGGTGAATTCCACCGGGGTCTGGTCGATGGCGCTGAGCGCATCGTCGACCATGGCGCGCACATCGCCGTGGAGGCTCTCGGAGCTTCCGGTGTGGAAATCCCAGGCCAGGGTGAGTTCGTCGCGCGAGACGCCTTCGTCTTCGAGGATGTCGAAGAGGCGATCGAAGCGGGGCTGGCGCCAGGCCAGCTCCGGATCCTCTGCGGCCTCGCCAGTGCGGTAAGCCTCAAAGGCATCGGAGGGCTCAAAGGGCTGCCCCTCGGTGTTCTGCAGGTTGCGCAGGGCCACGATGTAGTGGCTGTTGAGCTCCAGGATCACCGCCGGGCGGATGTAGAGGACCTGTGTCTCGGAAGAGGGGGCTTTGGAGTCGAGTTCAGCCCAGAAGGGCACATGTTCGACGCCTTCCTCGGTGACGCGCAGAAGCAGGATCTGGCGCTCGTCGTCTTCGAGGGAGCGCTCAATGGAGTCTTCGGCGGGCATCCGGGAGGTGTCGATGTCGGGGAAGAGCACGGTGATGGGGGTGCCCAGGCCGTAGCCGTCGAGGCGGCGGTAGGCGTCGGGGGCAATGTGGCCGGTGCGGCTTTTGGGGAGGCTCTCTGCGCCAAAGTCCAGCGTGTAGCCGGTGGGGCGGCTCTCGTCCTCCTGAAGGTAGAGGCTGGAGGGCCAGGGCAGCGTGCAGTACGAGGGCATCAGCGCGTCGCAGTCGGTGGTGCGCGCGGTGGGGAGTGGCCCTGTGTCGGTATCGGCGTCGGAGCCAGCGTCTTCGGAGCTGTCTGGAAGACCCGCGTCGGGAGTCTCGGTGTCGGCGGGCTCGGAGCAGGCCGTAAGAAGTGCGCTAAGCGCCAGGGGCCAGAGCAGGTGGGTGCGGTGCATGGGAGTCCTCATCAGCGGCGTTTTTCAAATAAGGCCGACGTGCGCGCCAGAGGCTAAGGCGCTGCGTCGGCGAACTTCGGGCGGACGGCCAGGGTGCGGGGCCGAGCTTGGATGGCTTCGCGATGAATGATGCCGCGAAAACCCTCGGCGCGAAAGGGCAGGTCGCAGCGAGGCTCGTGCTCCGAGGTTCGGGCGTCGATCGGGGTCAGGCAGGTGCTCGTGATGGAGCAGGTGCTCGGTTTCGGTCTCAAGCTGGTGATGGTGCAGGTGCAGGTGCTCCGGGCGTTGACGATGGACGTTGCGTTGAAGGCTCGCGAGCCCTTTTTTCGGGATCGGAGGATCGAGAGGAGAGCTCGCGAGCCCTTTTTTTGGGATCGGAGGAGCGAGAGGAGGGCTCGCGAGCCTTGATTTTCTTCATCCATGAGGGCGCGAAAGGCTCGCGAGCCCTTTTTTCGGGATCGGAGGAGCGAGAGGAGGGCTCGCGAGCCTTGATTCTCTTCATCCATGAGGGCGCGAAAGGCTCGCGAGCCTTCGGGCGCTTCATCGCATCGAAAAAGCAGTGCTTCAGGGCATGTTTTTCATCACAAATGTTGAACGGATGTTCAGATTCGGATGCGATTGCTCGGGTTAGAGCTGGGCCTGGCGCTCGTTTTTGCGGTGTTTGGCGTAAGCGATGCCCACGCCGGCGGTGGAGAGGGCGAGTGTGGCGGTCAGCAGCAGCCAGAAAAGAGCGCCGGAGGAGGGTCGGGCGTTGAGGTGGTCGCGCAGCGCGATGTCAAAGGCGCTGAAGCAGCGCTCGATGGGGGTGTTCCAGGCATGAAATTGGGCCGCGCCGCCTTCGCCGGCCGGAAGGTTCGCAAAGGTGGGGTCGAAGCAGGAGTCGAGCTCGGTGCGAAGGCCGGCAAGGGTGGCCTCGGTGAGTTCGCCCGTGGCCAGGGCCTGGTCGAGAAGCTCGTGGCGGCGCCGGTGGTAGTCTTCCTGGCGAGGCAGCGCGGCGCTGGCTTCGCGCAGAAAATCGGCGCGGTGGCGCATGGCGTTGAAGTCCGTGTTGTCTTGCAACTCGCCAGTGGCTTCGCACGAGGCCAGGGCCCCGGTGCGCCACGCTTCCAGGGTTTGCATGGACTCTCGGGTGGGGTGGCCAGCGTCGAGGCGCTCGACCAGCGACGACAACTCGCCGGGGGCGGGCATCGCGGCGACGGTCTGACAGCGGGAGTTGGAGGTGGGCTGGGCGACAGCCTCCGGGGTGCTGAGCAGGGTCAGGGTGGCGATGAGGGGCAGGAGGAGGGCGGTCTGGCGTAGAGGTTGAGGGAGGTGGGGCATCGTGGGCTCGGTGGCGAGTTCTGTGGGGGCACAGGTTGGCGCGGGGAAGTTGCGGGATCTGTGGGGAGTGAAGATTGGCACGGAGGTGGGTGCGATGCCAGCCGGGCTTGTGGTTTCGGGGGAGGGAGATGACCGAGGTTTGCCGGCGGTCGAGTGTTTATGCGGTTGGGAGGTGACCGAGGGTTGTCGGCGGTCGAGTGTTTATGCGGTTTGGGGGTGACCGAGGGTCATGTTTTGAGGTGACCGAGGGTCATGATTGGAGGTGACCGAGGGTCATGATTGGAGGTGACCGAGGGTCGTGTTTGGAGGTGACCGAGGGTCGTCGGCGGTCGAGTGTTTATGCGGTTGGGAGGTGACCGAGGGTCGTGTTTGGAGGTGACCGAGGGTCGTCGGCGGTCGAGTGTTTATGCGGTTGGGAGATGACCGAGGGTCGTGTTTGGAGGTGACCGAGGGTCGTGATTGGAGGTGACCCAGGGTCATGATTGGAGGTGACCGAGGGTCGTGTTTTGAGATGACCCTGGGTCATGATTGGAGGTGACCCAGGGTCGCCTGATCACAAGGTGTAGTGCGGGTGTGAGGCGACCCACGGTCAATGCGACAGGGGGTCGCACGTCGGTTCAGGAGGGCGGATTCTGCTGGAGTTTTTCTCGCATACGCGCCTCCTGTTCGCGCAGTTCCGGGGTGAACTCCTCGCCAAAATCTTCGTCTTCAAAGATGGGGCGAAGCTCCAGCTCCGCCTCCTCGCCAGGCATGGGGGAGGGGCAGCGGCGAGCCCAGGCAATGGCGTCTTCCATGGAGTCGACCTGCCAGATCCAGAAGCCGGCGATGAGGTCTTTGGTTTCGGCGAAAGGGCCGTCGGTGACGGAGGTGCCGCTCTCGGTAAGTCGCACGCGCGCCCCCCTGCGGCTCGGGTGCAGGCCCTCGCCGGCGACCATCACGCCGGCGTCCACGAGCTGCTGGTTGTAATTGCCCATCGCCGTGAGTTGCTCTTCGGTGGGCATGGTACCGGCTTCGGAGTTGGGAGTAGCTTTGACGATGACCATCACGCGCATGATGTGCTCCTTCGTTGGGGTGTAGAAGATGGCCCGAGTGGGGCCGGGCGAGTGGGTTAATAGCTTGTCGAAGAAGGTGCGGCGGGATCGACGAAGGGTCTAGATCTTTTTGTTCAAGGAGGGAGATGGGAGGTGACCGAGGGTCGTCGGCGGTCGAGTGTTTATACGGCTTGGAGGTGACCGAGGGTCGTTGCTGGAGGTGACTGAGGGTCATGGTTGGATCAGTAAATATGCGGTTTTGAGGTGACCGAGGGTCGTTTATGGGGGTGACCGTGGGTCATGTTTTGAGGTGACCGAGGGTCGTTTATGGAGGTGACCAAGGGTCATGATTGGAGGTGACCGAGGGTCGTGTTTTGAGGTGACCGAGGGTCGTGTTTTGAGGTGACCGAGGGTCGTTGCTGGAGATGACCCAGGGTCATGGTTGGAGCAGTAAATATGCGGCTTGGAGGCGACCCAGGGTCATGTCTGGAGGTGACCGAGGGTCGTCGGCGGTCGAGTGTTTATGCGGTTTTGAGGTGACCGAGGGCCGTGATTGAAGGTGACCGAAGGTCGTATGCCGTGTGACCGAAGGATGCCGAGGAGTAGGTTGGGTTATGAGTCTAAGTTGTTGAGGCGTCGTGCTTTTTGGGGATTTGAGGGTGGGGTGAGCGTGCTTGACATTTCACCGGGGCGTAGCAAGCTGGGCCTCGACGTGGGGGGCGACCAACTTTTGAGGAAAGCGCGGAGTAGAGCATGCGAGAAAAGATGTGGTGGATGGCCGCGGTACTCAGCGGCGCGGTGATGGTGGCCGGCTGTGGTGGCGAGGATGTGGGGCAGGACGACGTAAGCGGGGAGGATGTGGGGGATGTCTCGGACGCGGGCGGGGACGCCGGCGATGTGGAGGATGACGGAGGGGAAGACAGCGATGTGATTTCGGACGTCGGTGATGATGCCGATGTGGAAAACGACATCGGTCCCGACGCCGATGTGGAGGATGACGCCGGCGATGTGGTGGTGCCCGATGATTGTCCCTCGGGGCAGCGGGCCAACAAGACCAGCGGGGAGTGCGAAGTGGTGCCGACGCTGCTGGTCTACACCCAGGACTTGCAGTCCTACCGGGATGGGGAGCTGGCCTCGGAGCAGCGGGGAGTGCTGGTGTGCGCCAGCGCGAGTGAGACGAGCGGGAGCCTCCCGCGCGTGGCGCTGGCCCAGGGGGAGCGCTGCCGTGTGTATGGCGAGGGGCTCAGCGAGCCGCCGGAGATCACGGCATATGATGCCGGTCCGGTCACATTGGTCGGGCTCAATCCGGTCAACCCGGCGGCGTATACGCCGAGCGAATTCGGCTCGTGCTATCAGCCGCCCTCGGGGATGGTGGGGCAGTTTTTGTTTGATCGAGAGGCGGAGCTGCGCGTGATCTCCGCGGGCACCGAGGGGGAGGTCGAGGCGGAGTTTCCGGCGTTCAACCGCACCATTCAGACGATCGCGCCCGCCGATTTTTCGCACGACCCCATCGCTCCGGGCGAAGCGATGGAGCTGAGCTGGACGCCTAACGCCGATGCTTCCGAGGTGCGTCTGGATGTGGACGCCCGCGGTGCGGATGGCTCGCATGTGACGATCGTGTGTGAGGTCGCCGACAACGGGCGCTACGTGATTCCGGCCGAGTTGACGGAGTATCTGCCCGAGGAGCGCACCAGCGCGTTTGTGTACCTGGAGCAGAGCCATACCGAGCGCATTGAACCCGAAGATTCCAATGTGCTGATCATGCTCTCGACCGGCGCGGCGGTGCGTAAGCGCTGAGCTCAGATCATCGTTGGGGGGTAATGACCGTGGGTCGCATCTCACGCCGTGTTTAAGCGGTTGAGAAGCGACCCACGGTCATTTTGATGCTCTGTCAGGAGGTGACCGAGGATCGTGTTTGAAAGTGACCGTAGGTCGCATCTCACGCCGTGTTTAAGCGGTTGAGAAGCGACCCACGGTCATTTTGATGCTCTGTCAGGAGGTGACCGAGGGTCGTGTTTGAAGGTGACCGTAGGTCGCATCTCACGCCGTGTTTATGCGGTTGAGAGGTGACCCACGGTCATTTTGATGCCGTCGTAGCAGGTGACCGAGGGTCGTGTTTGAAGGTGACCGAGGGTCGCATCAGATGCCCTGTTTATGCGGTTGAGAGGTGACCCACGGTCGTTGGGAAGCCGGGCAGAGTTAAAAACGCTGCTCGCCATGGCAGACCGTGGGGGTTTGTGCGGCGTCGACCTGAAGCGTGAAGCTCTCATCGCCGTGGTTGATGGTGTATTCGCCGGGCTCCAGCGCGGGGATGGCGCAGGTGGCCTGGAGTTGGCCGCAGTCGTCGGTGCAGGCACCTCCGGCGGTGCTGGTGTCGAGGTAAGAGGCGGAGGAGGTGAGCGTGATGGTGGTGCCCTCGACGCTGGCCTGGCAGCTTGCCTGCGGAGCTTTTGAGCAGCTCGATGAGAGGCAGACCGGCAGGGTGACGCTGAGCGAGGGGATCTGGCGCTCGCTGTAGTCCTGCGGGTCGTCGGCCAGGTGCAGGCAGACGGTGCCTTCGTTCTCAAAGGTGATGTGCTCGGGGTCCTCGTTCGCCTCGCTGCAGGCGACGATGAGGGGGAGAGCGAGCAGGCTGATGGCGAGGCGGCGGGTAGAAAGCATGGTGAACCCTTCAGAAATTTAAGGTGGATATGTCAGAAGATTGACATCTCTCGGGGGAGCAATGCTCTTTAAGAGGCGTTTGCCTCCAGGCATCCGGAGAGCTCGGAGGGGACCGTGAAGGTGTAGGTATCCTGACCGTGGGTCAGGGTGTACTGACCTTCGGGCAGGGCGGGGATTTCACACTCGGCGTGGAGGAGGCCGCAGTCAGCGGTGCAGCTGCCATACGCGGTGCTGGTGTCCAGGTAGGAGCCCTCCGAGGTGAGGGTGATGGTGTTGTGGGTCGCGTCGAGCGCGACCTGGCAGGAGGCCCGAGAGTCGGAGGAGCAGCTCGAGGAGAGGCAGCCCGGGAGCTCGACGATCACCTCGATGGGAGTCTCCACCTCAAGCGACGCATCATCAGCGAAGCTAAAGCGGTTGAGGCAGACCTCGCCCTCGTTCTCAAAGGTCTTAAGCACGGGGTCAGACTCCCCGGAGCAGGCCGTCAGCAGGCCGATGGCCAGGGTCAGGGGGAGCCAGAAGTAAGGGTTGCCGCTCATCGTGTGCTCCGTAGGAAGAGGTGTTTCCGTGGGGGAGGCGCCGGGCAAGTCCGGCGAGTCTCCTTGTGTAAAGCAAACGTGATGCCAGCGAAGCACAAGAATGCCTGTGTCATAAAAAAAAGCCCGAATCCTCAGGTTGAGGATCCGGGCCGGGGTATGGCGGTCATCATCGTCCGATGATCAGCGCTGCATCATGCGGTTTTCGGTGCAAAGAATCGGTCGGCGACAAGGATTCCGACGAGCATGGCGGGCACAAAGATCAGGGCGGAGGTTAAGCCGCCGGAGGCGGTGGTCAGGGCGGGGCCGGGACAGAAGCCGGCCAGGCCCCAGCCGATACCGAAGAGCGCACCACCGATGACCAGGCGCTTATCGATGTCTTTACGCGTGGGCAGGTAGAAGCGCGGCGCAAAGAGGGGACGATGGCGTTTGGAGATGAGGGGGTAGCTGATGGTGTAGACCAGCACGGCGCCACCCATCACAAAGGCCAGGGAGGGGTCCCAGTTGCCGAAGATGTCGAGAAAGCCAAGGACTTTTTCGGGGCGAGTCATCTGGGAGACGCCCAGCCCGATGGCGAAGATAAGCCCGGAGAGGGCGATAGCGATGTGTCGAATCATCCGAACGCTCCAACGGCCAGGGTGCGGGTAATGAAGACGGTGATCATGGCGGCAGCCATAAAGGAGAGGGTTGCCACCAGGGAGCGCGCCGAGAAGCGGGAGAGTCCGCAGACGCCGTGTCCGCTGGTGCATCCGTTGCCGACGCGCGTGCCTACGCCGACGATAAGGCCGGCAGGGATGAGCCACGCCGCGCTGAGTTGCACGTCGGTGGCGACGAGTTCAGGGGCGAGGAAGCGGAGCAGGATGCCTCCGCCGACCATGCCTGCGACGAAGAAGGCCTGCCAGGGCAGCGCGCCAAGTTTGTCGGAGCCGCCTTTAAAAAGGCCGGCAAGGATGCCGCTGATGCCGGCGATGCGACCCTCGGTGGCCAGAAGAAGGGTGGCGGCAAGGCCGATGATGATGCCGCCGAGGGCGGCGCTGATGGGGGTAAATTCGACAACCATGAGATCAGACCTCCTCGAGGGTCAGGTCGGCATCCGGCGTGGAGGCCGGGCGGAAGACGTTCACGGGGATGCGCAGGTAGCGCTTTTCGTTATCTTCGGGCTGGGGAAGGGAGCCGGCGTCGATGTTGACCTGCAGGCTCTGCAGGAGAAGCTTCGGCGCTGCGAGGGTCTTATCGCGGGAGTCGCGCATCGCCACGAAATCCTCCTCGGAGCGTCCCTCGGGAAGCTGCACGTTGTTAGCTTTCTGCTCGGCAATGGTGCTCATGAACTGCACCTCGCGGCCTGTGGGCTGGTAGTCATGGCCGACAAAGACGCGGGTTTCATCGGGGAGTTTGTAGAGCTTTTCGGTGATGGAGTGGTGCAGCGCCTGGCTGGAGCCGCCGGGGAAGTCGCAGCGGCCGGTGCCGAAGTCGGGCATGAAGATCGTGTCACCGGTAAAGATGGCGTCGTCAATCCGGTAGGTGGAGCAGGCCGGGGTGTGTCCGGGGGTGTAGATCGTTTCGATCTTCAGCGAGCCCGCCTCCAGGACCTCGCCCTCTTCGAGCAGCAGGTCGAACTGGCTGCCGTCGGTGGGGAAGTCGTCCGGGAGGTTGAAGACCTTTTTAAAGAGCTGCTGGACCTCGGTGATACGGGCGCCGATGGCCAGGCGAGCTTTGGGGAAGTGGACTTTGACGTGCTGGGCACCGGAGAGGTGATCGGCGTGGGCGTGGGTCTCCAGGATGTAGTGGAGGGTGAGCTTTTGCTCTTTGAGGAAGTTAACGGCGTGGTCGGCCGACTCGGTCCACATCGCTGATGCGTGGGGTTCGTAGTCGAGAACCGGATCGATGAGCACCGCGTCGCGGGTCTCGGGGTCGTAGACGACGTAGGTCAGGGTGTTGGTGCGAGCATCATAAAAAGGCCGGGTTTTGATGGTCATGCGAAACCTCCGAGTTGAGTGTGTTCGCCTTCGAGGCGTTGTCGAACTCTACTAATTGCCAGATGCGTGCCAATGTGACGAAAAAATGAGCATGCGCTTATTTTATGCGGTGATTCGGGGATCCGCCTGAGAAAATGAAGGTCCGTGAGGGGTTTTTTGTTCCACTATTGTTTCGAAATCGTTTAAGTGTTGAAACGAAACATGGTGCAACGGATGCAACGTACATGAAACTCGGTCTGAGCAAAGGGTGAGACGAGGATGATCAAGCGGCCGCAGCGACGGGGAAGGAACTTTTTCGGGATGATCAGCGGGGCCCCTCAGATGGAGGAGCTCTTCGGGCTGTTGGAGCGTGTGGCCCGGGCCGATGTAAGCGTGCTGGTACGCGGGGAGACGGGCACCGGCAAGGAGCTTGTGGCGCGGGCCATTCACGAACTCTCGCCGCGAAAAGGGCGTGCGTTTCGGGCCGTGAACTGCGCGAGTTTCAACTCGGAGCTGCTGGCCAGCGAGCTTTTCGGGCATGTGCGGGGGGCGTTCACCGGGGCGGTCAAAGACCGGCGAGGGCTCTTTGCGCTGGCCGATGGTGGGAGCGTGTTTCTCGATGAGCTCGCTGAGATTCCGCTGGAGGTGCAGGCCAGGTTGTTGCGCGTGCTGCAGGAGCAGCGCTTTGTGCCGGTGGGGGGAACGGACGCGGTGAAGGTGGATGTGCGTCTGATCTCGGCGACGAATAAGGCGCTTCGTCGGGAGGTGGAGCAGGGGCGTTTTCGCGAGGATCTGATGTATCGGGTGCGGGTGGTTCCGATCTTTTTGCCGCCTCTGGTGGAGCGTCATGGCGATATTGAACTCCTGGTGTGGCACTTCATCGAGGAGTTCAACGCGCGGGAGGGGATGCCACGGCGCATTGAGGGGTTGAGCGAGGAGGCATTCGAGGCGCTGCAGAGCTACGGGTGGCCGGGAAATGTGCGGGAGCTTCGTAACGTGATCGAGTACGCCTTTGTGGTCGGGGAGGGAGAGGTGTTGGCGTACGAGGACCTTCCGCCGGAGCTGCGTGGCGAGGGGCCGGTGGACAGCCGGGAGGTGGAGCGCAACGGTGGGGAGAGCGGGCGCAGCGAACGCCAGGAGATCGTGGCGGCGCTCAGGGCGGCAGGGGGCAGCCGCGAAGATGCTGCCGCCGCGCTGGGTGTCAGCCGCACCACTCTGTGGCGGCGGATGAAGGAGTACGGGATCGAGGACTGAGACTGAGGCGGAGGAGCGCTTAGAGCTCGTCGGGCTCTTCGTACTCGATCTGAGGCGGAGAGTCGTCGGGGGTGTTTTCCTCAAAGGGCTGGCCCCAGGGGTCGTAGAAGCGCCGACGTTTTCTCGTGGGCTCTTCGGCTTGCTTTTCGGCCTGGGCGCCGGTCGTTGAGGCTGTAGCGCAGGCTCCCAGGGTGGGGCTCATGAACAGCATCGCCAGGGGCAAAAGCATGGCGAGGGAGGGGTATGGCGAGCGGTACATCGGCAGGCCTGGTGGGGAGGATTGTGAGGCGTTATGGGCCCTCAAGGGGCTCGACCTCTATGGGGTGGTCGGGGTCGGGTTCGGGCTCTTGATCGGCGGGGTCTTCGTCGACGTCGGGTTGAGGGACTCCCTCCCAGGGGTCGGTGTAGGGAGGAGGGGGGGCGGGCTCCTCATCGGCACGGGAGGTAGAGGCGCAGGCTCCCGCGGAGACAAGAAACACGCTTGAGACGAAGATATTTCGCAGGAGGTGAAGAGGGTGCATCGGAGCGCTCCGGGGTCGAGAGGAGGGTGAGCGCGTTGAACGTGGGGACGAATCGAGACGGGGGCAAGTGCGGGAGGTGAGGGGGGCTTTAAGGGGATGTCGCGAGGTGTGGGGATGACCGTGGATCGTCGCAGGTGAGTTAGTTGTGCGGTTGAGAGGTGACCTACGGTCATGGTGGTTGGGTGAGTTCTGGCAGTTCGTGAGGATGACCGAGGGTCGTCACAGGTGAGGCCATGATGCGGTTGAGAGGTGACCTACGGTCATGGTGTGAGGATGACCGAGGGTCGTCACAGGTGAGGCCATGATGCGGTTGAGAGGTGACCTACGGTCATGGTGTGAGGATGACCGAGGGTCGTCACGGGTGAGGCAATAATGCGGTTGAGAGGTGACCTACGGTCATGGTGTGAGGATGACCGAGGGTCGTCACAGGTGAGGCCATGATGCGGTTGAGAGGCGACCTACGGTCATGGTGTGAGGATGACCGAGGGTCGTCCCAGGTGAGGCCATGATGCGGTTGAGGGGTGACCTACGGTTGCCCGAAGGGGGGCAGCATGAGGTGTTTTAGTCGGTGGCATTCTCGAGTTTGCGGCAGGCGATCTGGTGGTCGTCCTGGATGCCGCAGATGCCGCCCATTGCGCCGTGCATGGCTCGGGTTCGGGAGAGGAGAGGAGTGGCGTTGAAGCGGGTTGCAGTGTCTGCGGGGGCGTCGGGCGGACCGCCGGCGCAGAAGACCGTGGCGTCGATGGTTCGGAAGCAGATTGCTGCCCCGGATGTGGCGAGCTCCGCGAGTGCCAGGGCGCCGGGGATGGGGGTGGGCTCGGCGCGGGGAAGGCGGTCGCCCAGGCCGAGCTGGCCGAAGGAGTTGTCGCCCCAGCAGGTCAGGGTGCGCTCCGGGCCAGTTACGGTGCAGGTGTGGTAGCCGGCGGCGGCGATGGCGTGAGCGGGCTCGGAGAGTTTCAGTTGAAGAGGGGCCGGGGCGATGTCGCCTTCGGTGCTGGTGCCCAGGGCACCGTGGCGATTATGACCCCAGCAGAAGACGTCACCGGTCTCGGTGAGCGCGCAGGTGTGCTCAAGGCCGGCGGTCAGGGCGATGGCTTTTTTGTTGAGTTCAACCGGTTGTGGGGTGGGGTCGGGTGAGGAGGCGGAGCCCCGTCCGAGCTGTCCACGACGGTTTTCGCCCCAGCAGAAGACCCGGCCGTCGGCGCTCAGGGCGCAGGCGTGGTAGGCGCCGAGCGCGGCGGCCGTGACCGGGGGAAGGTCGGCGATGCGTACGGGCATCGGGCTGTTGTCGGCGTCGGTGGTCGCGCCGAGCAGGCCACTTTCGTTGCCGCCCCAGCACCACAGAGCGCCCTCGGTGTCCCAGGCGCAGCTGTTGTGGACGGGGGAGAGAGCGACGCCGGCGGCGTTCTGGAGGCCTTCGACCGGTTGGAGCTCGCCGCGCGTCGTGTGGGTGTTGTCGCCGAGTTGCCCGGCGGCGTTGGCACCGGCGCACCAGACCTTTCCGTCGGAGCCGAGCGCGCAGGCGTGCTCCGCGGACATCAGAAAGAGGGAGGTGGCGGGGCGTGGGGGCGCGTCGGTGGAGTCGATGCCCTTGCGCTCGCAGGAGGAGAGCAGGCCGATGCTGGCGAGCAATGCCAGGAGGGCGGCGCGTGGGCGAGGAGAGGGCATGTTTGGCATCATCGTGGCGAGTCAGGGGAAGGCGAAGGCAGCGAGCCCGACATGCGAAGACAAAAGGAGCGCGTGGGGTCGGAGCGCCAATGTAGCATGCTGGCGGGGGAGGTCGAGAGGGCGAGGGAGGGGGCGCGGTGGTCGAGCTGGGGGGTCAACGCGCGTGGGACTCGCATGGCTGAGGGCTGGTATCAAGCCGTGAGCCAGCGTTGACGTCATGTCTGCTGCATCAAAAACACAGCGGAGTGCGTTGCAACGTCTCGACGATGCGAGAGCATCGCCTTTTGTTTCTCGCCATGCCCGAGACGCTCTCGGCTTCGTAGCCTTCGGCGTCAACATGGGCTCACGACGTTATGGCTTCGTGCGGTCAAGGGGCCGATGTGAGCCATAGGAAGACCGTTGGTTGGCTGTTGTGTGATGACGGTGGGCTGAGAGGTCGCCGCGGTGCGTGTTGACGTCGCCGGCTCACTTCGCTAACTCTAAGGCATCGCAAAACCAATGTGGGTTAACCATGTCAGCCGCTGCTGTGCGGTCGGCGCAACTTTAAGTGGGGAAAGTTATGCGTATGGATGTGAGGCAGGGGCATTTTTATGTGCTGTTTATGATGGCGGTATGTGTGTGCATGTCGGGATGTGGCGAGTTAGGTGAGCCTGATACCGATCATTTCGTCGGAACCTATCAGGGGTCGGCGACGCTGAGTGGTTCGGGGTCTCAAACCTTCACGTCCAACATTATTGTGACGGCGGGAACAACGGCGGACTTGCTGATTTCGGTGGATGATCTTCGCAATATTCGGGCGACGGTTCAGGGTGATACAACATTTACGATCGACTCTCAGAGTTTGCCCATGACCGATCGTAACGGCAATGCATATACGGTAACTGCCCAGGGGAATGGCACGGTCGTGGGCAATGTGTTTGCGATGAATGCGACGCTCTCGGGACCCGGCGGGATGCTCACGTTGACAGCAAATGGCAACCGCCTTTGAGATATCTCATAACTAAAGTGCAGATGGTTTGAAGCTGAACCCACGTCTAGAATTGGACGTGGGTTTTTTGTTGCCGGGGAGTTGGAGGGGGGGATGCACGACCGCGGGTTGGGCGATGTTCAGGGGCTATGCAGTCGGGAGGTGATTTTTGGTCGTTGGGGCAGGACGTAGGGATGTGTGTCGATCGAGCGGTGATGATGGGGCGTCTGGTGAGAAATGACTGTGGGGTATCTTGAGCCTGTGGCGTGTGATGTCTGAGGCTGACCCGGGGTTGCGGAAGGACGAGGTTTTATGCGGTCGAGAGACGACCGTGGGTTATCCGGGGGTGAGGTAATCTGTGGACGCAAAACGCCACGAGCCGGGCTCCCTGAGGGAGCCCGGCTCGTGGTGAAGGCGGTGTGTGTATGGCGTGCGGTAGGGGTTAACCGACGATACAGATGCCGCTGTCGCCGGAACGAGCGCACATGCCGCTGCAGCAGTCACTGTTGTAGACGCAGGGCTGGGTGGTAGTGCGACAGGAGGCGGTTCCGCAGAAGCCTTCTTCGCAGCTCAGCGGGGCGCAGCAGTCGCCGCTGGAGGAGCAGGCCTCATCAAGGCTGGAGCAGACCGGCTCGGGCTCGGGATCGGTATCACCGGCATCCGGGTTGGGATCGGTATCACCGGCGTCGGGGTCGGGATCGGTGTCACCGGCATCCGGGTTAGGGTCGGCAGGATCGGGATCAGGGTCGGGATCTACGACGGGGATCTCGCAAACATCGCCGGAGCGCTGGACCTGGCGGTCATAGTGGATGGCAACCGGCGCGGTGATCTGAATCTCGTTGGCGAAGAGGCCCCCGAAGATCTCGACGTTGTCGACGATCTGGATGCGGCCCGGGTAGGCGTAGATGAAGCCGCCGACGAGCACATCGCTGGTGATCTGGAGACGCTCTCCGCTGATGTAGAAGCGGGTGTTGGCCGGGTAGTTGGCCGAGCCCAGCTCCATGCCGCTGGCGTTGATGGCGCCGTCGATAAAGACGTCGAGTTCGGCGTCGGGGGCGGCTTTGATCACCAGGCGGCCGGCGTCGACATCGCCGCCGATGAAGAGCGCGGTGCGTCCGGTGGCGTGGATGACCAGCTCACCGCCGACGCTGATGCCGTCGAGGTAGTACTGACCGCAGGGGAGCTCCAGGCGGTTGTAATTGCTGCCCATCAGCGCGTTGGGCTGCAGGCCGATGACGTCGTTGTCATTGAAGGTGGAGCGTTGGGCGACCAGCGCTTCGACCGGCACGCGCTCATCTTCGGCGCAGCCACAGGGGTCGGGGACCGAGACGGGCGCGCGGACGAGATCGTTGTAGGAGACGCCGCCGCCGATGATGCCGGATTGGGGGATGGTCAGGCGCTTTTCGATGGCGATGGAGCCCCCGATCGAGCGGGCGATGAAGGCGTCTTCGTTGACGGTGGTGAGCGCGGAGCTGGTGGCGTCCGGTCCGCCTACGTGCAGCTCGCCGCGGATGGTGTTTTGGGCGGCGTTAAAGCCCATGGAGCCGTTGGGGCCCAACCAGACCGAGCCGCCGATGTCGACGAAGCTGTTGGTGTTGAAGTCGCCGTTGGAGCCGACGCTTCCGCCCAGGGAGCCGGGCAGGTAGGGACCTTCGCGGCTGTCGAAGGCGTCGGTGGTCAGGCCGGCGGTGAAGCGGGAGTCGCTGCAGGTGCACATGGCCCAGCGGAAGGTCTCTTCGGCGACGTCGCCGGCGCAGAGATCACCGTCAACTTCATCGAAGCGGATCGGGGGGCCTCCACCAGCACAGAAGTCGGGCTCGTCAAAGGTGAGGGCGGGGACGCAGGCGCTTTCGACGCAGCCTTCGCCTTCGCCGCATGCGATACCGCATCCGCCGCAGTTGTTGTTATCGGTCTGGAAGTCGACGCAGGCGCGATCGCAGATGTTTTCGCCGGGGCGGCACTCTTGCATGCAGAAGCCGCCGGAGCAGGCTTCGTTTTCGCCGCAGACGTTGCCGCATCCGCCGCAGTTATCCGGGTCGACCTTGGGGCTGGTGCAGACCTCGTCGCAGATCAGCTGGTACTCGCCAGCACAGGCAAAGCGATCGGGATCCTCGACGGGTTCGGTCGGATTGGTGGGACCGGTGTCGGCGTCAGGGTTTCCGGAGTCATCGGCGTCGGCGTCAGGGGTTCCGGAGTCATCGGGGGTGGCGTCGGGGGTTCCGGAGTCGTTCGGGTTTCCAGAGTCGTTCGGGTCTCCGGAGTCTGCGGGGATGTCGGTGTCGGTGTCGGTCACGTCATCGGAGCATCCCAGGGGGATGAGGGTGAGTGAGAGCACCGCGCATAAGGTAAGGAGAGCGCGAGAGTTCAACATACATGGCTCCTGCCCGTTCATCGATCAGGTTGGGAAATCGGCGAGTTGTGAGACGAAAAGTCTGGTGACGATGGTGGCGGAAGTTTCGGGAGATCTCAAGAGGAGCAGGCGTAAGGTGTTGTAACGCAAAAAGAGATGCTTGGGGCGGGGAGGAGGGGGAGGTGACCGAGAGGGGGAGGTGATCGGAGGGATTTGAGAATGTGGCTATTGATGCCGTGGAGGCCGACCCAGGGTTGATGGAGGCCGAGGAATTATGCGGTTGATGTGTGACCGTGGGTTGATGGAGGCCGAGGAATTATGCGGTTGATGTGTGACCGTGGGTTGATGGAGGCCGAGGAATTATGCGGTTGAGATGTGACCATGGGTTGATGGAGGCCGAGGAATTATGCGGTTGAGATGTGACCGTGGGTTGATGGAGGCCAAGGAACTATGCAGTTGATGTGTGACCGTGGGTTGATGGAGGCCGAGGAATGATGCGGTTGAGATGTGACCGTGGGTCGTTTTGAGGAGGGTTCATCTAAGGTTGAGCGGCGGGTGTTTCAGCGGGCAAGAAATGAGGAAGAGCCACTTCCCGGGGAAGTGGCTCTCGGTGTGTGAGGCGATAGCGCGGGATTATTCGTAGGTTACACGCAGTGTGAGACCGCTAAAGCCCTCGTAAGCGTTGATCAGGATATGCCACTCGCCGCTTTGCGGGTTTTCGAGGGTGATCGATTCGTTACTGCCGTAGCGGAAGGGGCGGTAGTCGAATGTGGATGTGGTGGGAGCCTGACCGAGGCGCAGGTAGAGGTCGGCGTCGCCGTTTTCACCGATGGTTTCGAAGGTGGCTGAGTGCAGTCCCTGGGGGAGAGCGATGGTGTATCGGAGCTGCTGGCCGGAGCCGGCGGAGAGGTCGGTGAGTTCGGCGACGGTGGGCTGGGGCGAGGGGCGCTGGACAGCCCCTTCGGTCAGTTCCGCGCTAAGGGTGAGGCCCTGGTAGGGTTGGTAGGCGTTGAGCATAATATACCAGCGGCCGGCCTGTGGGGTGTTGATGGAGCAGACTTCATTGTTGCCGGATTCATAGGGCCGGCAGTCGTAGGTCGACTCGGTGGGGCGGCTGCCAAAGCGCAGGTAGAGGTCGGCGTCGCCGGAGCCGGAGGCCGATTCGATGCGGAGGTTTTCGGTGCCCTCGGGGACGTCGATGTAATAGAAGCGTTGGGAGCCGGCGGCGCCGCTTACGTTGGTGCGGGGTTCTCCGTCGATCAGGGCGTCTGAGGGTTGGGGCTGGTTGGAGACGCTGACTGTGACGGTGGCCGAGGCGGAGTTGGTGTCGCCATCGGTGTCGGTGACGGTGAGTGTGACGGTGTACTGGCCAGCGGTGGCGTAGGTGTGGGTGGGGGAGGACTGGTTGGAGGACTGCCCGTCGCCGAAGTTCCACAGCCAGGAGGTGATGGCGGAGTCGCCCGCCGAGCTTTGATCGGAGAAGGAGACGGTGAGCCCGTTGACGTTGCCGGTGAAGTCGGCATCGGGGGGAAGTGCCGGGGTGTTGCCGACGGTGGTGAAGAGTCCATTGCGGAAGTTGATGAGCGAGCAGCGCATACGGTTGACCTGCTCTTCGGAGAAGCCGGTCATGCAGCTGTCGGGGGTATAATTCATGAAGTTGCGGATGGGGTTGGTGCCGCCTCCGCAGCTGCTGGAGCGGACCTGACATTCGTAGTCGGGGCCGCGGTGGGCGACCGTGTCGGCGATGAGGTCGCCGGTGGAGTAGGGGCTGGAGGCGCTCCCGCAGCCGTCCTGGAAGGTGTGGAAGAGGCCCAGGTAGTGGCCGACCTCGTGGGTGGCGGTGCGCCCCTGGTTGAACATACCGGCCTGGGGGGCATTGCGGCCCACGACGTTCCAGGCGAGTACGACGCCATCTTCGCCGTCGCCAGCCGAGGTCTGGGGGAAGGTGGCGTAGCCGAGAGCGCCGCTGGCGTCGTTGGTGTAGATGTTGAGGTAGCGATCCGGGTCCCAGGCCAGGGCGGCTTTCATCGGGGTGACGCCGTAGCCCGGGTCGACAAACCAGGAGTTGTTGGTGTGGTAGTTGATGCCGTTGGTGGCGCTTCCGTCGGGGGCCTGGCTGGCAAGCATAAACTGGATGCGGGCGTCGACGCCGTTGCGGCCCGGGGTGGCTGGCAGCGCGCGGAAGTCTTCGTTGAGGACGTCGATCTGGCTTCGGATCAGAGCGTCGGATATATAGCCGGTGCCGTCAGTGCGCTGGATGACGTGGAAGACCACCGGGATCTCAAGGATCTCGTCGGGGGCGTAGAGGGGGTTTATGGAGGTGTAGTTATAACCGCACGAGGCTGCCGAGCGGTTGCTCAGCGGAAGTTGTGCCGCGCTGACATCGTGGGCGGTGGCGCAGCGGCGGCCGCTGTTGCGGAACTCATCGGATTGGTGGAAGTCGGCCACGGAGCGATAACGGGTATCGCCCAGGATGACGTGTCCCTCCCTGGTGAGCTCCGGAGAGGCCAGCGCGGCATCTTCTTCGTTGGCGTCTTCGGGAAGGGGTTCAGTGTAGGGAGAGATGTAGGGGTCGGTGCCGCAAGCAGTGGCGCTGAGGGTGGCGAGGGTCAGAGCAATGGCGAGTGGGGTCCGCGGAGCCAACATCATGCGTGTCCTCATCGGGCAAACAGGGAAATCAGCAACAAAGGGGGACCACGTCTATCAGCGGCGTGGTCGGAAGAGCTGTTTTGCGGGCCGACAGAAGGGTAGGATTCGTCGAGGGGATCGTCAAATTCGGGGAGATGAAGATGTGTTAAGGGAGGATGAAAGGGGGGGGGGCTGCTCTGGTGAAGCGGCGACCGAGGGTTGGTCGTGGGGCAGTATTTATGCGGTGTTGCGGTGACCGTGGGTTGGTGTTTCGGTGACCGTGGGTCGGTCGAAGTCGTGGGTTTATGAGGGTGCGCAGCGATGACCGAGGGTTGGTTGTGGGGCAGTCGTTGCGCGGTGTTCGGGTGAGCGTGGGGCGGTAGAAAAGGTGACCGTGGGTCGGTCGAAGTCGTGTGTTTATGAGGGGGCGCGACGATGACCGAGGGTTGGTTGTGAAGCAACATCTACGGGGTGCTTACGTGACCGTGGGGCGCACGAGGTGGTTTTTTAGTGGGGTGCTCGAGTGACCATGGGTCAGGTCGCAACGATAGTGACCATGGCAAAATGCATGGCGGCGGCGATGACGACCAGGGTGTGGAAGACCTCGTGGTAGCCGAAGGTGGCCGGGGCGGGGTTGGGGCGTTTAAGGGCGTAGGCAAGGGCGCCGAGCGTGAAGGCGACGCCACCGCCGAGCATCAGAAGGACCGTCGTTAAGCCGTAGTCGGCGTAGATGCGGGGGACGGCCGGGACGCTGGTCCAGCCGAGCAGGACGCAGATCAGGGCAGTGATGAACTTGGGGGCGCGTGGCCACAGAAATTCTTTGAGGGTGCCCAGGACGGCGCCCGACCATACGAGGATGAGCAGGGCTTTGCCGCCGGCGGCGCTCATGGCCAGCAGACAGATGGGGGTGAAGGTGCCGGCGATGAGGATAAAGATGGCGGCGTGGTCGAGTTTGCGCATGTGGGCGCGCGCTTTCGGGGGCCAGTTGATGATGTGGTAGGTGGCGCTTGTGGCCAGAAGGTTGACCAGGCTTGTGGCGTAGATGGCCGTGGCCAGGCGCGCCTGGGGGCTTGAGGCGAAGAGTACGAGCATGATGCCGGCGCCGAGGGCGGCGAAGGCCGATGCGTAGTGGATGTGGCCGCGGAGGCGAGGTTTTTCGGGGGCGTCGAGGGAGCGGGCTGGACTCATGGCGTGTCCGGTGGTGAGATAGGAGCAAAGGATGTGGCGTTCACGACCTCTTGAACTCTGGCTGGAAGTCGCCGGGTTCGCAAGAGGGACTCCAACTGTCGACGGTCGTTAGTGGGTCGGGCTTGGAGTAGTGCTAAGTGGTTGGTATGTCGGCGTGAATCGATGATCGGATCGCGCTGCTGAAAGATTTGGGAGTGGAGCGATGGGACGATTTTCAAAGATTTACAGCGGATTGGGGTTGATGCTGGCGTTGTCGGGATGCCGGGGGGATGAGCCTTTGGAGCCCGTCGATGTGGAGGTCGGGGAGGATGCGGGGGATGTCGCCGATGGCGGGGACGCTGGTGATACTGGCGAGGTCGTCGAAGATCCCTCTGCGATGGCCAATGCGATGGGGCAGGGGGGGCATGTGTTGTTGCCCTGGCCGGCGGCTCAGTACCAGGAGGCGGGTGAGGATGGCGTTGAGGTGCGCGTGGCCCAGGCGTTGATTCCGGCGGGGTTTGACGGGGAGCTCCTCGGAGGAAGCGGAGCGAGTCGAGTTGCCCCGATGGTGACCTGGTTGGAGGGAGGGATCGATCCGCGGGGTTTGCCGGACGCTGATGACTGGGGGGCGACGCTTGGCGAGGAGAGTCTGGTGCAGGTGGTTGTTGTGGAAGAGGGGCAAGAACCACGGCGCTGGCCGGTGCTGGCTGAGATGGATTTGACCGCAAGGGAGCCCGGCGAGGCGACGCTCTTGATTCGGCCGCATCGGCCTTTCCCGGCTGGTGCGCAGGTGGTGGTGGGGCTTCGGCGCGGGTTACGAACATATGCGTGTGTGGACGATGAGGGCTCGGAGGCATGTGTGGAGCATGGGAGCTCGGAGGCGCTGGCACGCGTAGTGGGCGGGGAGCCTGCCGATGAGGCCGAGGAGGCCTGGGTTGTGCGTGGTGCCGATGCCATGCGGGCGGCGCTGGGGCTGATGGGGGAGGATGTGGAGGGGCTTGTGCAGGCGTGGAGTTTCCGGGTGAGGGATCGCGATGAAGTCGTCTCGGCTCTCATCGCGATGCAGCGTATCGCGAACGAGGCGGACGCCTCGAACTACCGCCTGGAAGATGTTGTGTATGAAGAGGATCGGGCTCTGGTTTACGGAGAGGTGGAGGTGCCCTGGTTCCTCGATGGGGAGGATCGGGTTGTGCTCGATGAGGCGGGGACGCCGCAGGTGGTCGAGCGGCGCTTTGTGGAGTTTTTAGTGACGGTGCCGCGCAGCGTCGATCGACGGCGTCCGGTGGTGCTTTTTGGCCACGGGTTTTTCAGCGCGATTGAAGAATCAACCTGGGGAAATCTCTTCGGGGGGCTTGAGCAGTGGGAGATGGCAGCGGTGACGACGCGTTTTTACGGGTTTGCGGAGGCCGATCTGGCAGATACCGCCGGGGTGCTCGCAGCGGATTCGTTGCAGGGATTGGTCGGGGTGATTGACTTGCAGCGTCAGTCGCAGGCGAACTTTACGGTGGTGCATAACATGCTCCGTGATCATCTGGCGGCCGAGCTGGAGGTTGATTTCGGGGAGGGGGCGTATCAGCCGCTGGACGGCGACGCGATCTCCTATATGGGGATCAGTAACGGGGGTACGCAGGGTTTTGTGATGATGAGTACATCGCCAGCGTTCAAGCGGGGGGCGTTGATTGTGCCCGGCGGGGGATGGTCGCATATGCTGCAACGGGCTGCGCAGTGGCCGACGTTGGGAGGACTTTTTACGCGACGCTATCGCAACCGGGCGGAGTTGCAGCTGGGGGTCTCGATGTTGCAGCAGATCTTCGATCCGGTGGATTCGTTGAATTACGCCGAGCTATTGCTCGAGGAGCGTCTTGAGGGGATGGATGCCAGGCCGGAGTTGCTGGTGGTGGAGGCGCTGCATGATTCCCAGGTGGCCAATATGGTCTCACGTTGGGTGGCCGGTGCGGCAGGAGTGCCCCAGGTGCTGCCAGGGGTGGAGGAAGTCTGGGAAGTGCCTCGGGTGGAGGCGTCGTCGCTTGTCGAGGGAGATGTGCGTGTGGGGTATGAGATCTACGATTTGGGGGTAGAGGCGCATCCTCCCGGCAACGTGGCTGCCGAGGAGAATGACGTGCATAACGATGTGCGTCTGCTGGAGTCGTATCGGGCGCAGGTCGGGGAGTTTTTAGAGAGCGGGAGGGTAGAGCGGTTTTGCGATGGCGTGTGTGATCCGGGTTGATGTAGGGGAAAATGACCGCGGTGTGTGTTTGATCGTGGGTTGCAGAATGACCGTGGGTCGCGGTTGCAGAATGACCGTGGGTCGCGGAATAACCGTAGGTTGTTGGATAACCGTAGGTTGTTGGATAACCGTAGGTCGAGCCAGGAAGAATGACCGTAGGTTGTTGGATAACCGTCGGTCGAGCCAGGCTGAGATATCGTGCCGTGAAATGGCCCGTTGAAGTGCGCCAGGGCATGCCTGGCTCGGCTGGGGATGGGGGACACCAGAGAGGTGCCATCGTCGACGGTGCCCCGACGCTCAATGCCACAACGCCTTGGAGGTCAGCCCGAGACGGGCGGCCTGCTGATCAGCTCGCGTGTGAAAAAGGCTCGGATCGTCGGAGTTGGATATCCTCGGGGATACCGGGGCCGTTATCTTTCACGCGTCTGAAACGTGGCGATCGTTGTGCCAGGTTGAGCGCGTAATCACAGGCTCGCATATTGGGGGGGGGCGTTGTGAGCGTGTGTTCGCTTTTGAAGAGCGATGCCAGTTATCAGACTGTCGTCGGAAACTCAGATTTCTGGCGATCAGGCTGCCACCGGCGGTTCCGCTGCTGAGCGGGGGAGAAAGACACCCAGTGAGACTGCCGGGGGAGGCGCACAGAGCACGGGAGAGTTTTTGCGCAGCCAGACCGTCCCGGCAGGAAAGGTGCAACGTCGAGGTTTGGCCCCGTTAAGCCACTTCTTACGTTGGCGGCGGTACACCTCTAAAAAGCTTCGATATTGCTCTCTGGCTTGCGCGATAAGTGCCGGGTCACCGGCTGCAAAGCGCGGACGAGTTCGCTTGCGCAGTACAGGCGTTCTGGGATCTTCCTGGGGAGCCGGAGGGACGAACATGTTGGGTTTGGGCTGAGCGGCAGGCCTCGCGGCCAGCAATGTTTGCCGGCCTTCTTCGATCAGGTTCTCAAAGTGCTCAATCACCTCTTCGAGCGAGAGTTTCTCGTAGCCGGGAGGTGGTTGAGGGATGAACTCGACGACGTCGGGTCGGTCATCGCCGTAGAAGCACTCTGGTTTTGGGACACGCATGGGTTTGCCCCAGTCTCGGGGGCGAATGACGAATCCGGGCCATGCGTCGAGGGAGTCAACCTCGCCGGTAGCGACGGGATTGAGGCAGGTGTAGACGATCTGCTGCTCAATGGCGTTGAGGTTGAGCAGGAGCACCTCGTTGAAGGGGGTGCGGTCCCAGAAACCGCCGCGAGTTCCCCGTGAGTGATTCATGGCGCGGGCAATGCCGGCGTTGAGGTCGCGCATGAAGTCGCTTCGGACAGCGTTGTGGTCGTGGACGATGGTGTGGATGTGATCGCACATCGCTACGACCGTGTGGACGCTCTGGTTGTGCTCCGTTGCGGCGCAGGCCATCTGATACGCGATGATTTCGTTGGTCGTGTCGCACGGGGTGAGCGTGTGCTCGTGTTGGTGGGTGTGACGGACAAGGGAGACGACTTCATTGGGCAGTTGGCGGCGAGGAAGCGTCATCGATGGACTCCGTGGTGTAGGTCAGTGTGGTACCACGACGTTCTATTATCGATGGATCGCTGCCAGTGTTGTCTGGAAATTGACTCGCTTGTGACAGGGGACGGAAGAAAGAGGTCGGATCGGCCTGGATTTACCGGGCGATCGCTGACCCTGGGTCAATGGGAGAGTCGTTATTTTATCGGGTCGACCAGGCGATTGATCAGATGCTCGCGCAGTCGTCCGGGGGTGATGATGTCGTGAATCGAGCCGACCTCGCGGGCACGGTGGACATTGTGAATGTGGTCGAACTCGCTGGCGAGTTCGGCCTGAATGCGAGCGCGCAGGGACTGGAGATCGGCGCGGCGTTGAGCGGGGTTCGCGTTGGCATCGGCCTGCGGATAGTCGGGGTGCGCGATCAGGCGGCGTTGAACGAGACCGGGAAATACGACTGCCGCAGCCGGGGCGCCCCCGATGACGCTGGCAAAGGTGTGCTCAAGGGCGGTGGCATGGAGGTTTTCGTTGAGAGCCTGGGAGAAGACGACAAACGCCCCGCCGTGATAGCGCGCCACGACGTTGAAGAGGATGGGCCCTTCGAAGTTGATGACGGCGCGGGCGATTTCTGCGCCCCATTCAAGCTGACGCTCGCGCAATGATTCTGGAGAGCCGTCGAAGCCGCTTAGATTGGCGAGGATCACCAGGGGGTGCACCCCGCTTGCGGCATGAATGGCGCGCGCGATTTTGCGCGAGGAGTGGGGAAAGAGGGTGCCGCTCATCCAGGTATCGGGACCGTCGACCGGGGCCGGTCCGCGACGCTGGATGGGTTGCGACTCAACGCCGATCATCGTGACCGATTGCCCGCCGAGCTCTCCCAGCCACACCACCGCCGATTCGCCCCCCTGTAGCGCAGACCACCGCTCCAGGGTGGGCGCGCCCGAGTCGAGGACTGCTTGCATCAAGGTGCGAATCGCAAAGGGCTTCTTTTTGCCGGGGTTCAGGTCGGGATCGAAGATCGCGTTGAGCTCGGCAGAGGACCCGTTCGAGGAAGGGGGAGAATGGGTGAAGTTGCCACGAGTTTCGGCCTGAGCGGGATGACCCAGGGTTGAAGATGGCGGCGAGTTTTCGGCCTGTGATGCATGACCGAGGGTTGAGGATGGCGGCGCAAATATGCGGTGATCTACGCCCCTGGGGCGAGTCAGGCGATAGTGCGTAAAGAGCAGTCGGTAGGCGTCGATAAGGTCATTGGCTTCGTACTGAGCCTCGCCATTGGGGAACATGATCGGAGCTCCGCCCAGCGCGGTGTTGCTCTCGGCGCTGACCGAGCCGGAGAACTCCAGGGCTTTGCGACCGGTAAGGATCATGTAGCCGCGATGGGTCATGATGAGTGCGCCCTTGCAGTGCATGAGCATGGTGGCTTCGGCGTTCCAGTAGGACTGGGCGCCGACGCAGGGGCCATCGACGATGACGTGGATAGGGTGTCCGTTTTGCGTCATCTCGACGATGCGGCGCAGCACACGCGCGGTCCAGTCGAGGTTCTCGGTGCCGGAGTCCATGGCGATGCGCGCGCCGGAACTCAGCGCAACCCACTCCACCGGCAGGTCTCGCTCGCGGGCCAGGTCCAGTGCCAGGCAAATACGGCGGCACTCGGCCTCGCCCAGTGAGCCCATCGTACGGGTGGCATCGCCGATGATGAGAACCCGGGTCAGCGTGGAGGCGTCGGGCAGTGAGTTGGTGATGAGCCCAACGACCAGGTTGGCCTGATGTTGGCCCGGAGCCCGGGAGGTGGGGGCGAAGTTGTTTTGGGCGTCAAAATCCCACTCCTGAAAGGTGCCTGTGTAAGGCGATGATGTCGCGATCGCTGCATGAACAATGGGTGAGGTCTGACCCCCGGTTAGCCAGGCGATGACCTCCGAGGGGTGGAAGAGGCCTCGGCGGTGGGCCTGCAGTGCACCGCGGTCGGCTGAGGATAGTGGAGGCGCAGGGGGAAGAGTCTCGACACCGGCAAAAGAGGCGCCGAGGCCGGTTGCCGGACCGAAGATAATCGCGTTGCAGGGGCGTTTGTTGAGCGTCAGCCCGGCGCTGGAGCGGAGAAGTGTAAGTTCGAGAGCGAGGTCGGCGCTCTGGGCGTTGAGCTGTTCGGCGAGCTCGGTGATCGAGGCGTTGGTGGCGTTGAGCTCGCCGATATAGCTGAGGATGATGCGGTTGAATGAGGGCGTCGCAGTGGTCTTTGCGATGTGATGACGCAGAGTTGTAGCGGCCTGCAAAAAGGCGCGTTTAAGAGAGAGTAGATCGAGATCGTCATCACCTTTGGGGGCCACGCAGACCTCGACCCAGAGACGGCTGTCATCGGGATCGTCGGTCGTGGTGAGTGCCCACGATCGCAGCGCCATATCTGACGATGGCTCAACCCCCGGTTGTGTGGGAGTGAGGCAAAATGGGGTGGGGGTGAGCGATGGGGTGGGGTTGTCCCAGAAGGTCGGGCGGGGCGGCGCGGGCGCTGCGCTCGCGGTAGACTCCAGGGCGTGGCGAAGCTGCCAGACCAATGCGGCCAGCTCCCAGCGACGTCTGCGTGTGGTGTCGCCGGCCAGGGCTTCCAGAAGGGTGGGGAGCGTGGTGTGCAAGGGGCCGAAGTGCTGCTGAAGCGACGAAGGTGATGCGAGGTGTTCGGCGTTGCGCGTTGAACTAAGAAGGGCGCGCAGCACTTCGGTGGCGAGGCGGTCGCGAAGTTTGCGCTCCTTACGCGCCTGTAACAGGCGCATCAGCGCGTGATCGAGGCGCTCGCCAGGCCGACATTCATGGTCGCGTTTGAGGCCGTGCGAGGCCAGATAGAGGCGGAGTTTGGCAGTAAAACGCTCCGAGAGACGTTCGTCGTCGAGGTGGCGTTGACGCAGAAAGCGGGCGAGCTGTTCGGCGCTGGAGTCGCCGGCAGAGTTCGCCGCGTCGTCTTCGCGACCGTGCCAGAAGAGGGACTCGCCGGCACAGTAGGTCGCAAAGAGGTCGAGGAGCTCATCACGCTGCAGGCGTTCGGGGGAATCGAGCAGGGTGTCGAGCGCGGTGGTAGCCAGGTCCGGGTCGACGTCGTAGCCGAGAAGTTGGGCGTGCAGGACTTCGGCGGTGTTCAGTGCGCGGCGGCTTAGACCTGGAAGTGAGAGCGAGACGACGGGAGCGCCTTCGGAAGTGGCATCGCTGTCGGGTTGCAGTCGAAGAAGAGGTTGGCCAGCTTCGACCGAGGATGAGCGCGCGGTGAGAATGCTCTCGACCACGCCATCGAGAGGGGCGACGACGGGAAACTCCATCTTCATCGCCTCCAGCGTAATGAGGCGCTGGCCGGAGCTTACGCGTTGACCGGGCTCGACGTGAATCTGGTTGATGGCTGCCGGGATGGGGGCGGTGATGTTGCCGTCGGAGCGTTTTTCAAGACGATGAGCTACCCCGTTGACCTCAAGGACGACATGATCGGGGCGGGCGACGCGGATGACCTGGTAGGTGTCGTTGCCGATAGTCAACACCATATGGGCGTTGCCGGTGGGGCGTGCCTCAAGGATCGCTTCCCAGGGACCGCAGGAGGCCAGGTAGGTCATCGGAGCAAGGGTGGCGATGGTGATGTCGATGGGAGTGCCGTCGACGCGGTAGCTGAGTTCTCGGGGGCCCGGCGCAGAGAGGCGCCGCGGGAGGCCGGTAAGAGCCTGGGCAAAGAAGAGGCGCAGCTCCTGACGACGGGTCGCCAGGTGATCGCCGATCGCCGCTGCTGCCAGCGCGACGGCGAGTTCGTGACGCTGGTGGGCGCGGGGCCTGTGCGCAAGAAATGCGTCGAGCCACGCGGTGGTGACCGGGCCATCGTGGTAATCGGAGTCGGCGACGAGTTCGCGCAAAAGGGCGCGGTTGGAGAGGCCGGTCTCCAGGGCCAGCACGGTGTCATCGAGGGCGCTGTGGAGGCGGGCCAGCGCGTCCCGGCGGTTAATGCCCCAGGTGATGATTTTGGCGACATTCGAGTCGAAGGCCGAGGGGATGGTGTTGCCCTCGGCGTATCCGCTATCCACGCGGATCCAGGGGCCATCGGGGGCGACGAAGCGCAGGATTTGCCCGGTGCGCGGAGCGAAGCCGTCGTCGGGATCTTCGGCGTTGAGGCGCGCCTCTACAGCCACCCCACGCGGCTCCGGGCGAGCTCTGGAACTCAGGTCCAGGCCACGCGCGACATCGATCTGAGCGGCAACAAGATCGATGCCGAAGATCGCTTCGGTGACGGTGTGTTCGACCTGAAGTCGGGTGTTCATTTCGAGGAAGACGAAGGTGAGATCGCCCTCTTGTTGTGAGGGGGATCGATGACCCTGGGTTGGTTGCGCGGAGTGACCCAGGGTCGTTTGAGTCGCCGCAGAATCATGTGCCGAAGCATGACCCAGGGTCGTTTGGGTCGCCGCAGAATCATGTGCCGAAGCATGACCCAGGGTCGTTTGAGTCGCCGCAGAATCATGTGCCGAAGCATGACCCAGGGTTGTGGGAAGTACGAGGTATTCGACAGTGCCCACGCCGACGTAAGCGCAGGCCCGGGCAATGCGGCGGGCGCAGGCTTCCAGGCGTTGGCTGAGTTCTGTGGGGAGTCCCGGGGCCGGAGCTTCTTCAAGAAGTTTCTGGTTGCGACGTTGTACCGAGCAGTCGCGAGTGCCCAGCGTCCAGACGTTGCCATGGGTGTCAGCGAGCACCTGGACTTCGACGTGGCGGGCTTCGGTGATGTAGCGCTCGATGAATAGGGCGGGGTTGCCGCTGCTGATCAGGGCTTCGGTTGAGGCGCTCTTAAAGGCATCTTCGACCTGATCGGGGGCATGAACCAGGCGGATGCCCCGGCCCCCGCCTCCGGCTGCGGACTTGAGGAGGGCCGGGTACCCGATGGTGTGCAGGACCTCCAGCGCAGCTTTTGAGTCGGAAACGGGCTCTTTTGACCAGGGCGCCACCGGCACGTCGCAGCGCTCGGCGAGTTGTTTGGCGTGGATCTTGTCGGCCACCTGGAGGGTGGCTGAGGCCGGGGGGCCTAGAAAGATCAGGCCCCGCTTATGGCAGGCATCCGCCAGCGCGGGATCTTCGGAGACAAAGCCCCAGCCAGGCCAGATGGCGTCGGCACCGGCAGCCTGGGCGGTATCCAGCAAAAGATCGATGTTAACGTAGGGCGAGGCTTCGCCCGGGGACGGGTCGGGCAGCGCGACGGCGTGGGTGGCTGCTTGCACAAAGGGCGCGTCAGCGTCGATGGAGGTGTAGAGTGCGATGGTTTCCAGCGGCACACGTTCGCGACGACTCCAGGTCTTGGCGCCACGAATAAAACGCATCGCTGCTTCGCCGCGGTTGAGAATCGCCACTCGACGAAACTCGCCGGTGAGCACACGAGTGAGGGAAGATGCGGGCTGCGTCATGATCGTTCCTCGCGCACGCGCAGCGCCAGGTTGGAGGTATGGTAGATCTTCAGTCCGTCGACCAGAAGCCAGGCATCACTGATGAGGAGCGTGTCGTGGTCGTTTTCCTCAACGGTGTGAAGATCGAGGAGGATGGTGATCTTCTGATTTTCGGGGATGACCTGGCCGCGATACTTCCAGGTTAGAGCCTGGTTCAATGCCAGAGGTTCAATCAGCGGGCGCTCAAAGCGGCGATGAAGCCCCAGGCGCAGCAGGGCGTAGCGCAGCGTCTGGATCATCGCCTCGACTCCGAGCGAGCCGGGCTGGACGGGATCCTGGAAGAAGTGGGCTTTAAAGAACCACTCGGCCGGATTGACGTCTTTTTCGGCGCGAACGCGCACGCCGGTGGCCGACTCCTCCCAGGAGGTGAGGCGATCGATCATGCGCAGCATTGCGTCGGGCCAGAGCTCGGGGTGCTCGGGGTCGGGAGGTGTCGTGAGGTCGACCACCGGGGGTAACTCCAGCGCCTCACTCCGACCCGTCTCACTCCGACCCTGGGTTGACCATGAGGCGCGCAGTTCGGGGTTGATCGTGACTTCGGGGGCTGCCTGCAGCCGCTCACGGTCGAGGTCGGTGAGCGGCAGTCCGACCTGGTTTTGCAACGCGGCGTGGGGGAAGAACCCAAACGTCGTCGTCAGCTCGTAGACCGGCACGGTGTCGATGGTGCACTGCACCTCGAAGCTCTGAATGATCATGGAGCCGGAGATCGACTGGTTGGTCATGCGCGTGTGCGTGCGCAACGTGCCGCCGGCCGGCAGCAGCTCCTGCAGAAGCGTCGCCTGCCCGTCGAGGTTGCGGTAATAAAGGGGCTGCGCTGCCTCCGCAAAAGCCATGGAAGTCAGCGAGAGCCACCCGCAGGGCTGCAGCGCCGCCTCCAGCAGTACGGCGTAGGGGACGACTGCGCGATCGTTATGATCGAAGTACCAGGCATCCTCGGGAAGGTCGTACTCGACGACGACCTCATCGCCCGGTGCGCTCTGGCCGGGCTGGGAGCTGAAGTCGGTCACGCGGGTCATAAATTGGAAGGGATCGCCGGGCAGACGCGGCATGCGCCCGGCGTCTTCAAAACGCTGGTAGGCCGGGCCCATGCAGGCGGTCGCCGGGCCGATGCCGGTGGCCTCCAGGGCGAAGCGGTCATGGATCACGCCACCACACTCTACCGCCCTCGAATCGCGATCTTCGGGCATCCCCTCACACGCAATACGCTCACCCATCGGGGTGTCGGGGACGAGATGCATGACCATCGAGCGGCAGTGGAAGGCTTTGAGACCGTCGACCGTCGCCAGAATATGCGCGCGAAGGGCGGGGCGGCCGCCGGAGGTGGCGTCGTTGAGCTCTTCGACAAAGATCTCGTAGGTGAGCACCCTTGAGGTGGGGGTGACCTGGCCGCGGCAGCGAAGCTGGTAGGGGATGTCAGGGGCAGGTTCAAAGCGCCAGCCGTCGCGAGCAAGCGTCAGGCCGCAGGCGGCCATATAGAAGCTCATCGCCTGCATGCCGGCCTCGAACATCAAGGTGCCGGGCATGCAGGGATCGTTTTTAAAGTGACCATCGAAGAACCAGTGGTCCGGGGTGATGTCGAGGCGGCTACGCAGATAGCCGCGTCCCCACGGACCGCCGCTCGGGTTAAGTTCTTCAACCTCGCCCATCAAACACATGCGTCCCTCGTGGATTGAGGGGGTGCGGGTGTGGGTGAGCAGGCGCTCGTAGCCCGGCCCAAAGCAGGCGGCAGGATCGCCGTCGGCAAAAGCCTGGACCTGCGCGGCGCTGAAACTCGAGGGGACAAGCTCGGTATCGATGAGGCTTCTGATGTGAGCGGGAGCCTCGTCGAGCGCTTCTTTCTCAGGCGTCCAGAGCACGCCCATCGACTCGGCCAACTCGGCGTCCGAGAAAAAGCCCGCCTGACCCTCGCGCACCGAGAGACGAATGTCCTGGCCGACGCGGCAGTCGTAATGGAAGAAGAAGATGCGGATCGGGCCCTGGTTGGCGTGGCCGTCGATGTGGATGTCGTAGCTTAACGTGTCGCCGGCCTGCGGGAGACCGCCGCGGTAGGTGAGTTCGCAACCGAGCAGGCGGTAGATGCGTTTGCCACAGTTTTGGAAGTCGGCGCCCATCCAGGAGATGAGCAAAAGGTCGGCCTGGCCGGCCTCGATCATGATGCCCGCCGGGATGTGTCCACGGTGCAGGTACCAGGCGTCGGGGGTGAGATCGGTCTCCGTCCAGATGGTGCCGGTGCCCACGACCCCGGGCTCGGCGTCGATGCCGGTGACACGGTCCGCGAGCAAGAGCGGCGGCTCGGGCATGCGCACCTGGCGGGGGAAGTCGTCCTGGATGCTAAAAAGAGGGCCGAAGACCTGCGAGATGTTGCCGCTGGCCAGCACCTCCAGATCGGCACGATCGAAGGTGGGGCCGACGGGGGTGGGAGCGGGGGGAGAGGTCGATAATTCGACGCTATTGCTTGTGTTTGAGTGACCCTGGGTCGTCTCTCGAGGATGACCCAGGGTCGTGTTTTTCTGACCGTGGGTCGTGTTGCCGGGGTGACCCAGGGTCGTGTTTTTCTGACCGTGGGTCGTGTTGCCGGGGTGACCCAGGGTCGTTTCTGTGGGGTGACCGAGGGTCGTGTTGTTGAGGTGACCGAGGGTCGTGTTGTTGAGGTGACCGAGGGTCGTGTTCGGGTGACCCAGGGTCGTTTCTGTGGGGTGACCGAGGGTCATGTTCGGGTGACCGTGGGTCACACCGTGACGGTGGGTCACACCGTGATGACCCTGGGTCATGCTCGAAGCGTTGGGCGTCGCGGGGTAGGTGTGAGACTCCAGAACGACCCCCGACGTCGAAAAGTCGGCGTCATTGCTTGCGAAAGGCCGACCCTGGGTCATGGGGTTCGAGGGATGCCCGGGAGTATGCCCCGGCTGGTTCGCCATCTGCCAGGCGCGCTGAGAGTGGGCCAGGAAGGCCTTATGAACCTCGGCCTGCGTGGCCAGCACGCCCAGGTAGCGCTCATACGCCTGGCGTTGCAGCTCGAAGTAGGGGGGCAATGCCGCGGTCGAGGTGCTCCGAGGCTGCACCGGGGACAAGGGGACGACTGCATGCAACGTGTCATGCTGCGCCCCACCCCCTGGTTGGCTCGCCACGGGGTGTGTCGCTACCGGAGGTTGTGTCGGCGGGTGCTGCTTCGCATGTGTCGGCGCGTCGAAGGTCGGCTGCACCCGGGCAGGGGCATTGATCGCCGCGTCGGTGACCCGGGGAAGCGCGGGGGCCGGGGGCAGAATGGTGATCTGAGACATCGGCTGCTCGGGGGCAGAAGAGGGAGCGGATTCAGGCGCACGTGCAGCGGCGCGGGAGGGGGGCGCTGCTGGCGAGATCTGGTAGGAGGGCCAGTGGGCCGGGAAGCTCAAGGTGGCGTCGTTGCTGCTGGTCGCGCGACCCACGGTCATGAAGAGCGGGTGGTTTTGCGCGTGCTCCATGCGAGCGTTGTACGCGTCGAGATCGACGGAGACGCCCGCAGCGGCCAGGCGAGCGATGGCGTTGGCCAGGGGGCGAAGTCCGGAGTCGGCCGCCGAGTCGAGGGAGACGCAGAGGTGGGGGCGTTCGCCGAGAATCTGGCGAATCCAGGGGCCGAGCGTGGTGCGAGCTCCGTGCTCCACAAAGATGCGTACTCCGTCATTGTAGGCGGCGTTGATCAGCGCCGGGAAGTTGACGGTGCGCAACGCCTGGCCCAGCAGCGCCTGTGCCACGGTGATGCTGGTCGGCTCGTAGTGGCTTAAGAAGGCGTGACTGTAGAGACGACGTGTGCTCGGAAAGCTCTGGCGGGTGTGCAACTTAAGCCAGCGCTCCTGAAAGCCGGCGACCTCGGGGATGTGCACGGCGATGTCGTAGTCCAGGTGGCTTGCGCGATGTCGGGGAAGTCGCTCAAGGACGCGGGCGATCGCCGGGGCATGCCCCCCGATGGTCAGGTCGTCGGGGGCGTTGATGAGGGTGAGGTGGACCAGGGGCTCCTCGGCCAGCGCATCTTCGAGGGGTTGGCGCGGGCCGACCACCCGCCAGGTCTCCCACTGCGGCGCTTCGTCTTCGTTCAGGTGCTCGGCCCAGGCTTTTTTGAGCACATCAAAGGTGCCGCCAAGCGCGCGGGTGAAGGTGCCACTGCTGGAGAACTGGTCGTAGAGCGCGTCGAAGTCGCGCCAGACGCCGGTGGCAAAGAGCGCGTTGGTCTCCCCGCTGCTGAAGCCGATGGCGGCGTCGAAGTCGATGCCCAGAAACTCGGTTGTCAGATCGCTATGAAGTTGGGCCAGGGTAGACGCAGCAAAGAGCTTATCGAGCGGGGTTGCTTGTGCCTGCGCATCGGGGTGGGTCATCCAGCGGGTGGCTGCGTCGACGCGCGCAAAACGCCCGCGCAGATCGTCGAGAAGATCGGGGAAGGCCAGCAAAAGTCCCTGTCCCATGCCGTGGTAGGCGGCTGCAGCCCCGGTGAAGACCTGGGCGACCTCGCCGTCGATCGCGTCGAGGGGGTAGATGCCTTCGCCCGGGGCTTCGCCGCCCGCTGCAAAACGGGTCAGACGGGTTTGTTTTTCGGCGAGTTCTTCGGGGCTGGATGCGACGACGAAGGCGGGGATGGGGGCGTCGATGCGGTGGACCTTCGGAGCATCAAGGGCCACGGGGAGGGGGGCGCGCCTCAGGGCGGTGCGTCGCGGTGAGGCCTGCGCAGCGGAGGTCGCCACGACGGCGGTGGCGCGCAGGCCGGTAGCCTCTCCGCCTCGCTTTAAGGCAAACTCCGGGAGCGCAATGGCCGCGGCGATGGCCAGCAGCCCCCGGGCGCTGCCGCAGTCGGGAAGATGCGCGTCGAGAGAGACGGCGTCACGCAGGTCGGTCTCAGCCGGAAGCGTGGCCAGGATGGTGTCGCCCTGGTCGCGCGCAAGGTCGGCGCGCTTGATGACGAGGGCCACGGCGGCATCTTCAGGAAGATCATCAGCAACTTCGACGGCACCCACCACCGCCGCGTCGAGTTCGCCTCGGCGAATCGCCTGCACGGCCTCCTCAAGCGCCACAATGCCTGAATGTTCTTCGGCGCTCATAGTCAGCGAATAGCCGCCCAGGTCGAGGTGCGCGTTGATGCGGTTGGCCACGATATTGGGAAGCCCCCCGATGACGGCGGCCGCCGAGAGAGGAGGGGCGATGGCGTCTTTCTCGGCGTTCGAGAGGTGCGCCTGGCGGGCGCGAACCCCGTGGCGTACCACGTCCGGATCGGTCTGCATGCCGACAAACACGCCGGTGCGATCCCGGGGCAGCCCTCCGACAAAGGCGGCGGCCTCTTGCGCGACCTGAAGCATTGCGATCTGCTGCGGCACCGATACTTCGAGGTCGCGGGGCGGAAAGCGCAGTCCTTTGAAGGGCAGGGTCAGCGTGTGGAGTTTGCCGCCCTTGCCTCCCGTACGCTCTCCCCCGGATGGGGCGTTGAGCAGGGTGGCAGCCCATTCGCCGGTGGTGCGGGCGTCGGGCAAAAGCGTGGCCAGGGCGACCACCGCGACCTCTACAGGCTCGGCATTCTGTGGGGCGGGAGTGTGACCCAGGGTTGAGGAATGTCCAGATTTTATGCGGGTGTTCGAGGTGTTTCCGGCGATTGCCTCGGGGTAGGCACGGGCGTACGAGGGCCAGGACTCGACGATCAGGTGGCTGTTGTTGCCCCCGAATCCGAAGGCCGAGAGGGCGGCCACCTGGCGGGCGGGCTCCCAGGGCTCCGGGGTGCGCACCACGCGAAACGCGCTCGTATCGAGGGCGTCGATCGGCGCGTCGCAGTGGATGGTGGGCGCGAGCTGGTTGGCCTGCATCGACGCCAGGATTTTGAGCAGCCCGGCCATGCCGGCGGCGGTGATGGCGTGGCCCATATTCGATTTGAGCGAGCCGATGGGCAGCGATTCGTCGTGGCGATCGGGGAAGAGGGCCTGCAGGCTTTTGAGCTCGCGACCGTCTCCGAGTGCGGTGCCGGTGGCGTGGCACTCGATATAGCCGATGTCGGCGGGGCGAAGATCGAGGCCGCGGTAGGCTGCGCGAAGTGCGCGCACCTGCCCCTCGCTGCTGGGCACGAGCAATCCGTCGGAGCGCCCGTCGTTGGAGAGGCCCACCTCGTGAATCACGCCCAGGATGGTGTCGCCGCAGGCCAGCGCGTCGTCGAGGCGTTTGAGCGCGACGAAGGCGCAACCCTCGGTGGGCACAAGCCCGTTGGCGTCGCGGTGAAAGGGGCGGCTTTGTCCCGTGGGGCTGAGGGCCTGAAGGGCCTGAAAACCGATGTTCAAGAAGAGAGGATCGGCCCGGTTGACGGCGCCGGCCAGCACCAGATCGCTCTGATGGGCGCGCAGCCGCTCGATGCCAAGTTTGATGGCGTAGAGCGACGAGGCGCAGGCCGCATCCAGCGCGGTCGCGGGTGCTTCGGGCCGTCCGAGGGCTCGGGCGATGAGATGGGCGGGAAGTCCGCTCATATGGCGGTCGAGCTGCCCTGCGAGGTTCGCCGCCTCGCTGCGCGAAGCCTGGCGGGCGTCGCGCACCGCCTCGGGGAGACGGCCATCCTCGACACGCATTGCCATCCCCTCGCTGGGAAGCGAGAGGTTGCCCAAAAAGATCGCCAGGCGGCCTTCATCGCCCTTCTGCGCCTGAAGGTAGGCCTGCTTCGCGCAATGCACCGACCACTGCACCAGCGGGTCGAGATGGCGCAGGAGGTCAGCGTCAAGCGCGTAGTCTTGAGGCTCAAAGACCTCGTCAAAGCCCGTGACGTAGCCCCCGGGGTTTCTCCAGCCGGGTTTGCCCATTGCGACGGCGGGCTCAGCACGCCAGCGCTCAGGGTCGGGAGGGCTGAGCAGGTCGCGGCCCGCCAGCAGATTTTGCCAGAAGGTCTCCGGCGACAGAGAGCCAGGGAAGACGCAGGACTGGCCGACGATGGCCACAGGGGTGGGGCGACTCATAGGAGCTGCTCGGAGCGAAAGTACATCTCAAGGCCGCGAATGGTTGCGGCGAGCTGGCCGTCGGCGCAGCGAAGATCCAGATCGAAGATGGCGCGGTGGGCGTTGACCTCGCGGGTCTTTGCCAGAAGTTCCACCGGACCGTCGCACTGGCTTAAACCCAGATCCACAAACTCAGCGATGGCCGTCGGCAGGTTGGCGCGACCGTCGGAGAGGGCCGCCTGGGTCAGCGCCAGCTGCAATGCTCCGTCGACCAGTGCCGGATCGCCGGCCCAGACGGCGGTCTGCCAGCCGGCGTCGATGGCCCGCAAGAGCGTGGCGCAGGCCTCGGGGTGCCCCAGGCCATCGGCGGCGCGAATCAGGCGAAACGCTCCGGTGTGAAAGAGGCAGCGCTCATAGATCGCATCCACGCCCAGGGTGGCGTCTTCAAAACGCGTGGGGATGCTCAGCGGCGTGACCGTGGGTTGCGTCTCCGCCTTTGTTTTCGCGCTGAAGCGGCGGTTGCCCTGATCGTCGAGGACTTCCAGAAGGAGGTCTTCGGTGCCGGGTTGTGAGGTTGCGCGAAGTTCAAAGCGCCAGCACGCATCGGCCGCCTCGAAGTGCTCCAGGGTGAGGCCGCGCAGCACCTTGAAGTCGCGCAGGCAGAGCGCGTCGGCGTGCGGTAGAGCCTGGCGCGCGATGGATTGCAGCCAGTCCAGGGCGACCGCCGCCGGGAGCACGGGGTGGCCCTGGACGCTGTGGCCGCTCAAGAATCCGTGGGTGCGCGCGCTGACGAAGGTGATGGCGCGAGCGCGCAGCGCATCGTCAAGAAGGCCGTCGCCGAGCACGATTTCGGTGCCCGCCGAATCGTCTCGAAGTTCGCAGACGAAGGCGCGGGCGCCGGCCTGAAGATCGATCAACGAGACGCCGCGCGACTCGAAGTGGGCGCGCAACGAGGCGTCGACCATGCCACCGTCCCAGGGGCCCCAGCCCAGCGAGCGGGTCAAGAGGGCGGGGCGGTCCGGGTGGTTGTTGGCCCCTTCGGCGGCCAGAGATGCGACGACTTTGTTGAGTGTCTCGTTGGCCATGGCGTAGTCGACCTGACCGACGTTACCGGTGCGAGCGGCCACCGAAGAGAATGCGCCGACAAAGCGCAGCGGGTCGTCGGTGCTGACTTCCAGAAGGGCGCGCAGACCGTCGACTTTGGTGTCGAAGACGAAGTTAAAATCGTCATCGGACTTCTGCTCGATGGTCTTATCGGCCAGCACTCCGGCAGCGTGCAAAAGGGCGGTGGGGGCTCCAAGGTCCTTGCGAACCGTCTCAAAGGCCCGGTGCAGCGCGTCGCGATCACGCACATCGGCGACCAGGTAGCGGGCGCGAGCGCCGGCGGCTTCCATGGCGGCAAGCGTCTGGCGAACTTCGCGCTGTGCAAGCGTTCTGGAGGCTTTGCGGCCGATCTCCTTCAACGAAGGCGACTCGCCGCGGGCACGCGCCTGCTCCAGAAGGATGCGTTTGATGTCGGCGTCGGTCCGGGCCGCTTGCAGCGCTGCGGGCTCCTCGTCAAGCGCGGTGCGCCCGAGCAGGATGATGGTCGGTTGCGCCACCTTCGCGAGCTCAATGAGGCAGTGCGCCGTAACACCGCGGGCGCCGCCCGAAGCGATGAGAATGTCGGAGGTGCCCAGGGTCAGGGGACCCTCGGTGGGGGCATCGGTCGGTGTCGCACGCAGCGTGTAGCGCAAGAGGTTGGCGGCCAGAGCCACTTCAAGCTCCGGGCCTCCGCCCAAAAGCTCATCAGCCAGGCGGCGCGCCACCGCCTGCGGAGCGCGACCCTGGGAGGCGATGTCGATCGACTTGACGAGCGTGGAGGGCCACTCCAGCGCTGCCGTTTTGGCCAGCGCGCTTAAGCCTCCGAGCCAGGCGCGGGGGCCCTGCGGGGCATCGCTCAGCCCGAACGAGCCGCCGGTGTCCTGGATGAGCGCGTAGGTCTGCAACGCGCCCGTCCGGGCGGCGAATCGCGCGCAGGCGAAGGCGTCGCGCTGGAGCTGCAGCGCGCTGTCAACGCTCGGGGTTTCGCGCAGCCCCCGAAGGTCGAGAAGTTGCGCAACCACGCGGTCTTCAGCGAGGTCGTTGACCACCTCCGCCTCATAGCCTCGCTCGCCGAGAAGTTCGGCAAGCGCCGAGGCCACGCCTCCCTGATCGTCGATCAGCGTGATCGGGGCGTTGCTCAAAAAGGTCAAACCCGCCGACGGCGCAGCCACACGCTCCACCGCATAGCGGGTGGGGAGCGGGACGGTCACCGCCGACGGTTCAGATTTTCCCAGGCTTTTACCCTCCGCAACGGTGGTGGTGCCGAGCGTGTTCATATACCCGACGATATCGCCGAGGGTTTTGAGCGAGGCCATCTTCGAGGGGTCGAGCTCGGGGAGCTCGGGCACTTTATCCTGGACGGCCGAGAGGATCTCGACGCGTTTGATGGAGTCGATGCCCAGGTCGGCCTCAAGAGCCATGGAGGCGTCGAGCATCTCGGCGGGGTAGCCGGTCTTATCGGCGACGACGTCCATAAAGGTGGAGGTCAGGTCGGCCGCAGGTGCGCTCGCCGAGGTCACCTGGGTGACCGTAGGTTGCGCTTGAGCGTTGTGTTGTGCGGGTGATCCGCCACTCTGCGCCGGCGCGGTGCTCTGCAAATAGGCGACGATATCGCCGAGGGTCTTGAGCGAGGCCATCTTCGAGGGGTCGAGCTCGGGAAGCTCGGGCACTTTATCCTGAACGGCCGAGAGGATCTCGACGCGTTTGATGGAGTCGATGCCCAGGTCGGCCTCAAGAGCCATGGAGGGGTCGAGCATCTCGGCGGGGTAGCCGGTCTTATCGGCGACGACGCCCATAAAGGTGGAGGTCAGGTCGGTCGCAGGCGTGCTCGCCGAGGTCACCCGGGTGACCGTAGGTTGCGCCTGAGCGTTGTGTTGTGCGGGTGATCCACCACTCTGCGCCGGCGCGGTGCTCTGCAAATAGGCGACGATATCGCCGAGTGTTTTGAGCGAGGCCATCTTCGAGGGGTCGAGCTCGGGAAGCCCGGGCAACGTCTCCTGGACGGCCGAGAGGATCTCGACGCGTTTGATGGAGTCGATGCCCAGGTCGGCCTCAAGAGCCATGGAGGGGTCGAGCATCTCGGCGGGGTAGCCGGTCTTGTCGGCGACGACGTCCATAAAGGTGCCGGTAAGGTCAGCCGAAGGCGCCGGAGGTGCCATGTGTTGGGAGGGCGCCGGCGGTTGCGACATGACCGTGGGTTGCGCCAACGCCTTATTCTGTGCGGGTGAGGCAGGGGTGGTCGCGTGGCCATTGAGGCTGGCGCCAGGCCCGTTGGGAGCGCTGTAAAACGTCGGTGCAACCGGGGCCTGGTAGCCATTCACCGGGGCCTGCTGCATGACCGGCGGTTGGGTGTGGACGGGCGCGTGGTAGCCATTCATCGGGGCCTGCTGCATGACCGGGGGTTGCACCGGAGTCGCATGCTGCGCGGGAATCGAAGGGGTGGTCGCCGTCTGTCCGCCAGCCTGGCACCACTGCGCAAAGGAGGTTTCCATGGCCTGCATGTATGCCATCTGCGCCTGGGCCACCGAGCGCTCCATCAGCTGGAGGTAGGCCATATGGCTGTCGGCCATCGCACGCTGATACTCCGCAAACGCCTGTGCCGACGCCGTAGCTCCCGGTTGACCGGCAGCTGCCGCCTGCCCACTGCGATAAGTCTGCTGCGTGGGCGCTGCCGCCTGACCCGGTGCGGTCGGCTGACCATTCGTATACTGCTGCTCACTCATCGTCGTGTTGTCCCTGGTAGAGTTGTGGCTCGCGTCGCGGGTGGAATGCGCCGCCGGAGCAACGTCGCTTCGAACGGTCGAGGTGTTCGAAGTGTTCGAAGTGTTCGAAGTGTTTGAGATATCTGAAGTGCCCGAAGACGTTGAAAACTCGGGGCGATCCGCAACATCGGGGTTGGGCGCCGGCAACGCCGCCGCGCCACCTTCGGGCGGGTAGGGCCGGCCGTAGTTGGCGCCGTTGAGCTTGATCGTAAACTTCGAGCGCGGGCGCTCACGCGGGTCGCTCGGGAGGGCGTAGCCTTCCCAGAGCGCTGCAAAATCAAGCGTGATGCCCAGTGCGCTCAGCTTTCCGAGCGCTTCAAAAAGCGCCGTGACGTCATCTTTGCCGCGGGCGTCGAGCGCGATCGCCTCGAACTCCTCCCCGCTTAAGATGCGTTTGACCAGCCCGCTGAGCACTCCCTGGGGGCCGACCTCCACAAAGCAGCGAGCGCCTTGCGTGTGCATCGCGCGGATCATCTCCACAAAGCGCACCGGCGAGCTGATCTGATTCTGGAGACTCTGGCGGATCGCGTCGGCGTCGTCGGGGGTGTAGGCCTCTGCGCTCACATTGGCGAAGGCCTGGCAGCTCAGCTCCCCAATCGCCTGCTCGCCAAGAAACTCGCCGAACGCCGGCGCCGCCTCCGCCACAATCGGGGAGTGGAAGGCGGTGGCCACCGGCAGGCGAATGAAGGTGATGAGCTGCTCGTCGAGGAAGTTCTCGGCCGCCTCAATCGCCTTCACCGAGCCCGAGATCACCACCTGAGTGGGGCTGTTGTCGTTGGCAATCACGACGTCGGCGTCGCAGGTGCTCAGAACATCGCGAAGCTCGTCGGCCGACATGCGCACCGCGCACATCGCGCCACTTGTGGTGGTGGCGGCCTCGGCCATCAGCTGGCCGCGGCGCGCGGCGATGTTCAGCATGGTGGTGGCGTCGAAGGCTCCGGCGGCCTGCAGCGCGCTGACCTCTCCGTAGGAGTGACCACCGACCATCTCGGGCTTAAGCCCCAGCGCTTGCAACATCGCCTGACGCGCCAGGCTGTCGGCACCGATGGCTGGCTGAGCCCATTCGGTCTCGCGCAGCGCAAGCTCCTGGGCCTCTTTGTCGTCTTTGCCAAACGCCGGGGGCGGAAACACCTTATGATGCAGCCCCAGCGGTGCGGCCGTATCCCAGACCTTGCGGGCGCGGTCGAAGGCCATCGCCAGATCGGCTCCCATGCCCACGTACTGACTTCCCTGACCCGGGTACAAAAAGGCGACCTTGCCCTTCACAGGCTCGCCGGCGCGCGCCCACATCCCGGGAAGATCGAAGTCGATCTTTTCGGCGTCGAAGTTCGCCAGCGCCTGGGCGATCTTCTTGCCGAGATCGTCGAGCGATGCGGCGACCAGCGCCAGGCGATGCGATGACCGTGGGTTGAACTTCGACTGCGAGGCATGCGCCTCAAAGGCCAGCAGCTCGCGTTTGTCGCCCTCATCGTCCGGCCGCACCTCAAGGTTCTTTTGAAGCGAAGTCAGCGTGGTTTTGAGCGAGCCGAGATCCTCGGCGCCGTAGACAAAAAGCTCGGTTTTGAGCGCGCGCAGGCGATCGGGTTTTGCGGCCGGCCCGCAGTACTCCTCCAGCGCCACATGGAAGTTGCTGCCGCCAAATCCAAACGAACTCAAACCGGCGCGTCGCGGATGATCCTCACCGCGTACCCAGGGCCGCGCTTCGGTATTGAGGTAGAAGGGGCTCTCTTCGATGCCCATCTTCGGGTTGGGCTGGCCGACCTTGATGGTGGGCGGGAGCACCTTGTGATGCAGCGCCATCACAACTTTAAAGAGCCCGGCGGCGCCGGCAGCGGCCTTGGTGTGGCCGATCTGGCTTTTGACCGACCCCAACGCACACCAGGGCATTGGGGTTGTTTCTTGAGTGTTTTCAACGTCTTCCGAGGTGTCTTTGCCGCCAAAGGCCAGGCGAAGCCCCTCAAACTCGGCGGCATCGCCGGCGCGGGTGCCGGTGCCGTGGGCCTCGACAAGCTCAATCGTCTCGGGCGCAAAGCCGGCGCGCTCATGGGCGCGACGCAACGCTTTGGCCTGGCCTTCGGGAAGGGGGGCGTACACCGACAAAGAACGACCGTCGGACGCAGATCCCAGCCCGCGGATCACCGCGTAGACCTTATCCCCATCGCGCTCCGCATCCTCCAGGCGCTTCATCGCAAACATCCCCATGCCCTCGCCCATCAACGTCCCGTCGGCACCGTCGGCGAAGGGGCGGCAGTCGCCGCTGGGGGAGAGCGCCGGGGTTTTGGAGAAACACATGTACATGAAGATGTCGTTAAAGCAGTCCACCCCGCCTGTGATCACGACATCGGAGTGGCCGAGGTAAAGCTCGTTGAGCCCCATCGCCATCGCCGAGAGCGAGGACGCACACGCCGCATCGGTGATGCAGTTGGTGCCGCCAAGGTCGAAGCGGTTGGCGATGCGCCCGGCCACCACATTGCCCAGAAGACCCGGGAAGGTGCTCTCCTGCCAGGGGGTGTACTGCGCGGCGATGCGGTCGCAGATCGCCTGGGCTTTGGACTCGCCAATGCCCTGCTCGCGCAGTGCACGCAGCCACTGCGGGCGCTGCAGACGCGAGGCCGCCTGAATCAAGAGCTCCTGACCGGCGGTCACCCCTAAGATGATGCTCATGCGCTCCTTATCCATCGACTCGAACTGGCCTTTAAAGGCGTCGTCGAGCACCTGGCGCGCCACGATAAGCGCGAGGAGCTGGGTGGTGTCGGTGGCCGGGATCATCGTCGGCGGGATGCCAAAGGCCACCGGATCGAAGTCCACATCGGGCAAAAATCCGCCGCGTTTGCAGTAGGTCTTATCGGCGTCGCCCGGCTCCGGATCGAAATAGTCCTCAATCAGCCAGTGCGACGGCGGCACCTCGGTGATGAGGTCGTTGCCCTCCATGATGTTTTGCCAGAAACGCCCCGGGGAGGCCGAGGCCGGGAAGAGCGCACTCAAGCCAACGATGGCCACCGGCGGGTGGTCGCCGCCGTGGTGCAGGTTTTCATCCTGCGAGGTGCCGGCATCTGGCAAGGAGGGGGCCGAAGAAGACGTGGGGATAAGAGGCATAAATCCTACTGCGTCAAAAGCGCCGACCGGGGGTCAGCGAGACTCGAGTTCGAAACGACGGGATCCGAGCGTCGGGAGTGTGGACGCCGGGCAGGCCTGGTCAAGCCAGGGGGAGCGGCCGATGATCAAAGGCATCGGGGGGGATGGCCGCGCCGAAGGCGCGCAGCTGGGAGGCGCGCGTGTGGCGAGCGGCACCCTCCATCAGGTTGAGCGCCATCTGGTCGACGTGGCGCGCCTCCAGAGGTTCCAGGAAGGTGCCGCGCGCCCAGTCATTAAAGGCGCCCTGGGCCGGGCCCATCCACACCTGGTAGTCGAGCTGGCGCCCCTCCACCCCCTCAATTGCCCAGCGGCTGGAGAGCCCCAGGTACCAGCGGCAGACCAGCGCCAGACGATGGCGTGGGTCACGCTCGGCGCGTTCGATCTCCTGCGGATCGCGGCGCGTAAAGAACTCGCGCGTCTTCTGCCAGACCTCTTCCATGGGTTGCTGGAAGATCTCGCGCTCGAGCTTCTCGCGAACCTCCGGCTCGATCGCCTCGATGGAGGGGTAGGTCGAGTACACCTCAAAAAGCCGTTTGGCGCGGGCCGCAAAGAAGTTACCGCGCTTTAAGACCTGAACTTCGACGCCCATCTCAAACATATCGCCGGCCGGGCACATCGTGACATCGGCGAAGCGGGCCTGGGCGAGCATGGCTTTGACTGTCGGCGACTGATTGGCCTCGACGCTGGCCTGGTTGATGGAGCCGGTGAGCACAAAGGCCGCGCCCAGCCCAAATGCCGCAGCCACCGCCTGCGGGGTGCCCAGGCCGCCGGCCGCGCCCAGGCGCACCGGGGTGGTAAAGCCGTGCGCGCGCTGAAGATCGTCGCGCAGTCGGGCGATCACCGAGAAAAGCGGCCCCAGCGGGCGGCGGTCGGTGTGACCGCCGGAGTCCGACTCCACGGTGATATCGCTGGCCACGGGAACTTCCCGGGCCAGCGCTGCTTCTTCGGCCGTGATCTTCCGCTCGGAGACCAGCTGCTCCAGCATTTTCTGCGGAGCGGGCTTCAGAAAAGGCTCGGCGACTTCCGGCCGCGAGATTTTGGCAAAGAGAAAGTTGGAGCGCTGCACACGACCGTGAGCGTCGCGAAAAAGTCCGCTCACCGCATAGCGCACCACCGCCGGGGTCAGGCGCATAAAGGCCGAGGCGGAGACCCGGCGCACCCCGCGGCTCAAAAAGAGCTCAACGGTGGCCATCTCCAGCCCGGGCTCCTGGGGGGAGTGGATCAGGTTGGCACCGAAGGGCAGTCTCTGAGGATGGAGGGCTGCGGCGGTGCGGTCGATATAATCGATCATACGCTCAAGCGAGAGGCCGGCGGTGCCCAGAAAACCGAGCATGCCGGCGTGCGCCAGACGAATCACCATCTCGGGGCTGGTGATGCCGTTGGCCATCGCGCCGCCCACGTAAGGAAAGCGCAGTCCGTGGGTCTCGCAGAAGGCGCGGTCGCCGAGCCACTCCGGGTACATCGGCGGCAGAGTCGCCAGATGTTCGTAGCCGCCTGTGGCATCAAGGTGACGCACATCAAAGCTCACGCCGATGCGTCCCCCGGAGGGCTCACGCACGATATAGGCAGTCTCGCGCACCCGGAGGGCCGCCTCGCGAAGCTGCGCCGGAGCAAAGGCCGGCGCCGGAGGTGCATCCGCCCGGGAGGTCGGGGCGTTGCTGGAGGTGATATCCATCACCATAAAGTAGGTCCTGCAAACGACATGATTCAGTGAGCGCGCCGCCTTCAATCCAACACATACGAGGCGGCGATGGGCCAATTTCGCGGGAGCATACAACGGGAGTTGGGGAAGGTACAGAGGGGGCTGTCGCGACAAAATGACCGGTTGAATGCCGGCCAGTGTGCCGGCTGGCGGCAGGCTATCCAGCGTGCCGCAAAGGACCATAGGTCAGCGCCTGATAGATCACCGTGGGTTGCACCATCGTGTGTGTTTATGCGCCTTCGAGGTGACCGTGGGTCATGGCTTCGAGGTGACCGTGGGTCATGGGTCGGCGAGACCTACGGTCGTTGTGAGAGGTGACCGTGGGTCAGGAGGGAGAGACGACCGTGGGTTGCATCATCGTGTGTGTTTATGCGGCTTCGAGGCGACCGTGGGTCATGGGCCGGCGAGACCTACGGTCGTTGTGAGAGGTGACCGTGGGTCAGGTGGAAGAGGTGACCGTAGGTTCCACCATCGCCTGTGTTTATGCGGCTTCGAGGTGACCGTGGGTCATGGATCGGCGAGACCTACGGTCGTTATGAGAGGTGACCGTGGGTCGCGTCCCCAACGCATCGCCAAACGCCATCTCCCCCCGCCTCCGTCTCATACCTCACTCGCCGAACATGACCCGGGGTTGGACCTTCGCCAGTATCCATGCGCTTGAGGTGCCACCCACGGTCATTAAATGACCCCGTCGCAAGCGCGAGGAGGGCGCGTTGCATGCGGGTGATTCACGACCGAAAAGGCAGCGGGATTGGACCCCGGCGCCCGACCGTTTACACTACGTGCAGCCTGCGCCTTTGCCTTCAACCCTGATGGAGTGATGCGATGACCGACCCTATGCCCACCGTGATTTTAAGGCATTGCCCCGACTATGAGCCCGAGCGCATTGAGCGCCTGGCGGTGGAGGGGCTCGATACGCTGGGCCTGCAACCCCACGGTCGCACGCTGGTCAAACCCAACGTGGTGGCGTCTGGCGAGATGTTCCCGCATGCCTACACCCGCGCGGAGTTTGTGGAGGGCATCCTACGCGCCCTCAAGAAGCGTGGCTCCAACATCAAAGAACTCGCCGTCGGGGAGCGCAGCGGCATCACCGTGCCCACCCGTTATACCTTCAAAAACGCGGGGTATTACGAGATGGCCAGGCGCGTGGGCGACGTGAAGCTCTACCATTTTGAGGAGTCCACCCAGGTGGAGATTCCCCTCTACCATCAGGGCCGGCTGCGCGAGTCCTTTTATACGCCGGAGCCGGTGGCGCAGGCCGACTTTTTTGTGAACTGCCCCAAGTTCAAGGCGCATCCCTGGACGACGGTCACCTTCAGTATGAAGAACTACATCGGCATCCAGGATGATCGTCATCGCCTCATCGATCACGATCATGCGCTCAATTATAAAGTCGCCGACCTGCAGTACATCACCCAGCCGCAGTTCATCGCCACCGATGCGATCATCGCCGGGGAGGGGCGCATGCTCACGCCGCTGCCCTATCGGCTGGATATGATGCTGATGGGCAACAACCAGGTGGCTTTTGATGCGGTCTGCTGCCACATCATCGGCGTCGATCCGATGACGGTCGATCATATTCGCCTGGCCCATGAGCGCGGTTTTGGACCGGTGGACCTGGCGCAGATCCGCATCATCGGTGACGTCTCGCTGGATGAGGCAAAGGAGCGCGCAGCAAACTTTGAAGTCGGGCTGATCCGCGTCGAAGAGTACTTCAAGGGCACCAACATCCGCGCCTACTCCGGTCGGCCCCCCAGCCAGACCGATGATTACTGCTGGGGCGGCTGCCCCGGCGCGCTGGAGGAGGCCATCGAGATCCTGAGGGTCTACGACGCGTCCACCGACGAAAAAATGCCCCCGATGCATATCGTCTTCGGCGCCTACGAAGGGGAGATCGACGCCAAACCTGGCGAGAAGGTCGTCTTTATGGGCGATTGCGCGACCTATCAGGGAGAGATCGGTGGCCAGCAGGTGCAGATCGACAGCCTTTATCGCGACCGCTCTGAGCTCAACCCGGAGACCTATAAAGTCGACGACATTTTCAAAAAGATGCTCAAGGTGGAGCAGAAGTTCCTGGGCGCGCGCAAAAGCGATGTGATGCGCATCGCCGGCTGCCCGGTCAGCGTGGCCGAGCAGGTTCTGATGCTCGTGAAGCTGGGCAAAACCCAGAACCCTTATCTCGACCCACGCACCTCGGTGGATTTTGTGAGCTGCTACCTCTCCACGCGTACCCGCACCGCGCTGAGCCGTATCCTGGGAACCCCCTACCAGCGCCGTGGCCCCTCGGTGCGCGGCGATGCGCGGCCGGCCCAGAACCTTCCGCCTGACGGGGCCGAGAGCGAGAGCGTCTCCTGATAGGTTCAACCAGATAGAACCTTGCGCGCCGGCGGAAGCGTATTCGGCGCAGGAGGGGGAGCCTCATTCCCCAAGACGCTACGGGGAAATCAAACGACCCTGGGTCGTCGATCACCCGCATCCATGTTGGTTGAGAGACAACCCAGGGTCGTTTTGGGAGTGGGAGATCTGAGGCTGTATGCCGGTATGTTGAGATGACCCAGGGTCACGGAATTGCGCTGCCTGTGAACGACCCAGGGTCACAGAATCGCGTTGCCTGTGCACGACCCAGGGTCAAAGAATCGCGTTGCCTGTGCACGACCCAGGGTCACAGAATTGCGTTGCCTGTGAACGACCCAGGGTCACGGAATTGCGCTGCCTGTGAACGACCCAGGGTCACAGAATCGCGTTGCCTGTGAACGACCCAGGGTCACGGAATCGCGTTGCCTGTGAACGACCCAGGGTCACGGAATTGCGCTGCCTGTGAACGACCCAGGGTCATCGCTACCCCGCGTCGATCGTGGCTGAAGCTCAACCCACGGTCGTTCGGGAGGGGGGGCGGCGAGGAGCATGATGGGGTTGGAAACGCCTCCTGATGTTGCGAATCGATACACCGGGACGCTGGAGAAATTGCGCTGCTTTGCGCATCCTCATCGCACCGAAGGAATGCCGATGTCCTCGTCACCGGGGGACGATAACCACTCCGAGATGAGGAGATACGATGTTGCCGTGGAGCGCCGTGTTTCAAAGGACCTTGATCGTCGTGATGATCGCCAGCACCGGGTTGGCCTGCGGGGATGGCGACTCGGACGCCCGACGCGCGTTGGACGCGGGCATCGACGCCGGCGCTCCGGATGCTTCTTTGGAGGATACCTCCAACGATGGGAGCCTCGATGACCCCGACACCTCGACCGATGACGCCGGCGGTGAGCGCGACGCGGAGGTCGATGGGGGCGTCGACCCCGAAGAGCCCGATACGCCGGGCGCGGTGGACTGTGCGCCGCTGCCCGAGAGCGGAGGCACGATCGTGGAGGTCGATCCCTCCATGGCCGCGCAGCTTCCGCAGCTTGTGCGTCAGGCCCAGGCCAATACGGCCTTCGTGCTGGCCGCGGGCACCTACGCGATCGCCGACACGCTGCATGTGCGCGCCGAGGGCACCACCCTGCGCTCGGCCAACGATGATGCCGAGAGCGTGGTGATCGATGGCGGCTACAACGTCAACTCTCTGCTCCTGATCCAGGCCAGTGAGGTGACCGTGGCCCATCTCACGCTGACGCGGGCCCTGCACCACCCGATTCATGTCTCCCCGGGAGGCGGCGACGCGCCGGAAACGATCACCGGCACGCGAATCTACGGGGTACGCATCGTCGATGGAGCCCAGCAGTTCATCAAGATCAACCCCAATGGCGCGCGCAGCGCGTTTGTGGACGATGGGCTTGTGGCCTGCTCGTATTTTGAGCTCACCGATGCCGGTCGTCCCCGCGTCGATCGTAGTGGAACCGGCTGTTACACCGGCGGCGTTGACGCCCACGCCGCACGCGGCTGGGTGGTGCGCGACAACCACTTTAAAGATATCTACTGCGCCGGCGAGGGGCTTGCGGAGCACGCGGTGCACTTCTGGTCGGCCTCGCGCGACACGGTAGTGGAGCGCAACCTCATCGAAAATTGCGCACGCGGCGTCGGCTTTGGCCTTCTTCAAAGCGGGGGCGATCGCGCCTACGCCGACGACCCTTACCCGCAGGTTAGCGGATATATGGGGCATATCGATGGGGTGGTTCGCAACAACGTGATCGTTGCCGACATCGACTATTACGACACGGGCATCGAGCTTGCGCAGGCCCACGGGGCGCGCGTGATCCACAACACCATCTTTGATGCTGACGCAGCGAACCGTTTCAGCTCCATCGACTACCGTTTCCCCAACTCGTCTGTGGAGATTCGCAATAACCTCGTCGGCCGTATCACTCGCCGAAACGAGGCAGTCGGAGAGGTGGATCATAATTTGGAGGGCATCGGCGCGGAGCTTTTTGAAGACGCTACCGGCCGGAACTTCCACTTACGCGCCTCGGCCAGCGATGCCATCGACCAGGGAGTCGAGCTTGAGGAGGCCGGGCTGGATATCGATGGGGAGCCTCGCGATCGAGGTACGGCTCCTGATCTGGGCGCGGACGAGCACTGAGTTGAGGGGGCACGTTACCGGCGTTGTCAGGGGTGATTGGTATGACAGTGGGTCGTGAGTGGGATGACCGTGGGTCAGGTCAGGGGCGCATAGACAGGAGCGAAAAGCTGACCCACGGTCATCTTAAACGAGGCAGGGGTGAGGCGTTTCAGGAGGGCGTGAGCGCCACCAGACGCGAGCTCTTCATGCGTTTTATCGTCTTCAAGGGGGCAACCATCGGATGTGACTTTCCTACGGGAGGGGCCGGGGTTAGGCTGTCGCCGCACGATTTCACCCCCTGACCCTCCTCGCCTCACAGGTCTGATATGTACGACAAACTCCCCAACCTCGCCCCGTACCCTGCACGGGGTAGTTATGCGGATGGTTACGAACCCGTCGCCCGTGCTTTCGCCGGCCAGTTGGAGCGCGGCGAGGAGGTCGGCGCCGGGTTCACGGTGTATCGGCGCGGCGAATGTGTGGTCGATCTCTGGGGAGGCATGGCCGATGTGGCGTCGCAGGCACCCTGGCGTGAAGATACCCGCGTGGTGCTCTTTTCGGTGACCAAAGGTTTTGTGGCCATGGCGCTGCATCTTCTGGCAAGCCGGGGCTTGCTCGACTGGGAGGCGCCGGTCGAGACGTACTGGCCCGGCTTTGCTCGAAATGGCAAAGAAGGCATGACCGTCGCCACATTGCTCGGCCACCGAGGCGGGCTGGCCGGCCTGGATACCCCGCTGACGATGGATGACGTCACCAGCCCGGCGCGTGCCGCGGTGCTCCTGGAGGCCCTTGAGTCGCAGTCGCCCCTGTGGGAGGTCGGCGCCGATCAGGGCTACCACGCCATCACCTTTGGAATGTATGCCCGCGAGCTTTTTGAGCGCATCTGCCCCGGCGAGGATCTCGGGGAGTTTTTGCGCCGGGAGCTCTTTGAGCCGCTGGGCTCCGATGTGTACCTGGGCACACCGGCCGAATTCGACCGGGACATCGCCACGCTCTATCCGCCGGCCAAACCGGCACGGGTGGCGAAGATGCTCACCAACGCGCTCACCCAGCCTCAATCGACCGAAGCCCGCGTGCTCGGCCAGTTCGTGCGTCGGGGCTCGCCGATGCGCCGCGCCTTCTTGAACCCGCAGGTCCCCGGCGATGACGTGACCGTTTACAATCAGCCGCCGGCGCGCCGCGCTGTCCTGGGCTGGGCCTCGGCCACCGGCAGCGCCCACGGTGTGGCCCGCGCGTACCTGCCTTTCGCGTCGAAGGGTAAGTTCGAGGGGCGGCGCTTCCTCAAGGCCACCTCGCTCAAGCCGGTGTATGCTCGCCAGGGCTGGTCGCCTAACGATCTCGTGCTGCAAAAACCCATCGGCTGGTCGCACGGGTTCTGCAAAGAGGAGCGCCACCTCTTCTCGCCAAACCCCGAATCCTTTGGCCACCCGGGGATGGGCGGCGCGCTGGGCTGGGCCGACCCGGTTGAAGAGATCGCCATCGGCTATGCAATGAACTTCATGGACTGGCGTATTCGCTCCCCGCGCGCGCTGGCGCTCTGCCGCGCGCTCTACGACAGCCCGGGGGTGGTAGAGGGCTGAGTGGTCCACGGGCCGCTCGGTAATGGGCCCGTGGCGCTTGCCCTCCGCGCGAGAGCTCTGGTGGGCCGTTGACGCGTGTCAGCGCTCGGCGGACCAAAATCGTCTCTGCAAGGCGATCCGCCTGTGTTTATGCGCTTCCGATCGGGTCGTACGTTTTGAAAAATGCGTTCGGAAGCCTCCCGATAAGAGCTCAAGGCACCGGAGCTGCGAGCGGAAGTGTCCTGAACGCTCCCGGGTACCGCGTGTCGGCATCAGGAGTCTCCCGAGCCCCGCTTCATGTGTGCGCAGGCATCTGGAGACTTCCGATGGCGTTTCGCACTCCGCGCACAGCCTCCGGAGCCGTCGGTTGACCGCCGCAGGGCACAGATTCCTCTCGGGAGCCTCCTCGTGTATGGGGCGGCAAAGAAGAGACCTTCGGCAGCGTTCCACACGCCAGGCTGCGCTCTAAGCAGTGGATCGCGAGGCCTCAAAGCCTTCATCGTTCGGCCCGGGAGTGTGCAGGTATCGGGGCAGGGCGGTACAGATCAGAAAAGCCCGCGCCACCTCATCAGGTGGCGCGGGCTTTTCTCGTCACGCACGGACTCATATGTGAAGACCTACGGCCCCGCGTTGAGCATGCGCTTAGTTGGTGCAGACGTTGCCTTTGCGGCACTCATCCAGCGCCGAGAGCTGGTCGAGCCAGTTGCCGTCACAGGCGGCGATCTCAAGGCGACTGAGGCAGCGGTCAAATTGCGATTCGTTGATGCGACCATTGCCGCAATCATCGGCCGGCCAGATGTCGTTGAAGCGGTCTTTTTGATCGATGACGCAATCGGAGTAGGTCGCATAGTCACGCCCTTCTCCAATGTCGCCGCACTCGTCGCTGCGATCGCAGAAGGTATCGGCCGCCTCATCGCGGTAGTCCTCGCGCGAGGGCTCTCCGCAGCTGAAGAGGGGAAGGGCCAGGGCGAACATAAGAGACGATTTCAGCACTGCAGTGATGCGCATGTCATCCTCCATACATGAAACGAGGTACCTACGAGGGGCCGGGTTAGCGAACCTGCTGATGAAGCCGGGGTTGGAGAAGATATCGCCTTGGAGCGGATAAGTAGTGGTAAGACCCCAGATCGCACAAAGTCTGGCGAAGGTGGAAGGAATCGTACATCTACAATCTATGGCGAGAAGGCCCACAACGCGAAGTTAGCAGGCTTGATAGGGGGACGGGCCTCGCCGGTGCGACAGGCTGTCGCTTCGTGGCGAGAAGTTCTTGGGGTGAGCTGATAACGAATCTTCCCCAACCCCGGCTTCATCAGCTTCCGTTTGTCTGATCACCTGCTCTCAGGTTCAAGTAACGCCTTGCTAAGATTGGTTCGGATCCGCCAACGAGACACGCCGGGTAAACGTCATGGCCGTCCGGAGGCATTCCATCTCTAAGGGGTTTGATGTTGAGAGAGGCGGTTGCTCTCCCACACTGTAATTACATGTGGGATAGAGGTCAAAGATTGCTCCCCCTTTCGGGGGAATTTCTGCCCGCACGACCTGCGTCGTGCGGGGGCAACGATCAGGGGTCAAGCCCCTCGACCAGGGTCTGAAGGTTGTAGACAGCCATCTCCAGCTGCAGCTCATCTTGAACTCGGGCGAGCTGGGCCAGGCGGAGCTGATCTTGCGCGTTGATGACGTCGAGCTGGGTGGCGACGCCGTAGCGAAAGGCCGTCTCGGCCTGCTCCACGCCGCGTTGGGCGAGCTCCAGCTCGGTGACGCCGCTGTCGAGCTGAATGCGCGCGGCTTCGACGTCGGCGCGGGCCTGGTCGATCTCCGAGGCGATCTGGTGGCGCGTCTGCTCCTGGCGCAGCTCGGCGGCGACGCGCTGGGCGCGGGCCTGCTTGAGCTGCGCTTCGCGCAGCCCCCCGTCCCACAGCGTCCACTCGGCGCCCAGGATCAGCACCCAGCGCGGGTCGCCGGGCGCCAGCGCCGTCGATTTTCCGCCGCCGTAGCTAAAGGTCGCCGAGAGCGAGGGCAGGTACTGGTAGTAGATATCTTCGATGCCCAGGTCGGCGACTTCCATGGCCAGGCGGTTGACCTCAAAGGCGGCGCGGTTTTCCTCGGCGCGCTCCACAAGATCGTCGCCCTGCACCTCCTCGGGGCGCTCGGGCACCTCGACGTCGAAGTCGTCCCCGGTCTGAAGAAGTTCGGCAAAGGCTTTGCGCACCTGGATGTACTGCTGGCGGGCGCGGTCGACTTCTTTCTGGGTTTGCACCGCGCGAAGTTGCGCGCGGGTGAGCTCAAACTCGGTGGCGGTGCCCGCGGCAACCTGCGCCTCGGTAAAGCCGAGTACGGTCTGGGCGGAGCGCGCCTGCTGCACGCTGATGTCGATCATGCGCCGCACCATCACCAGGTTGAAGTAGGTCGAGACGGCGGCCTGATCCAGCGCTTCGCGGGTCATCTCGACCTGGGCCTGAGCCAGATCACGCTGGGCGTAAGCCTGGCGAATCAGGGGCCAGGAGCGGAAGTTCACCCGCATCGACGCCGCCACGTTCCAGCGGTAGTCGGTCTTGGGCCGAATCACCGAGGGGGGCACCTCAATGCCCGGGGGAAGGCCCTCACCGAAGTCCAGCACCACCTCTTCCTGGTTGACGGTGTACTCGCCACTGGCCGTAAAGCGGGGAAAGAGCGCGCTGTACGCCTGGCGAATCACCGTGTTGGCCGAGTCGACCTGGTTCTGCGCCAGGCGCACATCGAAGGACTGCTCGCGCACACGTTGGCGGGCTTCATCGAGTGTCAGCGTGCGGGCAACCTCAATGCTGACCGCGCTCTCGATCTCGGCGTCGTCCAGGGAGCGACGCTCGATCTGACCGGGATCGTCGACTTCGGGGAAGAGCTCTGCCTCATCGTCGGACTGCGTCTGCGCGGACGCATCGTCTCCGGCCGGGGCATCCTGGGCGGTGGCGAGGGCCGGCAGCACCAGCATCACCAGTGAGAGCACAAGCCCGGCCGCCGCCACCCGCGTAAAGAGGCGTCGCGAGAGGTCGGAGAGGCTATCGAACATGGAGTAGAGCACCGGCACCACCACAAGGGTCAGCAGTGTGGCCACCAGCAGGCCGCCGGTGACCGCCACGCCCATCGGGCCCCACATCTCCACCGATGCCCCGCCGAAGGTCACCGACTGGTCGATAAAGTCGATGCTCACACCGAGGACAATGGGCAGAAGTCCCAGAATCGTGGTGATGGCGGTGAGCATGACCGGGCGGAAGCGCACCAGACCGGCCTGGATCAGCGCATCGCGGCGGTCCCAGCCGCGGGCGCGCAGCTGGTTGATGTAGTCAATGAGCACGATGGCGTTGTTCACCACGACCCCGGCCAGGCTGATGATGCCGATGCCGGTCATAATGATGCCGAAGGGGGCCTGGGTGACGATCAGGCTCCAGAGCACGCCGATGAGGCTCAAGAAGACGGTGAACATGATGATGAAAGGCTGGGCGATGGAGTTGAACTGCGTCACCAGGATCAACAGGATCAAGAAGACGGCGGCCAGCAGGGCGTTCCCCAAAAAGGCCGCAGCTTCTTCCTGATCCTGGCTCTCGCCGGTGTAGCGGATCTCGTAGCCAGCCGGGAGTTTGAGGTCGGCCAGACGCTCTTGAGCCTCGGCCAGCGCCACCGCCGGCAGGTAGCCGTCGGCGACGTTGCCGCTGACGGTGACCACGCGCTCCTGATCTTTACGTCGAATCGATCCGCTGCCACCGCGCACCACGACCTCGGCAACTTCCACAAGCGGGATGTGCACGCCGTCTTTGTTGACGACGGTCAGCTGGCTGATGTCAGCGATGGCCCGGCGACGATCTTCGGGAAGACGCACCAGGATATCGTACTCCTCATCGGCCTCGCGGAAGACGCCAGCCTCGCTGCCGTTGATGGCCGTACGCACGGTCTGCGCCACCGAATGCGTGCTCAGACCGAGGACGGCGGCGCGCGCCCGGTTGATCTCGACATGGATCTCGGGGCGAGTCAGCTCCAGGTTGTCGGTCAGGTCGATGACGCCTTCGATGGTGCGAACTTCCTGCAAGACCTGCTGAGAGATGCTGGCCAGGGTGGAAAGATCTTCGCCGGCGATCTCAATGGAGACCGGAGCGCCGGTGGGCGGACCCATGTTCTGGGTCGCCATGATGATCTCGGCACCGGGGACTTTTGAGAAGAGCTGGCGCAGCTTCTCAATAAAGACGTTGGGATCGCCGGGCTGCTCTTCGATCGACTTGAGCTCGACGGTGATCTGGCCGTAATGCGGCGCTTCACCGCCGCCTCCAGCCTGACCGCCACCCTGGGTGCCGGTATCGGTGATCCAGGCCGTCACCAGATCGGGGGCGGTGGCCAGCGGACCCTGCAGGCTTTCAAGCGTGTTGCGGGTCTCCTCGATGTTGGTGCCGTCGGGAAGCGTAACCTGCACGCTGAACTGCTCCGGGGTGGTCTTCGGGAAGAACTCCACCCCGCGCGAGGTCGCGCCAAAGATCATAAACGTGCCCACAAAGACCCCCACCGCGATCAACGCCACAATGATGCGGTGGTTGAGCGCGAACTCCAGAGTGCTGCGGTAGGCGCGGTAGAGCCACAGATCGGGCACTGAGTCTTCATCGAAAGAGACGCCGTCCTGAACCTTGAGCAGGGTGGCGCAGAGGGTGGGGTTGATGACCAGCGCCACAAAGAGCGAGCTCAGAAGCGTGATGATGACCGTCAGGGGCAAAAAGCCCATGAACTCGCCCATTACCCCCGGCCAGAAGAGCATCGGGAAGAAGGCGGCGACCGTGGTGGCGGTCGAAGCGATGACCGCCCAGCCCACCTCTTTGGTGCCTTCGTAGGCTGCCGTGACCCGATCTTTGCCGCTGGAGGCGTGGCGGTAGATGTTCTCGACGATGACGATGGCGTTATCGACGAGCATCCCCAGCGCGAGCAGCAGGCTGAAGAGCACGACCATGTTCAGCGTGATGCCCAGCATCGAGAGCACCAGGAAGGTGATGAGCATGCTCATCGGCACACTCACCGCCACGAAGAGCGCGTTGCGCGCGCCGCCCATAAAGAAGAAGAGCACCAGCAGCACCAGGATCATGCCGCTGATGATGTTGTTCTCAAGCTCGCGCACCGTCGCCGCGATATTTTTGGACATGTCGTTGACGATCGTGATCTGCACGCTCTCGCCGGCCTGCTGATCGTAGCGGTCGATGACCTCTTTGGCGGCCTCGGCGATCGCCACGATGTTCTCACCGCTGCGCTTGACGATGGCCAGGCTGACGTTGGTCTTGGTCACCGGCACGCGCTCGCCAGCGGCGTTTTCTTTCCAGACGGTCAGCCGGCTAAACGTGGTGGGATCTTCAAAGCCATCTTCGATCTCGGCGACATCCCGCAGGTAAATCGGGTTTCCGTCGGGCGATTTGACCACGATGTGGCGCATCGACTCGAGCTCTTCAAACTCGCCGGCGACGCGCACGGTGTACTTCATCGAGCCGATGTCGATGGAGCCGCCGGGCAGGTTGATGTTCTCACTCTGCAGCGCCTGACTGACGTCGTTGGCCGAGACGCCAAGCTGGCGCATGCGCTCGGGGTTGAGGAGCACGTGGATCTCGCGCTCGACTCCGCCGGCCAGGCTGACGCGCAGCACGCCGGGGAGCGCTTCGAGATCTTCCTGCATGTCTTCAGCCAGCGCCTTGAGGCGCACCGGGTCGAGATCGCCGGCGACGTTGGCCACAAGGATCGGCCAGTCGCTGGAGTTGATCTCCATGACCTCGGTATCTTCGGCGTCCGGGGGAAGATCGGGTTTGGCTTTGTCGACCTCCACGCGAATGCGCTGGAGGACCTCGTCGATATCGACCTCCGGATCGAACTCCAGCACGATGAGCGAGGCGCTCTCCGCGCTGGTGGAGGTCATCTCTTTGAGATCGCGCAGGTTTTTAAACTGGCGCTCCATCGGCTGGGTGACCAGCGTCTCAATATCGGCCGGCGAGACCCCGAAGTAGGGGGTGGAAACCATGACGATAGGGATGGCGATGTCGGGGGCAGCCTCCCTGGGGAGGCTGCGGTAGCTGAGCAGGCCGCCGAGGATGATGCAGACGATCAACACATAGACTGCGACGGCGTGATCGATGGCAAAACGAGTCAGTCTCACAGCGTCTCCTTGGCCTGCGAAGCCGATGCGTGGGGATCATCGACGATATCGACGCGGGTGCCGGCAACCAGCGCGCGGTGGCCGCGCACAATGAGGCGGTCGCCGGGGTTGAGGCCCTCGGTGATCATGATGTTGGTGGCGTTACCCGGGCCGATCTCCACGCGGCGAAGCTCGGCGGTGCCGTCTTCGGCAACGACCATCGTCTCGCGGGCGTTGTAGCCTTCGAGCACGGCCTCGCGCGGGACCATGATGACCTGCTCATAATGCTCGCGCTCAAAGCGCAGGCTGGCGCGCATCCCGGGGCGAATCTCGAGCTCTTCGTTGGCGATGCGGATTTCCACCGGGTAGGTGCTGGTAGCGCCCAGGGGGCGCAGGCCCACGCGGTGGATGGTGCCTTCAAAGGACTTCTGCAGGGCGGGGAAGTGCACCTCGATGGTCTCGCTGTCGCTTAAGTGGCGAAGCTCCGACTCGGGCACCTGGGCGTGCACCACGATGGTGTCGTAGACAATGACTTCGGCCAGGGCCACCCCGGGGTTGGCAAATTCGCCGGGCTCGGCGGTGCGGTTGACCAGGTAGCCGTCCAGGGGGCTCTTCACACGGTTTTTGGATACACCGATGCGCGTCTGACGCAGGTTTTGGCGGGCGCTCTCCAGACTTGTGGTCGCCTGGTCGATCTGCTGCGGGGTGGCCAGACCCTCGGAGCGCAGGCGCTGGAGGCGGCGTAGTTCACGATCGGCTGCGTCGACCTGGGTGTTCATAAGGTCGATGCGTGCGGCATCCAGCTCCACATCAATGCGGAAGATGTTTTGACCGCGCTTCACCTCCTCGCCCTCCTCCGCATAGGCGTTAAGGATGCGGCCGGGAACCTCCGCCATCAGGCGCACCGCGTCGACCGGCTCGGCCGTACCCAGCACATCGAAGGTGTCGGTAAACTCAGTCGCCTCAAGCGTGAGCGCGTTGACCGGGGTGGGCGGAAGCTCCACACGGGCCTGCTCCGGCGTGTCGGCGGCCTCGGAGTTGCACGCGCCCACCAGCATGGCGAGCGCCAGCGCCATCAGCGCGCGTCGAAGAGGGGAAGTCGAGGCAATCGGGGTCATGGTGTCTCCTGAGCGGCGAGTGTTCCCGCGCCGTGAAAAAAGAAATCCAACAGGCGCGCGCGGGCACCTGCTCCGATATAGGTGTCGAGCGACCGGCGACACTCGGTGGCGTCGTCGATAAATTCGAGGATGCCAAAAGCGATCATCATCTGGTTGTTGACCATCCCGATAAATTGATCGCTCAAGAAGTGGGTGTTTCGACCCGGGTGCAGTACCAACTCGCCATGGGCAATTCCATCGTCGAAGACCTGGCGCAGAAGACCGTGGGTCTTCTGCTGCACACAGACGATGTCGGCCACCGGCCGGCTCTGCACCGGCCCAAAAAGCACCGCGTAGACAAAGCGCACAAGCTCCGGGGCGATCTCCACCCCGTCGAAGAAGGTGTGGGCGATGGCGTCGAGGCGCGCATAGGTCGTGGTGTGGTTGGCGATGGCGTCTTCAATCGCTTGATGAAGTGCGTCGACGACAAAGGTGAGCAGGCGCTGAAAGACCCCTTCTTTGCTCTCAAAGTAGTAGTAGAGCATGGGGTTTGTGACCTCGGCCTCCTGCACGATCTCGCGCACGCTGGTGGCGGCGTAGCCCTTCTGACTGAAGAGACGTGCGGCGGCGATGAGGATGCGCGCGGCGTTCTCGTTGAGACCGCTCTCAACAAGGGTCTCCATCAATGCGGAGGGCGGTTCGGGAGGGGAGGGGGCACTCATGAAGCAAAGCCGGTACGACAGAGAGGGATGGGGCGGGCCTTGTTTAACGTCCGTTAGCTTAACGAGCGTTAGGCACGGGATGATAAAAGCGCACATTCTTGTGTCAACGGAAAGATACGAGGAAATTTTCGCGCGGGTCACATTTAAATGATGCGCTGCGTCAGGATGCCGCAGGGGCTGATTGGGGTTCACATCGCTGAAAGAAAAATGGCCCGGGTTCAATCCTCGGTCGCCACAAACGTTTGTCTGGCCGGGCGGAAGGTTCCGCCTCAGGGGTGAAATTTTTGGCTCCAAGGGCGGAAGGTTCCGCCCCACGGGGTAAATTTTTGGCGCTATGGCCGGAAAGTTCCGCCCCATCGGTGAAAATTTTGCGGCACATGCCGGAAGGTTCCGCCCCATCGGTGAAAATTTTGCGGCACATGCCGGAAGGTTCCGCCCCATCGGTGAAAATTTTGCGGCACATGCCGGAAGGTTCCGCCCCATCGGTGAAAATTTTTGGCTCAAAGGGCGGAAGGTTCCGCCCTACGGGTGAAATTTTTGGCTCAAAGGGCGGAAGGTTCCGCCCCACGGGGTAAATTTTTGGCTCCAAGGGCGGAAGGTTCCGTTTTCGGTCGGTGGGATCTGTGACCCACGGTCACCTGCCGCCAGGCAGAAGGGTGACCGTGGGTCACCATTTAAAGCCGCCCCAGAAAGTGAACCAACGCTTCTTGCTCGGCTGGTGAGAGCGCCTCGTAGCTCCGGCGAGCGTCGAGGGCTTCGCCGCCGTGCCAGAGGATGGCCTCATGAAAGGTGGAGGCGCGACCATCGTGCAGAAGGCGCGCGTCGTCGGAGCGTTGCAGGACAAGGCCCAGCCCCCACAGAGGTGGGGTGCGCCACTCCGAGGGCGTTGCATCGCCTTCGCCTACCGCATCGGCGAGCTCCGGCCCCATGTCGTGGAGGAGAAGATCGGTGAAGGGGAAGAAGGTCTGATTGGCCAGAAGCTCGGCGGCGTCCGGGGAGGTGTGCTGGCGCGGGGTGTGGCAGTCGGCGCAGCCGATGGCGTCAAAGTGGCGGGCACCTTCTCGGGCCTGCGCGTCGTCGGTGGTGGCGCGAAAGGCGGGCACGCCTATGTAGCGCTGAAATTCGGCGACGGCTTCCAGGCCGGAGTCGGCGAGCTCGGGCGAGCCGCCGGAGGGGGCATCAAGGCAATCGAGCTGGGTGGGGGTGCAGCTCTGATCGGGGTGCAGCGCTGAGGTGATGCCGATGTCTTCGGCAAACGCTGCGGCGCTCTGGGCGAGCACGGTGGTGTGCAGGGATTTCCAGCCAAAGCGGCCCACCCGACCATCGGGGCGAACGTGCACGCGACCGCTCACCCGACCGCCTTCGGACTGCGCGTTGGCCAGCGCGCGAAGATCGTCGTCGGCGATGGCCTCCAGAAGCCCCATGCCCACAATCTGCGGGGAGTTTCGCGCGGAGGCGCGGGTCTCGGAGTGCAGCGTGGGGGCATCCTCGGAGGTCGTGAGCACGATTTCTGGCGAGATGAGTCCCCGATCGTCGGGATGAGGCTGCCAGTGAACAGCTCCTTCCGGGGCGACGCCGGCGAGGGCGCGGGGCTGAAACTGCTCGCCATAATGCGGATCGCCGACCCAGTGGCCATCGTCGGGGCGGCGCAGTCGGATCAAAAGCCCCGGCGCGACGTCGCCGTCATCGAGCAGGGTGGGCGGGCGGCCGGCCGAGGTGGGGTGGCAGCCGACACACGCGGTCTCATGAAAATGCGGACCCAGCCCGTCGAGCACCGCCCTCGGCCCCGGTGCCGGGTCCCAATCCGCCATAAACAACTCTCGCCCCACCGAGAAGTTTTGAGTCAACTCGACGGGGATGGCGTCGGCGATCTCCAGAAAGGCGAAGTTCTCACCCGGAGCGCTGGTGAGGGGCCCGCCGAGGGGGGCGCCCTCGTCAAAAAGCGCGACGATCCAGTCTGCCTCCTCCAGGGGGCGATCGGCATCGGTCGTGTTCACGTCGGCATCGCTGGCATCGCCCCACCCCGGGTCCGCGGCGGCATCAACATCGTCGCCGGAGTCTTCCGCATCCACATCTACATCATGGGGAAGGTGATCAACCTCGGGCGAAGAACACGCCGCGCTGGCCCCCCCGGCCAGCAGCAGCGCGGAAACAAAAAACGAAACACGCATCAGGGTGCCTCCACGTCCACAAGCACCGGCACCCGGTAGCTCCAGGCGTTGATCGCGCTCTCGCCAGCACCCAGCGATCCCTGGAAGCTCCAGCCCCAGGTGAAGATGCGGCCGTCGTTGCGAAGCGCCACCGAGTGCAGCGCGCCCACGCCCAGATCGTCGAGCCCCACAAGGCCGAAGACAGGGTCTTGAGCATGGTTAAGATCGTCTTCGGTGGGGGTGCCCAGGTTGCCAAAGCCGTTCTGACCCCAGCCGTAGGCCAGGCCCTCGGCGGTGATGACAAAGCTCTGGTTTCCGCCGGCGCCCACGCGCGCAAGGTTGAGCGAGGCGTTGATGGTGGTGAGCGGTTCAACCTGATGAACTTCGCCATCGTCCCAGTCGGGGTGTTCGCCGAGCTGATTCGAGGCGTTGAGGCCCCAGCCAAAGAGCTCGCCGGTGCGCGTCAGCGCGACGACGTGATCGCGGCCGTTGGCAAGATCCACAACCTCTTCGAGCCCTTCGATGAGCGCGGGGGTGGGGTGGGCATCGCTGTCGTCGGTGCCGCTGGCGAGGTTGCCGTAGCTGTTGCGACCCCAGGCGTAGACCTGGCCTGAGGCGGTCAGGGCGTAGGAGGAGGCCGATCCGGCGCGGATGGCGATGACATCCTCCAGACCTTCAACCGGAGTGGGGAGGTCGCGGCTCTCGGTGGTGCCGTCGCCAAGCTGGCCGCTTCCGTTATCACCGCAGGCGTAGACCTGGCCCGAGGCGCCCAGGATCAGCGAGTGGCTGTTGCCACGGAAGATGGCGATGGCTGGCTCATTAAGAGTGACGAGCGTGGGTTCAAGGCGGTCCTCTTCGTCGAGCTCGGCGCTGCCGGGGGTGCCCACGCAGAGCTGGCCGTCTCCGTTGTCGCCCCAGGCGTAGACCTGGCCCGAGGCGCTGAGCGCAAGGGAGCTGTTCTGGCCGAAGGCCAGCGCGACGGCCTCTTCGCCTTCACCCAGGCTCACGGGCATCGGGGCATCGGGGTGGGCCGGGTCGCTGTCGCCGAGGCGGGAGGTGTAGCCCACACCTGCCTGGCCCTTGTTGTTGCGGCCCCAGGCAAAGATCTGCCCGTTGAGGATCACCCCGGTGTGCGAGCCGCCGGCGGAGGTGCGCGCCCCGAAGTAGAGCGAACGCTCAAGCGAGGTGGTGTTACCAAAAACGTCTTCGGCCTCCAGGGTGAAGGCGTTGGAGCCGGGGAGAAGATCGATCGGAGCGCCGAAGGTGCCGTCCTCGTTCACCGTGAGGATCGCCGCATCGGCGCCCTCTTTGAGCAGGCGAAGCTCGGCCACCTCAACGTTGTCGGTGACGCGTCCGCTCAACCAGGGCTGGCGGCTCTCCACGCTGGCACCGTCCGGCAGATTGATCCCGGCCAGGGTCGGAGCCTCGGTGTCCTGACCACGCGTCAGAAGGAGCGTCTCGGTGACGCTGGCCTCGCCATGGTGCGCGCTGAGTTCAATGAGGTTTTCGCCATCACCCAGGGTCAGCGTCGTCTCGAAGCTGTAGGTGTAGGCGTTTTCGTCGAGCAGGGTGAGGGCGTCTTCGCTGAAGGCAACGTCGTTTTCGTTGACGCGAAGCTCCACCGCGTCGAGCTCGCCGCCGGGGCTTGTGATCGTGGCGATCAGCAAAACCTCGTCTTCCAGGATCGGGGCGGTGGCGGAGGTCTCAAAGACGATCTCCGGGGCGAGGTCTTCGCTCAGCCAGAAGGCGATCTCATCGCGAGCGGTGCGACCGTCGGAGGCGATCGCCTCGGCCCAGAGCACGTTGCTTCCGGGCTTCGCGTTGAGCTCGAAGGTGTAGTCGGCGACGACCCTGTCGAGGAGGATCTCCGCCGGCGTGGTGTCATTGAGCGCGTAGCGCAGCGCGGCCACGTCTCCGCTCAACGCGAGCGTCACGTCGACGGTCGCGTCGTTGAGCTCCGCACCGTTGTCGGGTGACGCGATGGCCACGCCCGGTGCCTGCGTGGGCAGGGGGGCATCAACCGGATCGGGGGTCTCATCGGAGGTGCAGGCGCCCAGTAGTATGATGAGCGCGCCGCAGAGGGGCAGGGATTTTGAGAGATACGTCGACATCAAAAACTCCATCGATATGCGGCGTCGTTGGCGACGCCGGTGGCGAGCAGACAAGGGGGCGCTGTGGTGGCACACCCCGGAAGATCGAGGGGCCTCCTAACGTGCTGCTCTTTGTTTTGTAAATGAAAATCAGTTTCAATTTCAATGTTTTCGCTGCACGAGAGCGAGGTTTTGGGAATTCCTGGATCCGTAAGTTGGCGATTTTTAATGGTTTTATGGTGTTTTTTTGGAGGGTTGCAGCGGGGTTGAACAAAACGGGGGGTTGACGGCGCTCGTGATCTGCCTTACTTCGGCGTTGAAATTGAAAACGCTTTTCAATTTCTTTTGGTGAACACGCTCAGGTGCAGGACACGCGATGCCAATTCAAATGACGCCGAGACAGGTGGGCCCGCAGGGTAAAATCGTGGTGATGGGAGCCTTCGCCGCGCTCGTGATGAGCGCAGCGAGCGCACAGGCGCAGGAGGCCTCGCCAGACGAGGAGCCGGCCCTTGAGGCGTCGGCCGACTCCCTGGAGAGCGTGGAGCCGGTCTTTCGCCTGAGCGAAGGCTCACCCTTTCGTTTTGAGCTCTCAGGCTATGGCGAGCTGCGTTTCGCCGGCCATGATTTTGGGCCCGATCCCACTCGCCCGGGGGGCTCGCGCGAGGATCTGCGCGCGGTCTTCGAGCAGTCGCGTTTTGTGACCAAGATCGATGGCGAGATGCCCTACGGCTTTGGGCTGGAGGCGGAGATCGAGTTTGAGCACGGGGGCACCGGCAGCGCGCTGGAGCTGGAGTGGGAGGAGTTCGGCGAGTACGAGCACGAGGTGGAGAAGGGCGGGGAGGTGCTCGTTGAAGAGCTCTACGTGAGCAAGACCTTCTTCAAGGAGCGGCTCAAGCTGAAGCTGGGGCGCTTCTATGTGGCTGTGGGGCAGCTCTCCAGCAACTACCGCCCCACAGACTATCTGGCCGGGCGGCGCTCGGAGGCCGAGACCACGGTGTTGCCGGCGGTCTGGGATGAGATGGGGCTCTCGGCTGAGCTTGATATGGGGCCGGTGGCGCTGACCGCCCAGGCGGTCAACGGGCTCGATTCCACAGGCTTTAGCTCCCAACGCTGGGTGGCCTCGGGGCATCAGGGGCGCTTTGAGTTGATTCGCGCCAGTGATCTTGCCGGCGTCTTTCGGGCCGACTGGACGATCATCGAAGGGGTGGAGCTGGGCGGCTCGGTCTACTACGGCAACACCACCCGCAACCGCCCCAAGCCCGACTTTGCGGCGGCCTGCGCCGATGGCAGCGAGGGGCGCGAGCGTCAGGTTGCGCCCTGTGGCTACGTCAAAGCGCCGCTTCTGATCGTCGACGCCCACCTCAACCTCCACCTGGGGCCGGTGCGCGCGCAGGGGATGGTGATGTGGGGGCAGCTGGAGAACGCCACCGAGATCTCGCGCTTGAATAAGCGCCTCTCCAACAACCTGGGCACCCTGCGCAGCGAGGTCGCCGATCAGGCGCTCGCGACCTGGGGAGAGGTGGGCCTCAACGTGGCGCCCTGGCTGGGGCTCTCCAGCGCGCATCGCCTGGAGCCCTTTGTACGCCTTGATCATTACAACACGATGTTTCGCACCGCGCCCGAGATTGCGGCTAACCCGCGATTTGAGCGCACGCTGTGGACCGGTGGGGTGTCCTACACCCTGCTCAACGCGATGGTGCTCAAGCTCGACCTGAGCCATCGCACCTTTGGAAACACGGATCTCCATAAGGAGAACACGCTGGAGCTGATGGCGGGATTTGTCTTCTGACCTCCCTTCGATGTGCGAAGGGGCCCGGATCAGCCCGAGAAAACGAACAGGAGTACGACCATGATGTTATTCAAGAAGTCTTCCATCGCGATGATGACCCTGGGTGCCGGCCTGATGATGGGCTGCGGCGACGATGGTGGCGATACGGTTGTGGAGGGCGAAGCCTTCGACAACGAGCAGATCCTCATCGACACCGCCGACCAGGTGATCGTTCCCACCTACGAACTTCTCAACACCCGCGCCTCCGCGCTCGTCGTCGCCGTCGATGCCTTTGTGCTCGCCCCGACCGACATCACCCTGGAAGCGGCGCAGGATGCCTGGAAGGCCACCCGCGAGCCCTGGGAGCAGAGCGAAGGCTTTTTGTTCGGTCCGGTGGATGCTGCCGGTATCGATCCGGCGCTCGACAGCTGGCCGGTGGAGAAAGCCGAGCTCGACGGCGTGCTCGCGAGCGACGATGAGCTCACCGAGACCTACGTGGCTTCGCTTGATGTGAATAAGAAGGGTTTTCACGCGGTGGAGTACCTGCTCTTCGGGCAGAGTAGCACCAAGAGCGCAGCCGACTTCACCGAGCGCGAGTTTGACTACCTGGTCGCCAGCGCCAACGAGCTGCAGGCCAACACCGAATACCTGGCCGACGCCTGGACCGAAGGCGTCGACGGGCAGCCGGCCTACCGCGATATCTTCGTGAGCGCGGGTGACGCCGATAACGCCGTCTACCCCTCGCGCGCCGCGGCCGCTCAGGAGATCGTCGAAGGGCTTGTGGGCATCCTCGATGAAGTTGCCAACGGCAAGATCGGCGATCCCTACACCGAGCAGGACACCCTGCTGGTGGAGAGCCAGTTTGCCTTCAACTCACTGTCGGACTTCAAAGACAACATGCGCAGCGTGCAGAACGCCTACCTGGGGCGAGTCGAAGCGGCCAGCACCAGCGGCAGCGGCCTGACGGTGTTCGTGTCGGCCAAAGACTCTGAGCTTGACGACAAGGTCAAGGTCGAGATTCAGGCCACGATCGACGCGCTGGATCAGATCGCCGAGCCCTTCCGTGACTCCATCACCGATGAGGCGCAGGCCACCCACATTGAGGCGGCTCAGGCGGCGATCTTGCAGCTGATGAACACCCTGGATGGCGAAGTTAAGCCGCTGGTCCTCGGCCAGTAAGGATGTTTGCTTTCGGGCTCCGCACCGCCCTCAACGGGGAGGGTGGTGCGGGGGCCGAGCTTTGCGGGTCTGAGATTAACACGATGTCTGTGGCGTTGAGGAAGAGATGATTCCAACACCTTCGAGAACGGATCTCCGGGCAGTTGTGTATGCGGCGGCCTCACTCGCGCTGGGCGCAGGTTGTGGTCAGGATGAGGGGCCGGCGTCGAGGTTGGCTTCAGGCGGTGAGTTGACGATCATCGATCGCACCTCGCATGCGTTCACCAAGCCGGCCCCCAACCTCAACACCGAAGAGTTGGAGCTGCATCTGGAGGGCGATCTGGCCTTTGAGTCGCAGTTTGTCAGCCCGGGATCACCGAAGAACGCCGGGCTGGGGCCGGGGTTTAATAACAATGCCTGCGCGGCCTGCCATATCCGAAACGGGCGAGGGATGCCGGTGGTGGGTCACCCCTCGCTTCGCTCCTCGATGCTGGTGCGGGTGAGTCTTGCCGAGGGGGAGCCCCTGGTGCCCGGCGGGGCGGTGCCGGTGGGGGAGCTCGGTGTGCAGCTTCAGGATCACGCCATCGGTGGCGCGGAGCCGGAGGCTTCGATCGATCTTCAGTGGGAGAGTGTGCCGGGGAGCTATGCCGATGGCACTGCGTATGAGCTGCGCCGCCCGACGATGACGATCACTCTGGCCGATGGCACGGAGCTTCCCGATGAGGTGCAACGATCGCTTCGTCAGTCGCCGCCGATCGTGGGGTTGGGACTGCTGGAGGCGGTGCCCGAGGCAACCCTGCTGGCTCTGGCTGACCCGGACGATGCCGACGGCGATGGCATCAGCGGGCGGCCCAACCGCGTCTGGGATGTGCGCGCGCAGCGGGCTGTGCTGGGGCGCTTTGGTCTTAAGGCCAATGAACCCAACCTCACCCAGCAGACGGCCGATGCCTTTGTGAACGATATGGGCGTGCTCACGCCCTACGGTGATGGTGTGCACGCTGAGATCGACGCGGCGTTTTTTGAGGCGACGGTCTTTTATACGCAGTCGCTGGCGATCCCGGAGCGTTTTGTGCCGGCTGAGCCCGAGCGGCGGGAGGCGATTGCCCGTGGCGAGGTGCTCTTTGAGGAGTTGAACTGCACGGGTTGCCATGTCTCGGAGCTTGAGAGCGGCCCTGCCGATCATCCTTCGCTGGCCTACCAGCGTTTTGCGCCCTACACCGACCTGCTTTTGCACGATATGGGCGAGGAGCTGGCTGATGGCCGCCCGGACTTTGAGGCCACGGGGCAGGAGTGGCGCACAGCTCCTCTGTGGGGGCTGGGGCTTGCGCAGACGGTTTTGCCCGGCTCGGGCTACCTGCATGACGGGCGCGCACGCACCATCGCCGAGGCGATCCTGTGGCACGGCGGTGAGGCCGAAGCGTCACGCGAGGGGTTTCGGCATCTCTCAAAAGCCGAGCGCGACGACCTGCTGGCGTTTTTGCGCTCGCTCTGAAGCGAGCGTCGCGTTGCCGAGGGGTATATGGGGTGACCGTGGGGCGTGGCCATCGGGGTATGTGGGGTGACCCAGGGTCGCGTTTCACGGGGTATATGAGGTGACCCAGGGTTGAGGAACAATGAGATTCGATGCGGGAGAAGGGTGGCCCAGGGTCGCATGCTGAGGGGTATGTGGGGTGACCCAGGGTCAGGTGTCGCGGGGTATGTGGGGTGACCCAGGGTCAGGTGTCGCGGGGTATGTGGGGTGACCCAGGGTCAGGTGTCGCGGGGTATGTGGGGTGACCCAGGGTCACGTCAAGACGTGATTTTGCGTCGTGTCGTGGCGCGTACACCTGGAGCAAAAACGCCCGGGAGCGTTGGCTCCCGGGCGTTTTGACGCGCTTTGAAGATCTCGTGTTCGAAGAAGCTTCGAGGGGGGAGGCGTCCCGGCAGGGACGCTCCTCACATCTGAAAGATCTCGACGCCGCGCTCGGCGCGATCTTCAGAGGGTTTGGGGCTCTCGCGCTCCTGCTCCGGCCAGTAGGGAAGCGGCCGGGGGATCTCCAGCTGGGGGCGCTGGTCAGCCTGTTCCTGCTGGCGCGCCCGTTCTTTTTTGAGCTGATCGTAGATGATGTAATCCGGCAGCATGGTCTTCATCCTTGGGCTGGGGACACCTGCGCTCGAAGAGCGTGAGTTATCCAGACAACTGGCCTCGCGTACTGCCCTGACATGCCGGGCTGCCCTTCACAGTCTTTAACGTGCAGGAAGCGTTCCATATTCAACGTGCCGGAGAAAATTACAGTGTGGCTGCTCCGACCCGCTGCCGAGGTTCTACTTTAAATATAGTCGATTTCGGGGGGCCGTCTACTTTCCTTTGCATTGGATTCGGGAGGAATGAGGGCGGCGATCGCCTGCATTGACGCCGATTTTTTAGTGTTCACGGGCAGTTAGGAGAGAGGGGGCGACGGCGCTTTATGTTGCGATGTTTTGCGATCAGCGGAGCCGGTGGGCGTGTGTCCGGTCACCAGAGAGGGGGAATTTGACGATGGGCACCGGCGATCTCGGGGGCGATCAGGCCGAGACGGGGGGCTGATGAGGCCGGCGGCTGGATGGCGTCTGCTCCACTGCGGAACATGTTTGCGTAGGTCGCGTTTTGAAGGCGTGCCAGGAGGCCGAGTGACAAGCGTAGGTCGTGCTGGAAGGTGACCGTGGGTCATGCTGGAAGGTGACCGTGGGTCATGCTGGAAGGTGACCGTGGGTCATGCTGGGAGGTGACCGTGGGTCGCAGAAGAAGGTGACCGTGGGTCAGGTCTCGAGCGCATGACATCAGGCTGAGCGATGACCGTGGGTCATTCTGGAAGGTGACCGTGGGTCAGGTCTCGAGCGCATGAAAACAGGCTGAGCGACGACCGTGGGTCATGCTGGAAGGTGACCGTGGGTCATGCTGGAAGGTGACCGTGGGTCATGCTGGGAGGTGACCGTGGGTCATGCTGGAAGGTGACCGTGGGTCGTGCTGGAAGGTGACCGTGGGTCAGGTCTCGAGCGCATGAAAACAGGCTGAGCAACGACCGTGGGTCATTCTGGAAGGTGACCGTGGGTCGCAGAAGAAGGTGACCGTGGGTCATGCTGGAAGGTGACCGTGGGTCAGCTCAGCAGGCTTTGCTACAACGAGAGAGCGAGACTCGTCGCCCGCTCTTCGACACCTGCGGCCCACAAAAAAACCTCGCCACTGGCGAGGTTTTTTTGATGCTGAGCGAGAGCGGAAGCGGGTGTGCAACAGCTTTATGTGCAGCCAGCCCCCTGATTAAAAAGATCAGTACCAACGCAGGGTGATCGCGCCGTGGAAGGTCTCGAAGTCGCTGGTGGAGTAGAAGTGGCGGGTATACCCCAGGCGAAAGCCCGGGGCGACGGTGCCGTTGACGAAGTACTCAAAGCCCAGACCGCCTTTTAGGGCCAGGCCCATCTCCTGGTAGCGCCGATGATCGCCGGCGGGGTTGGAGGCCTCACTGATGCCGTAGGCCAGACCCACGCCGGCCTCGGCAAAGAGGCCGCTGACGATAAAGAGGGTGCTGGCTGCGTTGAGCGACCAGTGCTGGTGGTTGAGCTCCTGCCCGTAGACGTCGGTGGTGCGAATCCAGGAGTTGAGCTCCGCGCCAAAGAGCAGGTTGTTGGTGACCCCGCCGCCGAACGCGGCGTGCAGGTGCAGGCCCAGATCGCCGCCCTCATCGAGGCCGGTGGAGAAGGTCTCGTCTTCGACAAAGACCGAGCCGATGCCGCCACCCAGACCCAGACCGAAGTAGGAGCCTCGTCGATCTTTATAGCCGTCGAGGGCCATCGCCGGAGCGCTCACCAGGAAGATCGCCATGGCCAGTAAGAGGGGCAGGGTGCGTCGCATCACAAGACCTCGCAAAGGAGTTGGGCGCTGTTGCAGCAGGTGATCCCGAGAGAGGGTCAGCGCAGCGCTGAGAAGTTAAGCAGGATAAAGTCGTCACTGAGCACGTCGACCACGCGCTTGTCGGCGTGGGATCCTACGTCGGCGGCGAGGGTATGACGTCCGGCGGGCAATTTTATGCGAAATAAATCGATGTCGGCGGCCAGAGTGGTCCAGCTTCGGGTGTCGGGCGTATCCAGCGCGCTTAAGGTGCCTTTGACGGCCAGGCCGGCCAGAAACCCGATGGCGCCGGCGGCGGCCGCCTCGGTGCCGCCCTGGCGAAGCGCGGCGTCGGTGGCCTGGCGGCTGGCCTCGCCGGCCACCGCCCGCACCACCGCGCGCGAGATGGCGGCGGCAGCCGCGGTGGCCCCGACCATCGTCCAGCTGGCGTGCACCTGATCGGCCACGTTCACACGTGCCGATCGCTGCGCTGCGCGACCGTCCACGCTCAGCCGGACCTGCCGCCGGGGAGGCAGCCCCGCGGTGGTGAGCACCGGGAAGTTCAGGGTGTTGAAGACTCCGCTGGCGTGCAGGCTCAGTGCTTTGTTGCGCTGATCGCTGCTCAAATACACCCCGGAGTAGGGTGAGTACTGGGAGTAGCGAAGCGCCCAGTCCATACCGACACGCTCGGCCTGGCGGTAGGGCGACAGCCCGCTCTGCACCACCACCAGCACATCGCCCTGCTGATGACGCGCGCGGTACTCCACTCCGCTCAGGCGCTCGCCACTGCGCACCGAGGCAAAGAGGGGGTGATCGTCTGCGATGCCGAAGTCCTGAAGATCGCGTCCGCGGTAGCCCGTCAGTGCGATCAGGTCTTCGAGGCGCTCCGGCCCGGCCTCCGGCCATACTCCCGAGAGGTAGGCCCGTGCATAAAAACGCGCGGCGCTTTCGTATTCGCCAGAGGCCTCGTAGGTGACACCGCTTAAGTAGTAGCCCAGCCCCAGGATGCCCGGCACGAGCTCGCGGGTGCCCTCGTCGACGAAGAAGCGCGCCAGTACATAAAAACGCCGGGCCTCCACCCGGGCCGAGCCCAGGCGGCCGGCGGCCAGAAAGTTGATCATGTTCTGGGTGTTGAGCAGCAGGCGCTCATGCGCCGGGGCGCGGTACTGACCGGCATCATCGCTGTAGATAAAACGCATCACCCGGGCTGCGCCCTCACCGGAGAGGTCGACCCACTCCAGGTGATCGTCGACGTGCATCAGATCGCGGGCGGCCTGCTCGTAGTGGCCGGCGGCCTGCAGGAGTGTGGCGCGCTCAAGAAGCATCAACGCGCGGTTTTCGTTGAGGTTTTCGGGAAGTTCGCTCGCATCTTCGACGTCCAGGCGGGCGTTGAGCTCGGCGATCGCCCCCTCGGCGTCGCCGATCGTGAGGGCCTGGCGGGTGGGTTGGAGCGTCTCGGTGTAGGAAGCGCATCCGCTTGCGACGATGACGCAGACACACGCCGCCACACGGCACCAGCGTTGGAAGCTGGCGCGATGCGCGCGGTGGATCCGGGCTGTCAGGGAGCTGAAGACGCTCATAGAAGGCCGCAAGCCAGTACTGGCGAGGTCAAGACGAGGAGGGACAAGCGCCGCCGCCCCGGACACCGGAAGGTGCGCCCGGGGTGGCGAGGCAAGGTAGGCGGCGAGGCGGTCGGCGCGACGCCTCAGCGGATCAAGCCCTTGGTGATGGCCGACTCATTTTGAAAATGAATCTGACCGGTGCTCACATTGATGACCTGCACGAACATAAAGTACTGCACGCGTCGCTCATCGTTGATGCGCTCGGCCACGTCGTAGACCTTGCCGGTGACAAAGTACTGCGCACCGAGCTGACGACCGTAGGCGGCAAGGCGCGTGGGGTCGTAGGCGTCGGACTGCTGGCGGCGCACCTCATTGAGAAGATCGGGCTGGCTCTCCCAGCTCACCACCGCGGCGGCGGTCTGGTTGACCAGGTCGGTCTCAAACTTCGAGAGCAGGGTGTCGAGCTGCGGTCCGATATGCTCGCTGGTCTCGTTGCGCATCGGGAAGATCGCCACCACCGGCGAATCCCCGCGGTCCCACTGGCGCACGATGGAGCTGCGCATCAGCTGGTCGATGTTCTCATCGTAGAGACGGTTGAGGTCTTCGCGATCAAAACGAAGGCTCATCGTGTACTCGTCGATGCGGGGCTCCTCGGTGTCGCGCACATACTGCGGGCTTCCGCAGGCGCTGAGCGTGGCGATTACGAGCACCGAGAGGAGCGGCAGTCGAAGGAGGCGGAGGGTAGAAGTCTTCACGGCGTCTCATCCTTTTAGGGGCAACCATCATCGTGGGGTCGGTCGCGGGCGACGTCTCGCGCCAGAGTCACACATGAGCCGGAGGGGGCGGTGATGCGCCTGGCGCCCGTTCAACGGCTGGCCAGTGTAAGAGTCTTCTGGCGAAGAACAAGCGCCCCGGTAGCCCCTTTTCTTTTGGGCGCGGGGCGCATCTGCTAGCGTAAACCCTCTGCGCAGAAAGTCCTGCTTCTCGAGATGGTAGACGATGAACCTTCGGCAAATATTCGCTTCTTTTTTAATCTTCGCCACCACCCTGCCCGCCGCGCTGCTTCTCGGGGGCTGCACCGAGCCTCTGGTGGAGGCCGGCTCGCCGCTGCTCACCCTCGATGTGCGCTCGGAGGAGACCTACACCGTTGGCGAAGATGTCATTCAGATCAACCTCACCGGCAGCGATCCGTCGGGGCTGGATCTCACCTTCGCGGTGGCCGATATGCCGGAGCGGGCGAGGTTTCAGACCTTTAGCAACGCGGCGGTCTTCACCTGGGATCCGATTGCCAGTGACGCGACTGGTGAAGGCACCCGGCGGCTGGTGTTTTCGGCGACGAACAGCGTGGGCAAGGTCGCCGAGCGGGTGGTGCATGTGCGCATCCTCTCGGGCAACGGCCAGCCCCGTTTTGTGAGCTCGCAGAGCGAACTTTATGACCCGCGCGGCGGTCAGCCCCTGCGTCTGGAGGTGCGGGTGCGCGATGACGACTCCAACCAGGTCAGCCTCTCGATGCCGGCAGCGAGCGCCCCGCAGGGCGCGAGTTTTGAGCAGGTGGAGGCTTTTGAGGGGGTCTTCTCCTGGCTTCCGACCCCGGCCCAGCTGCAGCAGCGCGCGCACACGGTGACCTTCGTGGCGGAGGATTTTGTGCATGAGCCGGTGGAATTCATCGTTACGATCATCGTGCAGCGCTCCGGGACCTCGCCGACCCCTCCCTCTGAAGATCGCTGCGAGGTGGAGGGCCCCATCGTGCACACCGCCCTGAGCACGCGGCGAGGCGTGGGCGATTATGGGATTGAGGCCGACATTGCCGGGGGCTCCACCCGCTTCTCGGAGGTGGTGCTCTACTGGACGCTCGACGATCCATTCAGCGAGAGCGCCGACTTTGAGAGCCGTCCGATGACGCTCGAAGGCAAGGTCGCCCGGGCCTCGATTGGCAACCCGCTGCCCGCGCCCGGGGAGTCGGCCATGATCTCGTATACGATTTGCGCGGTGGAGGCCGAGCCTGCCTCCGAGGACGAGGCCGTGGTCTGCGCGCCGCCCTACACCTACTGGCGCTTTGCGGCCTACTCCCCCGATGATGCCGTGTGTCGTGATGACGGCGTCGATCTGAGTACTGCGTCGCAGGCTGCCCCGATGGTGCGCGAGGATTACAGTGACCATCGCCTCTGTCGGAGCGCCGATAAGCATCATCGCGTGGAGGTGGGGGAGGGCGAAGTTCTCGAAGTCGTGGTTGCGCACTCGCCAGGGACCGACCTGGAGCTGAGTTTTGTGGAAGGAAGCGCAACGTTTGAGCGCGAGGGCTGCGACGGGCTGGCGGTAGCCATCCTGGATACCCCGGGCACCTACGTGGTGCGCGCCCGCGGCGATGAGGCCGCCTACCACATCGGTGCCTACAGCCTGGAGCAAAACATCTGCCCTGATGCGGCCTACGAGCCCAACGACGCCGCGGCGATGGCTACGCTTCTGACCGAGTCGTTTGTGGGGTTGAGTGAGCTGGCCATCTGCGAGGCCGATGATGTGGACATCTACGCCGTGGAGCTTTTTGGCGGCGACGATCTGGAGGTGTTTGCGTCCTTTGTTCACGCCCAGGGTGACATCGACCTGACGCTCTACGCGCCTGAGCAATCCACCCTGGCCACCCTGGGGGAAGAGGGCGTGGCCGGTGCCTGGTCGAGCGACGACGATGAAGCGTTCAGCTACACGGCGGAGGCCTCGGGCTTTTATTATCTGCGCGTGGAGAGTGTGAACGGCCCCAACACCTACGATCTGGCCGTGGAGCGCATCTGCAACGATGTGGATGCGTTCTCCGGCAATCACGGGCTGCCCGAGGCGGCCGCCCTGGTGCTGGACGTCTCGGAGGCCAATCTGCAGCTCTGCAACGATCTGGAAGACTGGTTCTCCATTGAGGTGGAGGCCGGCCAGAGCGTGCTGGGGCAGATGGTCGTCAACCGCGGCAGCGCACAGGATGTGCTGCTTGATGTCTTCAATGAGGGAGGCGGTCGTGTGGCGGTGGGAGAGGCAGGCACTCGCTCGGTGGACTTTGACTTTGTGGCCGCCGAGGCAGGCACGTATTTCCTGGCGATCAGCGCGGAGGCGCCGGTGGAGTACGACCTGGATATGTTCGCGTTTTGAGCGTTTGAGTTGTGTCCATCGGGCCCTACAGATCGCGTCCGATCAAAGCGCTGCATCACCCTGGATAGGCATTGTCGCGCCCTTTATGGCGCGTCACACTGAGACTTCCCCTGACCCTATATGAGCGAGGAGCGCGGCGATGACGATCTGGCACAACCCTCTCTGGCGAGCGGCCGCAGTGGCCCTGCTGCTAAGCGCTGCGTCCTGCGGCACCGAATCACCGGAGGCCGAAGACGCCGATGTGGTGCTCGGCGATGATGCCGGCGAAGACGGCACCGGTGATGCCGATACAGACGCACATTCCGAAGATGATGCGGGGCTGAGCGGACCGACGTACTACGCGCATATTCGTCCGATGATGGCGGCGCGCTGCAACGAGTGTCACGTCGAAGACGCCATCGCTCCGATGGCGTTGGACACCTACGAGGGGATCAAAGAGATGGGGCGGCTGGCGCTCGGGGCGATGGAGACCGGCGTGATGCCGCCCTGGCCGCCGTCGGAGGAGTGTGGTCCGCCGCTCAAGAACCGCCGACATATCAGCGAGGAGGAGATCGCGCTCTTTCGTGAGTGGGTCGAGGCGGGTTACCCCGAGGGTGAGTCGGGCGATGCCCCTGAGCTTGAGGGTGATGAGAATGCGCCGGTATTTGAGCGCGGCACGCCCGACCTGACTCTGGATTGGGGCTTTGAGTACACGCCCGAGCCTCCGCTGGCCGAGGCGGTCGACGACTACCGCTGCTTTGTCATCGATCCCGAACTTCATGAGGACCAATTCCTCAACGCCGTGCGCACTCGCCCCGGAAACACCCGGGTGGTGCACCACGCGCTGGTCTACTCGGTCTCCGAAGATCAGGCCGCGCGCCTGGCGCAGCTCGAAGCCGAGGATGAGCGCCCCGGCTACACCTGCTTCGGTGGTCCGCGAACCTCCGATCCCTGGCTGCTCTCGGGCTGGGTGCCCGGCACCATGCCCCTGGAGTTTGAAGAAGGCCACGGGGTGCGCATTGAGGCGGGCTCAAAGATCGTGGTGCAGATGCACTACAACACGGTCAACGACACCGAGGGCAGCGATCGCTCCCTCTTCGATCTTTATTTTGTCGACCAGGATGAGACCTCCCGGGTCACCGAGCTTGTGATCATCCCCCTGGCTGAGCTCGGTCTGCAGATCGAAGCGGGCGACCCGGACGCGGTGGCTGTTGAGGAGGGCCCGGAGATCCCCATCTCGCTGACGTTGCACGGGGTCGCTCCGCATATGCATCTTCTGGGTAAGAGCATCAACGTCACCGCGCAGACGGGCACCGGCGAGGTGTGTTTGATGGATATCCCGGCGTGGGATTTCAACTGGCAGGGCTTTTATCTCTATGAGGAGCCGCAGGTGCTGCGCTATCCGGTGACCCCGCGCCTGGAGTGCCGTTACGACAACTCCCCGGCCAACCAGCCCGATGGGCGGCCTCCTCAGGAGGTGCGCTGGGGCGAGGGGACCTACGATGAGATGTGCCTCAACTACTTTATTGTGGAGCGCCCTCCGGGATTCTGAGCGTCGAGACGTTGAGAGGGGGAGCGGAGTGTTGCGTCGCATGCAAAGGCGTCACCCCGGCCTCAGGGCGTGATAAGATAGCGAAACGTGTGCGCGAGCGGTCCCGTCACCGGGCCGCTCGCGCTTTATGTTGTGCAAAACTTAGGGTAAGCCTGCCAGTTGTGCGCCGACCGGCCCTGTGCCGGGGCGGGGCACCCTTGGAAGATCGCTTGAAACAGGCCCTACCACGATGTGGACGATGCGAGACGAATTCGACCTGGAAGAAGACGGCCAGACCACCCCGGCGCTGATGACCCTGGAGGCGCTTTTGCCCCGCGGCCTTGAGGGCTTGACCCGCGAGCTGCGCCGCGCTCTGGAGCGTGACAACTATTCGGAGGCGCTCAAGGTCGCCAACGCGCGCTACGCCGAGCAGGGCGCCACCGATCTGGAGGCGGCGCTGACCTATGCCGTCTTGCTGGTCGGTCGCCAGCTCTGCGATGAGGCGCTCGGGGTGATTCGCCGCGCGCTGACCCACCATGCTCAGGACGTCTCTCTGCAGCTCAGCCAGGTCGAGGCCCTGATTGTGATGGGCGAGTTTGATGCGGCCACCGCTCTGCTCGACGCGATGGGCTCGGTGAGCACCGCAGAGCCTCGCCATCACGCCTTTATGGGGGATATGTACCTGGATATGGGCTCGGAAGACGAGGCGATGGACTGCTACCGCCAGGCCGTCGACCGCGGCGTGGAGGCCGTCGATGTGGCGTTCCGGCTGGGGCATCTGCTCTTTGATCGCGAGGAGTTCGATGAGGCGGCGCACTACTTTGGCATCGCCGCGCGCCAGGCCGTCGACAATCCCATGGTCTGGGAGATGGCTGCCACGGCCTACTTCGAGGCCGGGCGCGTTGAAGATGCGGCCTACGCCTTTAAACGCGTGCTTCAGGAAGATCCCGAAAACACCTCGGCCTGGCTCTACCTGGGGCTCTGCCATCAGGTGAATCAGGACTTTGAAGACGCCGTCGACGCCTTTGAGGAGTACGTCGAGCTGGAGCCGGAGAGTGCGGTGGGCTGGGGGCAGCTTGGTCAGTCCCATCTTCTGCTGGGTCAACTTGAGCAGGCGTTGCGCAGCTTTGAGGAAGGCGTCAAACACGCAGGCGATGACGTCACCATGCTCAACGGCGCTACCATGGCTGCCTACCAGAGCGGAGACACCGAAGCGGCCGAGCGTTGGGCTCGCCGCGCCATCGAGGTTGGTCCGGAGAACATGGAGGCGCAGTACAACCTGGGTGTGCTGCTTCTGGAGCGCCGCCGGGTCAAAGAGGCGCGCCTGGTCCTGGAGCAACTGCTGGAGCAGGAGCCGCCGGACAGCTCCTCGGCCGTCGGTGCGCTGGCCGTCGCGGAGCTGATTGACGGGCAGCGGGCCGCGGCGTTTGAACATATCGAGGAGGCCCAGCGTCTGGGTGTAGACGCTGAGTGGCTGGGAGCGTTTGCCGAAGAGCTTTTGAAGCTCGAAGGTGGCACCCCGGCCAGGGCTTTTTTGCAGAAGGCGTATAGCGGCGACGACCGCTGGTTGTCGGTGCGCGCGATGCTCAGCTTTGTGTGCGCTTCGATCGCCGGGGAAGAAGAGCTTTCGCGCGAGTTTTCAGCCACCTTTGTTGAGGAGCTGGAGCGCACCCCGGAGGTCGTGCCGATGATGTGGGACTTTGAGTCCTGGGAAGCCGTCGCGATGCGGCTTCAGGGCGAGGAGGCCCGCGTCTTCTCAAAGATGCTCGCTGTGGTGGAAGGGCGTCGCAAACTCGCGCAGGTCGCGGACAGCATCCGCCGCTGAGCCATTCAGGCTCAGCCGACGTTTTGGAGGAGCAACCATGGTCAGCCGACGACATCGGAAACGCTCCTCGATCGTCGCCGCCTTCACCCTGGCGTTGAGCGTGCTCGGGTGTACCGAGCCTAACCCCGCCTACCAGGGCGATCCGCTTTTGCCCGAGGACTGTCGGGCCGGCATTGAGCGCAGCGAACTCTTCGATCGTTTTGAGCGCCCGGAGCTCCTCGATGTGCTCGTGGTGATGGATAACGCCGGCGAGATGCAGGCGTATCAGCGCGCGCTGGCCGAGGCGATGCCGGGCTTTC